>CAYPGE010000333.1:0-10588 GCA_964409865.1 uncultured Pirellulaceae bacterium
CTTCATCACGGGGATGACTTCGCGGCAGCCCTTGATCACCGATGTCAGGTTGATCTCGATGACGGTCTGAATGTCCTCGTCGCTCATCTGTTCGACGTCGGCGATCTTGACGCCGGCGCCGTGATTGTTTACCAGCACGTCGATCCGGCCGAAACGCTCCAGCGTCTGGCGAATCGTCTCTTTCCAGTCGGCCGTGCTGACCGCGTCGGCGCGCACAGCCAACAACTGGTCGTGAGCCAACTGTTTTTCGGCCGCCTGCAGGCGTTCCGGATTGCGGCCCGTAATGACTACCTTGGCGTCCTGCTCCAGCAACAGTTCGGCGGCGGACAGGCCGAACCCGGACGTCCCGCCCGTAACGATGACCACTTTGCCGCGAATGTAGTTCTTCATGAAAATCGGCTCCTTGGAGTCTTGAGGTTTGCCCACAGAGTGTGCAATAGATTACCATTCGGACCGGCGATGTGTAAGGCGACGTAGTTTGCCGGCAGGAATACGAGAACAAGAAATAGAAGAGGCGGACAGAAGAATGGGGTGACAGAAGAATGAAGAACCGGAAGGGGCATGATCCTCGTCCCGTCATTTTTCTGTCACCCCATTTTTCTGTCCGCAAAAATCTGGAGAATGTCAGGAAGTCACAGATAGGAGCCCCGCCATGATCCGATCGAGTTTGTCTGTCGCGGCCGTTTGCGTGTTGCTGAGTTCTGCCGCCGCTGCCGCCGAGGCGTCCTGGCATCATCCGTTGTACCTGGACGGGACCGGCTGGTGGCACAAACGGGTGGCCGTCAAGGTCACGAACGATGGTTCTGCGGAACTCGCTGGGTTCCCGGTGCAGGTCGTGGTCGGAGCAGCAAGCGGGCAAATTGCCTTGGCGGGCCAGCACGCGGAATCGCTGCGCGTGTGCGACGCGCGCGGGACGGAAATGCTGTTCGTGCTGCGGGACGCCGGTGGAGACGTCGTCGAACAGGGCCCGATTCCTGACGGCAGCACCCTGGTGATCCCCGTTGAATGTCCGCCCCAGACGACGGCTGTCTATTATGTCTACTTCGACAACCCGCTCGCCGGTCGCGTGCCGGACATGCTATCCGCGCGGGCCGGCTTGACCAACGGCGACGTCGAATTGGGCGAGGGCGACACGCCGGCCGGCTGGCGGCACGATCCGGCGGACGAGCAGCACCGGGCTTCCTGGAGCACCGAGCAGTCTCCATCGGGAAGCCGTTGTCTGAAGACCGTCGTGGCGGAGGGCGCCGAGCCGACTTGGATCGCCACTCGGCAAGGCGACATCGCGATCGTCGGCGGCGCAAAGTACCGGTTCCAGGCTTGGGTCAAGGCGCAGGACGTGCGCGGCTCCTGCGGCTGGTACCTTCACGTGGGCGACCAACAGCAGCCGATGCTGACGGCGCCCATGCTGTCGGCCGGCGACGGATCGTTCGACTGGAAACAAGTTGCTGTCGAGTTCACCGCCCCGGCGGAGGCGGACCGCCTGAGCCTGGGCACCGTGCTGCGCGGGACGGGCACGGCCTGGTTCGATAACGCTTCGCTGGAACGTCTGTCGCCCGGCGTCGTGCGCGCGGAGGTCTTGCCCGTCGAAACCGTCTCGATCCGCGACATCGGAGCAGGCGCAAGTTGGTATCAGAAGCCGGGCATTCAGGGAAAAGTCCTGCCGTATCGAGCGGCGATCCGAGCGCTGAATCTGAGCAACGAGGCCAGCGAACGATCCGTCGTGGCGTTTGAGTTGGGACGCCTGCAGTCACGCCTGCGAGGGCGATGGAACCTGGACTCCGTGGTCGTGACGCTGGCCGGTCATCCCGTGCCGCACCAGCAACGGGCCGGACAACTCTTGTTTGCCGGTCCATTGCCGCCTCGGTCTTCCAGCGTGTTTTATCTGTACTTCGCTGAGGGCTCACCAGACGCACCCGGCGCGGGGCCCGACGCCGGGTCGCTGGTTGACTCGGCCGTCAATCTGGTCCGCAATCCCAGTTTCGAGCAGGGCGAGTCGCTGCCCGACGCGTGGACGGCCAGCGGCCAGTCGCAACCTCAGGGCGTCCGCTTTGGCCTCGACGCCGCCCAGCGCGGTGCGATCGGCCGTCGGTGTGCCAAGATGCACGTCCCCGCCGATGCCCCCAAAGCCTGGCGCGGCTGGCGGCAGGACGTGCCGGTCCAACCAGGGAAGACGTATTTGTTGTCGGCATGGGTCAAGTGCGAGGAGGTGCAGGGCGGCGGAGTTCTCTTGCACGCGCATCGCCGCACGGCCGACGGACAGCTGTCCCAGCAGGGCGGGTATGCCAGCGTCGGGCCGTCGATTACGGGGACGTCGGACTGGACCTTGATTTCCGGGACGTTGTCCATGCCCGACGATACGACGACGCTGCAACTGCACTTGACCATGGAAAACACCGGCATCGTGTGGCACGACGGCGTGACGCTCGTCGAGGTTGTCCCAGGCCAACTGGCGGGCCTCGAATCGCAGCACGCTCCGCCCGACAGCGGGCTGGCGGTCTGGCAAGTGCCGGCCGTGGTCAAGGTGTTTCAGGACGATTTGCCGCAGAACGCAGCCGTGTCCCAGCAATCGCACAAGCCCGGCTCTGCCGGAACAGCCGGGCTTGCTGAAAAACTCGAAGCCGCCGAGATCTTCGCCGCCCGCAACGAACAAGAATCCCTGCAACTGGCGGTGCGGAGTCCTGCCGATTTGGCCGGCGTGCAGATCCTGGTCGATCCTCCGCTGGGTCCCCAAGGTTGCTCACTGAAAGACGTTCGCATCGAGGTTGTCGGCTACGTGCCGATCGACCATCCCAGCAGCTACTATCAGACCAAGGCCCCGGCCTGGCATCGAAAAGTACCGAGCAACGCGGGCCGCGGTGACGGCTGGGCCGGCCTGTGGCCTGACCCGTTGTTGCCCCGCAAGACCACGGATCTGCGCGCGAATTTGACGCAGCCGATTTGGCTCACCGTAGGCGTGCCCAAGGACGCGCCGGCGGGCGACTATCATGGCCGCGTGCGGCTGGCGGCTTCCGGCCAGACGCTGATTTCGGTTCCCTTCCGGGTCCACGTGTGGGACTTCACGCTGCCCGACGAGAACCACGTCGCGGCGATTTACGACGTCCGTTTCGGCCCGGATCGCGGCGTGTGGGGCAAGTCGCTGGACGCCGCGTATCCGGAGATCATCCGTTTTCTCGCCTCCCGCCGGTTGTGTCCCGACACGATCCGGCCCGCGCCCGTTTTTCGCTTGGAAGACGGCAAGGTCACGGCGGACTTCGCCGAATTTGACCGCGCGGCCCAGGTTTACTTCGACGAATTGAAGTTCCCCTTTGCGTATACGCCCTGGAACCTGTACCTGTTCGGCTGGGGGCATCCCCCGAAGACCGTTTTCGGCCAGCGCCCGTACGAAGGCGAGCCGCCGTTCGAGTCCGCGGATCGCAGTCGCCTGCGGCCGGAGTACAAGCGGGTCTACCGGGAGTTGCTGCGGCTGTACTGGCAGCACGTCAAGGACAAGGGCTGGCACCGGCGCATCGTGCTGTACATCTCGGACGAGCCGTTCGACCACCACGAGCACATTCGCCAGCAGATGAAAGCGCTGTGCGACATGATTCACGAGGTCGATCCGGAGATCCCGATCTACTGCAGCACCTGGAGGCACGTGCCGGATTGGGACCGGTACCTGGACATCTGGGGCATCGGCCACTACGGCTGCGTGCCGGCGGCGAAGATGGCCGCGTTGCGAGCGGCCAAGGACCGCCTCTGGTTCACCACCGACGGCCAGATGTGTACCGACACGCCGTACTGCGCGGTCGAACGGCTGCTGCCGCATTACTGTTTCAAGTACGGCGCCGAAGCGTACGAGTTTTGGGGCGTGTCCTGGCACACCTACGATCCGTACCGTTTCGGCTGGCACTCGTTCATCAATCAAAGCAGCGAGCCGGGCGAATCGTATTGGGTCCGCTATCCCAACGGCGACGGGTTCCTGGTGTATCCCGGCCAACCGATCGGCCACGACGGGCCGGTCAGCTCGATCCGTCTGGAGCAAGCGCGTGAGGGCGTCGAGGACTACGAGTACCTGTACCTGTTGCAGAGCCGGATTGAGGCCGCCCGCTCGGCGGGCAAGCCGACGGAAGCCGCCGAGCGGACGCTGAACGACGCGCAGCAACTGGTTCAAATCCCCAACGACGGCGGTTACTATTCCACTCGCATCCTGCCGGAGCCCGAGCGTTTGTACGCCGTGCGGCGAGCCGTCGCCGCGGCGATCGAATCGCTGGGATTCTAGGCCCGGACTCGTCACGATGGGCGTTCGCTCTGTCGGGCGATTAACCCACGACTGCCTGGAAGACGCGGCCAGCCTTCTGGAGGTACTCGACATCGCCTGCTTCTGCGTGTCGCGCTACTTCGTCCAGCCAGCGCACGGTAGCCGGTTCGAGACAGGCTTCGGAGGGGCAATCGGCGGGGTAAACGACCTCGACTTCCACCTCCACCGCGTAGCGACCGCGCTGGACCCAACGTTTGCATTCGTCATTCCTGTCGCGTCCAAGCCGGCTTTTGATTCTTCCCAAACCACTCGCGGAGCAGCAACTGCCGGTCCGTGGGCTGCGCTGTGGGCTGTGTGTCGTTGCGGTCCGGACCGTGCTCGACGCTCCAGCCGCTCCACTCGCGGAAGGCGTGGTAGCTCCAGTCCCAGCCGTGCTCCTCGAAGATCTCGATCACGTCCCGCAAGTAGCGGCAAGCGCTGTCGCCCGGCGCCCAGCGAATGGCGCTGAACTCGCCGATGTAGATGTGGACGTTGTAGTTCTTCTGGAAGTCGATCACGGGTTGCAGCGCCGCCTGCAGCGACGCCTTGTCCCAGTGTTTCCCGCCGACGTCGCCGGGATAGTTGACCGGCGGCTGGTTCCGCTGGTGTACCCCTTGGTGCGTGAACTGGCCTGGAACGTACATGTGGGCGCTGTACACGATGTTGGGCGCGGCGATGGGCGTAAAATCGGCCAGGCTGTCCGGTCCTCCCCAGGGCGGCGCTTCGACGATGATCGTCCGCTGCGGATCGATCTCGCGGATGGCCCGCGCGGTGCGTTCCGCCAGCGCGTGCCAGTCGTCGCAGCCTTCCTCGACGAATTCCTCGACGGGCTCGTTGGCCAGATCAAAGCCCCAGATGGGCTGCGCATCCTTGTAGCGCCGAGCGATGCCGCGCCATACATCGACGAACTTGTCCTGCACAGCCCGGTCGGCGAACAGCCGGTCGTCCGAGCCCACGTAGCCGCTGACGGTCGATTTGCCGCCCGGCGGCGAGTGCAGGTCCACGACCACGTAGACGCCGTACCGCTGGCACAACGGCAGCGCGGCGTCCAATCGCTTCAGTTCCCCCTCCAGCCAGGCATCGTAATCGGCCAGCGAACTGGGCTGGCCCGGCCGGCCGTGGCGGATCAGCTGCCAGCGGATCAGGTTGGCGTTCCAGTCGCGGCCCAGGGTCCGCAGGCCGTCCTCGTCGATGTGCGGGCCGATCATCGCGCCCCGCAATCTCGGCAGATCGTGGCCTTTGAACGCGATTCCCGGCGCGGGCGCAGGTTTGACCGTCGTGGGCGGCTTGGCGACCGCGATCTTGACGTTGTCAAAACCGACTTTGCCGGTGACTTGCTCCAGGCCCAGCACCAACGTCACCGCGGTGGCGTCGGCGGGGATCTTGGTCGTGAACACCGCTCGCTTCCAGTCAAAGGTGCCCGTCTCCAGCGCCGCTTGCGGCCACAGCTTGCGGTCCGGCGTCTCGATCGCCAGCATGAATTTGATGCCGTTCCACGGATTCGGCTTGGCGCTGACGCCGTCCGCCTTGACCATGGCGGAACCGCGCAGGGTACAGCCACGCAACGCTTCCGCCGGCAGCCTCACGCGAACCGTCGGCGAGCCTCCGCCGGCGCGACTGTCCACGCACAACGAACGCGGGCTCTCGTACCCCGCCTCGTATCGCAGGTCGCCGGCCCACGCCGACTCGTCCGATGCGGCCTCGAAATCAGCATCCAGGACCACGTGGCCCTTGGCTACGGGTTCTGCCGTCCAGCCGTCAAGAGCCAGCAGGTTCAGCCCAGCCACGAATAGCCAAGCCACTGCGAGAGGTGTCACTTTCCTGTGCGTCGTAACCATCTGTTTGAAGAATTGAAATCGCATGGTTTCCGTTTCCCGAGCAAGAGCCTACGATAAAGTCTGGTTCCCACACCACACGGCCGGCCAAGTGCAAGCCGTGCGACGGTCAGTATAATCGTTTTCACACCGTCCATCCACGACGCGTCCCGGCCCTAAAACAAGGAGTTCAACATGCGGCTGTCCATTCCGACTCGAACCTCGCGACTGATTACCCTCGCCGCGACACTGATGGTGGTCTGCGCCTCCGCTGCCCTTTCTGCCGAAACATCGCTGGCACGCGTCCAGGACCGCGACGGCAAGATTCCGGAACCGATCGTTGCCGTCGACAACGTGTGTGCGTGGCCCAATTTGACGCTGCTGCCCGACGGCGCGATCGTGGCCACGATCTTTAACCAACCCAGCCACGGATCGGTGGCCGGCGACGTCGAGTGCTGGGCCAGCACGGACGGCGGCCACCGTTGGCAGAAACGCGGCACGCCGGCGGCGCACGAGCCGGACACCAATCGGATGAACGTGGCAGCGGGCTTGGCGCCGGGTGGCGATCTGCTGGTGATCAGCTCGGGCTGGTCGAATCGCTATCCGGAAGGGCAGCGGCGCGCCGCATTCCGAGCCGGCATCCTCGAACCCTGGGTCTGCCGCTCGGCCGACGGCGGCCGCACCTGGACGGTGGACCGCAAGGCGTTCCCCGCACGCGGGCCGCGAGGCGGCGACTGCATCCCGTTCGGCGATATCCTGCCGGGCGCGGACGGACAGTTGCGAGTGGCGATCTACGAGGTGCTCAAATTGCGCGACGATCGCGTGTACGTGTATCGCAGTCCCGATGGCGGCAAGACGTGGGGCGAGCCGGCGGCGCTGGCCCCGGACAAGCACCGCAACGAAACGGCGCTGGTGCACCTGGGCAATGGAAAATGGCTGGCAGCCGCGCGGATCAGCGAGTTACAGCTGTACCGCTCGGAGGACGACGCCAGGACCTGGGTCGCGTGCGGTCCGGTGACCGAGGCCTCGCAGCACCCCGGCCACTTGCTGCAGCTGCGGGACGGCCGGTTGATGCTGACTTACGGCAATCGCACCGCGAACCGCGGTGTCGACGTCCGCTTCACTCGCGACGCCGGCAAGACCTGGAGCCCGCCGCTGCGGGTCGCCGATTTCCAGGGTGATGGCGGCTACCCCAGCAGCGTCCAGTTGGCCGACGGCAGCGTCGTCACCGCCTACTACGCCAGCAAATCATCCTACCATGGCCGCTACCACATGGGCGTGGCGGTTTGGGACCCTGCGAAATCGGCCGCCGACTAGTTCAACCGCCCAATTTCCCGACATTCTGGATTACGTCACGCGATCAGGTACAATGACGGCTGGCAACTCAGGTCCATGCGGCGAAACCTTGACAGGGGGGCGTGACGATGGGCGGCAGCGGCCGAATCTGGGCAAGCGTCAGCGCGATTGCAGGCGGATCCGTGCTCTGGCAATTCCTCTCCGGCGGCCCGCTCTGGGCACAGACGGTCGAGGACTTGGAATCGGCCATGAAAGTGAAGCGTGGGCTGGACGAGGCGGCCGGCGAACCGGTCATGAGCCTCTTCACCCTGCTGATCTTGGCGGGCATCCTGCTGGCCATCGCGATCATGTTTCTGGTGGCGCGGTCGGAAGACCGGTCGCTGGACCGGCCGGCGGGGACCGAGGAGGGCGGCGAACGAGAATCCTACGTGATGCACGTCGCGTTCTTGGCGGCCGGTTACGCGGCCATCATCATCATGCTGTCCCAACTGCCGCCGTTCATGACGCCGGGGCTGGGCTCGGTGACCCGCTGGATCTTGATCGCGGCGGCGGTGGTGATCTCCATCGCCCACGTGCTGGCGGCGCGAGACGAACGGGCTTTGCCGCCCCTGCTCAAGTATCTCTTCAGCGGCAGCGTGATCCTGGCGGCTTTTTTCTTTCACCTCGGCTTCAAGAAGTGGTCGTTCCTGCACTTTTCCGATCCCTTTTACTACGGCAAAGGACCCTACATCGCGCTGGGGCTGATTCTGCTGCTGGTGCTCGTCTATTCGGCCTACATCACCGGGCAGCATTTCAAGCACGGCCGCGGGTAGGTGCGTCTTGGATTGCGGCGAACGTCTCGGCGAAACGCGAGCCCGATCGCCGCCGGGCGGGTTTCCTGCCGGTCCCGTTTGCCGTACAATGCCGCACGCCTCGGAGGCTGTGGCTGTCTGTAGCATGGCTCTCCGAGCCGTGCCGTTCGTCGCGGAATCGCGAGGAAATCGGCGCGTCCGCACAAGCCCTCAACCATCAGGAGCATGCCCATGCGTCGTTTGCGAGTTGGTGCCGGGTTGCTGATTTGCGTTTCGATCACCGCCGTTTCAATGGCTGCCGAGGCCGTGAAGATCGTGCCGGATGTGGTGTACGGCCACAAGTTTGGGTTGGCGCTGACCTTTGACGTCTTCCAGCCCGTCGAGAAAGCAAATGGAGCCGGCGTGTTGTTCATGGTCAGCGGCGGCTGGTACTCGAGTTGGCAGCCGCCGGAGAAGGCGCAGGGGATGTTCAAGCCGCTGACGGATAAAGGCTTGACGGTCTTTGCCGTCCGGCACGGCAGCAGCCCCAAGTTCGGGATTGCCGAAGCGGTCGAGGATGTCCGCCGCGCGGTGCGTTATATCCGCGTCAACGCCCAACGGTTCGGCGTCGATCCGCAGCGACTGGGCGTGTACGGCTACAGCGCCGGTGGGCACCTGTCGCTGATGTTGGGCACGGCCTCGGACGAGGGCGACCCGAAAGCGGACGACCCGGTCTTGCGCGCCGGGAACCGGGTGCAAGCCGTGGTAGCCTTCGTAGCGCCCACGGATCTACGGATTATGGTCTGGAAAGCTCCGGACCATCTGCCCGCCTATAACCGGTTCCCAGCCCTGGATTTGACCGTCGAAGAGGCCGCCCGCGTTTCGCCCCTGCTGCAAGTCACCCCCGATGATGCCCCCACCTTGCTGATCGCCGGCGACGCCGACGAGCTGGTGCCGATCAAACACAGCCGCGACATTCAGGCCGCGTTTCAAGAGAAAGGCGTGAAGAGCCAGTTGATCGAGATTTCCGGTGCCGGCCACGGCTTCGGCGGCGAAGACGCCAAGCGTGCGACGAGCGAAATGGCGGCCTGGTTCGAGAAACAACTGGCCAACCCGTCGGGCACGGAGTGATCGGGCCGCCATCAGCTGGGCTCGTTCAGCCGCGCGGGCTGCGCCTCACGCGTAGCAGATCCGCGGCACGCTGCCAGATTTTGGAGTGCGGTGCCTTGTCACCGCTTTGGACGGCGGCCTGGAGTGTAACCACAAACCGTGTTCAGGAGAGTTCCGGCCTGACAATAGACCTGGCCTCCCGAATCAGGCCACACCTAGTTGGAGAGAACTCATGCTTCGCACGCATCAGGTATTCGTTTGCGTCTTGCTGACCGCGGTCTGTGTCCGGGCCGGCGAAACGTGGCCTGAATTCCGCGGCCCGGCGGGCAACGGGCATGCGGACAGCACCGGGCTGCCCGTCACCTGGAGCGAAACCGAGAACGTGGCCTGGAAGACAGAGATTCCCGGCCGCGGCTGGTCCTCGCCGGTGATCTGGCGCCAGCAGATCTGGCTGACCACTGCGACGCCCGACGGCAAACAGATGTTCGCCGTCTGCGTCGATCGCGAAACGGGCAAGATCGTCCGCCACGTCAAGGTCTTCGACACTCCCAACCCGGAGCCCATCGCCGTGGTGAACAGCTACGCCTCGCCCACGCCCGCGATCGAGGAGGGCCGCGTTTATGCGCATTACGGCACGTACGGCACCGCCTGCCTGGACACGGCCACGGGCCAGATCCTGTGGACGCGCCGCGACTTGAATTGCGACCACCACGAAGGCCCCGGGTCGTCGCCGATCCTGTTCGAGAACCTGCTGATCGTCCACGTCGACGGCCGCGACGTGCAGTATGTGGTCGCCCTCGACAAGCACACGGGCAAGACGGTTTGGAAGACAAACCGTTCGGTCGATTACAGCTCGTACATGATCAACCTCCACAAAGCGTTCTGCACGCCGCAAGTGATCACCTCGGGCGGGCGGTTGCAGTTGATCAGTCCCGGCGCCATGGCGACGATGGGTTACGACCCGCGGACGGGCGAAGAACTGTGGAAGGTCCGCTACCGCGGCTGGTCGATGGTGCCTCGGCCGCTGTTCGGGCACGGCCTGATCTTCTTCATCAACGATTACGAACGGCCCGAGTTGTGGGCCGTTCGTCCGGACGGGCAAGGCGACGTGACCGACAGCCACGTCGCGTGGACCATCCGCCGCGGCATGCCGCGGCAGCCGTCGCTGCTGCTGATCGGCGACCTGTTGCACATGGTCAGCGACGACGGGATCGTGTACGCGGTCGACGCCCAGACGGGCGCGGAAGTGTGGAAGGACCGCATCGAAGGCAACTACTCCGCCTCGCCGATTTATGCCGACGGCCGCATCTACTTCTGCAACC
>CAYPGE010000334.1:0-10558 GCA_964409865.1 uncultured Pirellulaceae bacterium
TGGGTCAGCTGGGATGCGGCCAAGGTAGCTTCCTCAAGTTCAGCCCCGTCCAACACGGCGCCCTCCAGTTTGACGCGTGCCAGGTTCGCGCGGCGCAGGTCGGCGTCCTTCCAGACCACGCCGCCCAGGTCTTCGCCGTGCAAGTCGACCTGCTGCAGGTCCGCCCCCTCGGGGAACCAGCCCTCGTGATCCCCGGACCAGGCCCCCAGGCCGGCCAGCAGGCGTGCGGCATTGGCCGCGGCCACCGCGGTCCCCTCGGGTTCGCCCACCGCCCTCCGCCCGTCGCGGAGCCAGGCTTGCAGCGATCGGACGGCGGGCTGAGCCTGGGGCCGGCCGTCGCGGCGCAACAGTTCGCCCACGAACGCCGACACTTCGCGCGTGATCGGGCGAGTGGCCAGCACGTCGCTCGGCCGCTCGGACAGGTGCTCGACCAAGCGGCGGGCGAGGAAGAACTCCAGGAACGACTTGTGGGCAAAGCGGAAGGCGTGTTCGCCTTCGTGGACGAAAAACGATCCGCCAAACGTCTCCAGCAAGGCCGCGTCCGGCGGGATGTCGCCGGGCAGTTCCGCCAACAATTCGCGCCGCACCAACTCCTCCAACTCCTGCGGCGTACAGGCCGGACGCCCCGTCCGCCACAGGGCCTCGGCGACCGCTTCAGCCAGGCGGGTCTTCTGAGCGTCGGAAAACACCTCCTGTTCGCCGCGGTGCGTCTGGTCCAGCCAGCGATCCAGATAAGCCTGGTACAGATCCGCCCGGCTGATGGCCGCGTCCGGGTCCGTGCGATCGATCGTCTGCAGGACCATGGCCAACAGCAGCGGCCGGCGAGCCAGTTCCTCCAGCGGATACTGGTGGACAATCCGCCGGAGGAAGTCCGGTGCCAATTGGTCGCCGCGGACGCGAGTCACCAGGCGGCGGACTTGCTCCTCGTTGAACAATTGGACCATCAGCCGCCGGGTGTTGGACGACTGGCCGAGCGCGTCGCGCAAGGCCCGCTGCCAGGCGGTCTGCAGGTTTTCTTTGTCCGGGAAGTAATGGTCGCGGCACGAGATGATCACGCGGCCGCGCTTGCCCGTCACGGACAACAGGGCGGCCAGGCGTCCGGCCAACTCCGCGGGAGTGACGCGCGTCGCCATCTCGTCAAAGCCGTCGAAGATCGGCAGAACCCGCTGGTCGCGGATCAACAACTCCAGGGCCGCGCGGTTCGCCGCAGTGTCCTCGACGCCCGCCGCGTCCAGCAGCAGCCGCATCGCATCCGCCGTCGCGCCGGCGCCGGCCAGGTTGCAGAAGATGGGGATCGGCATGGCATCGCCCAGTTGCTCGTGCCGTTGCCACAACTCATCGGCCCAGTACGCCAACAGCGTCGATTTGCCGCAGCCGAATTCGCCCAACACGAGCAGGGTCTGCACCCCGGAGGCGAACCAGTCGTCCAGTTCTTCGATGGCCGGTTTCCGCTCGACTGCGGGCGGCACCGCCACGTCCGGTTCCTCGAATTGACCATCAACCTCGCGCAGCCGTTCGGCCAAATCGCGGGTCACGGTTTCGCGGGCGCCGTGGAACCGGTCCTGCAGTTGCCTCGTCCGCTGCAGTTCGTCCGGAGCTTCGATCGCCTCGATCTGAACGTTCCGGAAGCCAAGCTCGCTGAGGGCCGACGTCACCCGCTGCAGATCGAGGTCCTTTTGCAGACGCTCGGACAGCCAGGCGATCCAGTTGCCGGCGCGTTGAAACATCACGAACGCGCCGCCGGATTTCTGGTCGAGGCTGACCGCGGTGAACGTGGCGAGCCGAGTGCCGTCTTCTGCTGCGGCGAGGAGATGGAGTTTGCCGGCGGCCGACTGCAGAAATGCCAACTCGAAGAACGTACTCAGCTCGGCTTCCAGCATCGGGGCGTCTGGCTCAGGCGGACGCATGGCGGTGCGCCGCAAGAGTATATCCCGCCGTTCCGGAGCTAGTGCCTCGTCCACAGCAAACAGGATCTGCTCGGGATGCCCGACGAACAGGAACTGAAAGCCGCCGGCCGTTACCTTGCCCAGCGTCGCGGGCTGGATGCCCTCCGGCAACATCACGCGCACCGCGGGCTCGGCACGCGTCGGCGCCGGCTCCGCAGGCGGCTCCCGCAGCCGATCCGCAACCTCGGCCAGCGCCTTTAGGCCGTCGGGGTGCCAGGCGGCCGAATCCGGTGTGCGGGCTGGCTCGGCTGCGGTCTCCAGCCGCCGCAGCACGTCGTCCATGCCGAGGGCCCGGAACTGGACCGTCCAGCCGCGGATGGCGTCCGCCGCGCCGCGGGCCAACGCGGCGCGCAGGTCTTCCAGCGGCAGCACGCCGGGCGGCACGGCAACCTCGCGGGTAAACCGGCGGATGTCCTCGATATCCGTGATGTTGGGCAGGTCGGTGAACAGCCGCCGCAGTCGCCGCTGACGCGTTCGGCCGCCCGGCAACGCGGCGGCGTTCAACACCAATTCGCGGTTCGCCTCCAGCTGCGTCACGCAATCGTCCAAGGCGTCGTCTGGCGGCGGCGACTCCAGCCCGGCAAGGAACTCGGCGTAGCGGTCCGCCAGCAGGTTCTTGCGGTACACCAACGAGGCCGCCGCGACGGGGATGATCGGCCGCACCGCCTCGTAGCGCGTGGATCGCCCCGTGCGTTCGTAACCCAGATCCACGTCGGCCACGATCACGCCCTCGTCGCCCGGCTCCAAATAACCCGCGTGGTCCGGGAAGCGGCGGAGGTCGGTTTCGCGGCCCTCGTCCACGTAGATCGACGTACCGCCGCCATACTTGCTGCCCGTGCCTCCGGCGATGTCGGCGTACAGCACAGGCCGGCCGTAGCGCCGGGCCTCCTCCCACGCCTTGCCGGCGAATTCGGGCAGCGTGTAGTAAGGAGTCAAGCTGGGCACGGCCAGAAAGCGGCAGTCGCCCAAGCGAGGCGCCACCAGCCGCTGATGGGAATCGCTTTCCCGGTACAGGAAGTCGAGACACACCAACAGCCCCAGGGGTCCGGCAATCGGCGGCGGCATGGGAATCGGCGACCAGGACTTCCCGGCTTTCATTCCTTTTTCCGCCTGGGATGGATTCAACTTGGCCTGCAGGGCGAGCAAGCGGCCGTCGTGCAGCACGGGACACACGGCTTGGCCGGTGTCCGGCGGCGCCGTCCAGCCCAGGTGCTGGTAGACCCCGGAGTCGCGCGCGGTGCGATCCACGGCATGCGTCCCGGCCACGACCACCATCGGCCCCGCCTCGTCGGCTACCCCGGCCAGGATGTCGTACGGCACGCTGTATTCCGGCAGCACGACCAGCTGAACCTGCCAGGCTCGGCAAGCCCGGAGGACGGCTTGCAGCCGTCCCAACAGTTGGTCCGCGTAGGTCCGGCGGATTCGCTGACGCAAACCGCGCAAACGCGGCTCGATCGAGTCGGACAGGCTGCCGTCTTCGGGCAGCAGCGAATCCAATTGGTCGAATTGGAAGATGGGATCTTCCAGCGGATTGCGGCGGGCGAATAGAGCCGCCGGATGGTATTCCAACTGGACGACGGCCACACGAGTCAGCACTCGACGTAGGGTAGGCACGGCACTACGGCTCTCCCGGTGAACCAAGAAACAACCAGCGAACCAGTGAGCATTCTGTGGGCACGGCGGTAACCGATTGGCGTTTCGGCCCTCAAAATGGCGCGCATTGTACGCCACGCGTCAATGCGACGCGAGCAGGAGGGTATCGAACCTACGGGAAGAAGCACGCCGGCTTCGGAAAGTTCAGACACACGCGACTGAGCCGTGGCCGTCAGCATCCAGGCAACGCGGCTCATTTTGTCCTTGTTGCAGTGGGGCAATTCGTGATCTGGGGAACCTCAAAGCAGGACGGCTGCTGAGTTCGTTCGGCGTCCACGGTGAGCGAACGCACAAGGGCTAGCACTGCGTGCAGCGTTTCGGCGCCGTGAATCCGTCCGTGGCGTGCGCCACCAACGTGGCTGCGATTGCCTGACAACACCCAGGGGGTTAATGGCAGCGAGAATGCCAACGATCTGCGAACCACTGCGGAACTGGCCGACGAAGAGCCGATATCCTAAAATGTGCATGGGCGGAAAGGAGCGACACCCCCAGGGAAGGGAGGAGTCATGAGTTGTGAGGTTGCGGTTCCGTACTCGGTCAGAGAGAAGTGGTTCTTTCATTTCCCTGTAAATGACGAAGGCATGCCGACCAGCGATGCCGCGCACGAGCTGATTCGCCACCTTTTCTACAACCGGCACCTCGCGCATTCGGTTCGAAAGATAGCGGATGCTCTGGTCTTGAATCCGGAACTGGTCCGCTGCATGTGTCGCCAGCTTGAACGGATCGACTTGGTATTCCAAGACCCGCCCGGCAGCGGATGCTACCGTTACCGCTTGGCCTCCACGAACGTTGAACTCCAAGGGCGGATCGAGGCGTCGCTGGTGGACACCTGATGGCTCACGAGCCTGCCGAACGGGCCAGATCGGGTGCAGCCGTGACGGGTTCCACCTCCTCCGTGCCCACGAGAACATGGTACATGTCGGGCGTGAGTTGATCCACGGCGGGGATTGAATCGTGGCTCCAATCCGAAGGAGCCGCGGCGGGGGCCGCCTGCGGTTCGGCGGTCCCATGCGAAATCAGAGCGGCGATTTGAGCGGCCAGGAGCTGTGCGATCTCCTTGTCGATGGGGCCGTGCGGCAGTTTCTTATCCCGCTCGGCAAGCACCAACACGGGAATGTCGCACGAACTCGCGGCCGAGGCCACCATTGCCGTTCCCATTCGGGTCAAGGCATCGTTGCCGTTGAAGACGCCGCGCGCCCCCAGCAGGACTTTGGCCTTAACCTGCTGTTTTCGGAAATGGGCGAAAATCTGACGGAGCCCCGCCATCTCGACCACGCGGAAGGGAAGGCGAGCCTTGCGCAGGGCCTCGGTGATGCGAACGTGCTCCTCTTCAACCGCCAGTCCCTGCCCGGCTTGGTGGTCCTTCACCATCAGCACCATCCCGCGGTGCCCGCTGAGCACTTCGGTCAGCAAGTGCAGTACGGTGCTGCTGTACCCATAAATGACCAGCGTGTCGTCGGATTGAATGTGCGTGCGTGCGAGTTCAGCGACGCGAGTCCGAGACGTCCTGCGTGCTTTCAGGAATTCCGTGACGTATTGCCCCACGGTCGCCAGTTCCACTTGCCTGCCCGCAGCATCGGTGGGAGGCGGGCTTTGCACGAAGTCACCGATGTCCGAAATCAAGCGACGCAGCAAGAAATTGTGGGGGTGCAGACGCTTGAACTCACTGAGCACCTTGGTCAGTTCATCACGGGGCAATTCCGAAACGTTGCGCAAATGGGCGCCCACGACGGCGGCTCCCATGCAGGCGGCCTCGCTGGCACTGGTGGTCAACGCCAGAACGCAGGGCCAGACCCGGCGTAGGAAACCATCGGTTTCGTCCAGCGACCTCAGAATCACGCTCTTCGGCTTCACGGAGTTGAAGTCCGTGTTGCCAAATGCCGACAGGTACGGGATCGCGGTCGTCAGTTCGCGCTCGATCGCCTGAGCGATGCGACTGACGACAGGGCTGAAATCGACCGTAGCGGTTCCGTGTTGCTGCGGCTCCGGGAGGTAGCAATGGACCCAGACCGTGTTGGTGGCATGTTCAAAGCCCACCTCATGGACCAGCGAGGCAAGCCCCCAATGTTCCGTTGACCGAACCGGCATCCCAAACGAGCGGAACAGGTTCTTCATGTCCGACGGAGCACGACTCATGTCCACATGGCACGCGTCTGCCAATCGCAGCAGTGCCGCCAGCACGCGGATCCGGATCGGCGTTCCCGTTCTGCCCGTAACCGTCTCGACGATCGAGTCCAAGGGATGGCGGTGTCGGTGGAAGACACACAGCTCACCAAGCTGCATTCGCTCGACGTCGTTCCAGTTGCAGGCGATCTTCCAGAATCCGCGGACGAATCTGGCAGAGCGGCGCTCGTGATCGTCCCGATGCTCGTCCCAACGCACAGGACCGTCTAGGGTTTCACCAGGAAAAATCCCGTAGACCATCCCGATGTCATGCACCCAAGCAGCCGACAGGAGATACATGGCTTCTTCGGGCGTCGGTTTGAACAGTCGAGGGTCTTGCCAGTCGAAGCCGGGCGGAAAGAGGATTTGATCCAGGATCCGTTCCACGCTCGCGCAGTGTGCGGGGCCGTGATCCGTGAAGAAGGGGATCATGACGCGGCCATCTCGGAGGTCAAACAGCCCGCGGCCCAACCTCTCGGCCTGGTCGAAAAGCCAATTGCATTCGCCGTGGGAACGTACCACCTCGCGCAAGCTAGGCATGCGAACCTCCTGCCCGCATCCAGAGGGGCAAAGCCAGTTTCGTCATTCCATCCGTCGAGCCTGACACCCGCGTCTTTACAGTTGGGCTATAGTTTATGCATTCCAACAGTCGCATTCAAGAGGGGGAAAGCTCGTCCCTAACCGGAGTAACGAGAACAGGGCAACTGTTGCGGTGATAGTTCGGACAACGACGAAAAATGGTGGAGATCGGGGGAATGCATAATTAAGGAAAACATGCCTGTCCTTCTCCCTCGTCTGGACGCCGCTGCGGGCGGAGTCGCGATCTTTCCGGGTCGTCGATGATCCAGGGATTGGCACCGTGCTCACTCGGAACCAGTCTCATTGAGTATTTTATGCTGTTCATCCCACGGAGTGTGATGGCTAGTTGATGGCGGAACTTGTTCGCCTCTCGATCGTCCCGGACCTACGCGCCGCACGCGCGAGAGCGGGAGCGGTTCGACCGTCGCCGCCATGCACGTGTTCATTCAATCCTGCCCGACGCGATAATGGACTTCCAGCCTGAGCGTCCGTTGGCTGGGCCGCACTATGCGGACGTAATCGCCTTCGGCGTCGATGTCCCCGTGGGGACCGCCGTTGAGCACGACGTGGCGGATTGGCTGGGCGTTCGGCACGCGCAGTCGCAGGCGGATCTCGGCCGGGAAGTCCGCGCGCGGGAGTTCGATCTGGGCGCTGAGGGGACCGTCGCCGCGAGGCGTGATGGTGAAATCGACCGGCCCCCAGCGCGTGGCCGCGCGGCGGACGGTGATGCTGCCATCCGGCCCCAGCCAACGGCGCGGGGTCGCCCGGCACAACCAGAGGACGTCGGCATCGCGCTCCTCGAAGACCAGCATCCACTTGGCCAACAGCGGCGTGACCAACTGCGCCGGCACGCAGTAATCGGCCATGTAACTCCGCTTGGCAGGGCCGCGGATCGACGACTGCTCGTAGGCCGTGAACGTGCCGCGCATGCGGTGCATGGCCAAATCGCCATAGAAACCGAGCAGGTAGTGGCGAACGCGATCGCGCAGCATCAGACCGTAGGCATAGCCCGCGTAAGGCCAATCGTCCAAGTGTCCTTGGAACCGCGTCGTCCCCAGCAGTTCCCCTCCGTGGGCGACTCGGTAGTCGATGATCGCGTCCTGCCATTCGGGCGGCAGGTAGCCGGAGGAGAGCATTTCGATCCAGTAGCGGTAATTGGTGTACGAGGCAAAACGGTCCTGGGTCATGGTCTGGAACGGCTTGTCGAAACCGGCCACGGGAGGCACAAAGACGCCTCGCTCGCCGCGCTGGATGGAGTTCCGGATGCTGGCCTCGATGTCCGCCCCGTAGCGCTGACACTCGGCCAGTAGCTGCTTGCCTCGTTCGGCGGCCGCCGCGTCGCCCGTCTCGCTGAGCAACCGGCCCAACTCGGTCCAGCCCCGCCACGTCCAGACGTCGCCCGAGAAGTAGTAGTTGACTTCGTGGCGCGTATCGGCCTCGGGCGAACCCATGATCAGGCCGTGGCGGACATCGGATGCCGGAAACTTGGCCTGACTTTCCCGCCGCAGCGTTTGCAGTCGCTCCACGATGCTCATGATCTTCGGCAGGCGGGCGTGCAGCCAGGGCGTCTGGCCGCTGCGGCGCACGTACTGGGCGATCGCATCGAGCAGTTGGCCGTACTCGGACACCGCCGGCCCGTAATAGTCGAAGGTCCCATCGTCGCGCACGACGTGGTCGAGATAGTAGTCGAGGTATCGCCGCGCGCGGTCGAGCAGTCCCCATTCGGTACAGGCATTCACCATGCTCAGCGTCGTGGGTGGAAAGGTCCCGTGTTGCGCCGCGGCGTAGTGCCCCACGCCGTATCGAGGTGCGGAACCATCGTAGGTGATGAAGGCTCGCACGAGCGATGCCTGGCAGGCGTCCATGAGGCGTTGCTCCGGCACTTCGACCTGCATCGCCTCGCGGAGGACGCGGTCCCAATACCGTTTCAGCGTCAAGAGCCGGCTGAAGAACGCGGCCGAGTCGATCGCTTCCGGCTTGTCACCGGTCCGAAGATGGAAATACTTCCGTTCCAAGCTGTTAGCGGCATCGGCCAACCGCAGGTAGACGTACACATCCAGTGTTCCATCCGCACAGTCCGGGGAAGCGAAAGCGATCTGCTCCCAGCCTCGTTGCGCGTCGCGATCGAAGAAAGCATAGTCGATGGCCGGGAGGTAGCCGCCCGCCAGTCCCCGTTTTGCCGCGTCCGGCGACACGCCGGGAACGTGTTGGCGGGGATCGAACAGGACGTTCTCCAACTGCTTCCAACCGTAGCGGGCCGGCAGCGAGCCGAGGCTGCCGTCCGCCGCCACGGCAACGATGGGGGACGATTGTTCGTTGGCCAGAAATGTATACGCGGACAGTTCCGGCAGAAACGCGGCGCACGCGGCGAACGACGGATCGCCTTGTTGCGCGAGCACCTTGTCGCCCAGCAGATCGCGCCGGCTGTCGAGGATCGCCTGTTCATAGTCTGCCGGGTAGCGGATCGCCGGCCGCACGATCGCCGGGAGACGGCCCACCGCCTTGCGGATCGTCGCCAGTTCCCCGCTGGGATCGGCGTAAACCAGCAGGCCCCAGCAGTTGAACTGCCGCTCGAAGACCGCCGCCGGCTTCCCGTTCTCCGTCACGACGGCCACGAAATCCCAGTCCTGTGCGGACTGCCCCAATTCCACTTCCTGCTTTCCGCCGGCCGCATCGGCCAGTACGGCGCGGCCCTGGGCGATCGCGACGACGCGGGGCACGGCTGCCGCCGCTCGCTCTTCGCCTTCCTCCGGCGGATAGTACTCGTCCTCGGCATTGGGAGAAAACTGCTCGACCGTAAGCTGCTCGTCGACGAGATACGCCCTGTCGGTAGAAAGCCGCGCCGCGCGTTCGATTTCGCTTCGCGTATCCGGTGGTTCGAAAGGACCACCGGACAGGAAGAAGCCGTCCAGATTCGTATTGTTCTTCTCGGCCAGGGAGACAAGGCGGAGCCAGTGCGCGCCCGGCGACAGGTCGCCCAAGCGGATTTCCTGATAGGCCCATTCCCGATCGGCCAGGTGTCCCCATCCGTCGGTGCTCTTGAGCGCCAGCCGTTCGGCGACCGTCTCGCCGTCCACGATCACCATCCAGGAGGCATCGCCGGGTTCGCGTCGTGCATAGCGCAGTTGCAGGCGCGCGTCGCCCAGGGCATGATCGATACGAAAACGATACAAGACGTAGTGATCTCGCGCCCCGCCCCAACTCGCCCCCAAGCATGCACCGCGCGAGCCGAACGGCGGCCGATCCGCCCCGACCGACCCGTGCTGGTCGGAGTACTCTTCGGCTTCGGCCCAGAGGACCTCCCCAGCGTGGGCGATCGAAGCGATGACCGGCAGGAATGCCATCACGGCGGTGAGTGTTGCACGCATTGGTAAACGTCCGCTGGTAGGGTGTTGAGATCGTGATGCCGCCTTGGCAGCGGTTGAGCCACGACGGCTGGGCACGGTACAAAATTGTAACGAGGAGGAACTCGTAAGTCACCCTGTCCAATACTTGACGCCGGACTGGATCTGATGGGCTGGATGGCGAGGCCGTTTTCCGCGTTCTGCCGCAGCAGTTCCCAGAGAACCTTGCATGCCGGTAGCAACGAGGATCGAAATGACTTCCCGATTCGCGCAGAAGAATCTGGAATCGCTGACAGAAAGACGAGGTGACAGAAAGATGAAGAAACGGAGAATTCGCATTCGCGAAGGTAATCCAGAACTTGTTCCCCTATCCGTCCCGTCATGTCATTTTTCTGTCACCCCATCTTTCTGTCAGCCTTTCGTTGGCGATCCGCCAGCCCAGCTCCTGGGTTCGCGTCAACCCGCGGAGCCTGTCCATCCGCGATTCGCTCGTCTTGCGAAACAGCAAATTCGGGGCCTGGTCCCCGGCGGGGGCACAAAGGCGTCGGGCTGCCGGTTTTTTCAGGTCCTGACGACCGCCTCGGCCATCCGTTCGTATAGAAACGGCACATAGTCCTTGGGCTGCATGCCGCTGCCGTAGTCGGATTCCTGGTAGCGGTCCTGCAACAGCACCGGAGGCGGGTGTTGTGATTGGCTGCAGGGGGATTCGCGTGTACGAGTACGTGTACGAACACGGGCCCGGAGCGGGGCGCAGGCCAGACGCCTGCGCCCCGCGCTGCGGGTCGCGGTGCGTCAAGTCTCCTTGGTGACTCCCGGCTCCGGGACCGGGTAGTAGCCGTCGGCATCGGGCTTGACCGGCGGTTCGGAATCGTA
>CAYPGE010000335.1:0-10540 GCA_964409865.1 uncultured Pirellulaceae bacterium
CGGTGACCGGTGATCGGTGATCGGTGACCGGTGACCGGTGATCGGTGATCGGTGACCGGTGACCGGTGACCGGTGATCGGTGATCGGTGATCGGGAATGAAGACATGTTGTGCGCGGGTCTCTGCCCCCGCACGGACGCCGACCGGAGGTCTCCGGCATCGTGGAGACCACCATGTTGTGCGCGGGGCTCTGACCCCGCACGGACGCCGACCGGAGGTCTCCGGCATCGTAGAGACCTTCGGTCGGAGGTTTCGGCGAGGTCAGCGACCTGCGCCGAACACGTGAGGGCAACAGGGTTACGTAACGAGTGACGAATGACCAGTGACCAATGACCCATGAGGAGCCTGCCGATGAAGAATTCCGCGTCCCGTATGGATTCCCGCGCCAACTCCCGCCGCGACTTCCTCCGGCGGTCCGGAAAATCCGTCGCTGCCGCCGCGCTGGCGGGGGTGATCGTGCCGCACGTTCACGCCGCCGAGGCGGGGGCGATCAAGCTGGCTTTGGTCGGCTGCGGCGGCCGAGGAACCGGCGCCGTGGTCGACGCCTTTGCCACCAGCGGCGGGCCGGTCAAGCTGGTTGCCATGGCGGATCTGTTCGAGCACCGTCTGAAGGGCAGCCTGCAAAACCTGACCCGCGCCGCCCAAGACAAAGTCGACGTGACGCCCGAACGATCGTTCCTGGGATTCGACGCCTACCAGAAGGCGATCGACTGCCTTTCGCCCGGCGATGTGGTGATCCTCACTACCTCGTCCGTCTTTCGCCCGCTGCACTTTGAATACGCGGTGCAAAAGGGCGTCAATGTGTTCATGGAGAAGTCGTTTGCCGTCGACGCTCCCGGCAACCGCCGGATCCTGAAGGCCGCCGAGGAGTCGGACAAGAAGAACCTGAAAGTCGGCTGCGGCTTCATGTGGCGGCACTCGAAGGCGCGGCAGGAAGTGGTCCAGCGGATCTACGACGGCGCCATCGGCGACGTGCATACGCTGCGGATCTACCGGGTCCACGGGCCCGTACACTGCCCCAAGTTTCCCGCGGGGACCAACGAACTGACGTTCCAACTGCAGCACCCCGTCTGCTTCAACTGGGTCACCGGCGGCTTCTTCATCGACTGGCACTGCCATAACGTGGACCAGGCCTGCTGGGTGAAGAACGCCTGGCCGGTGGCGGCTCAAGGCATGGGCGGCCGCTGCTATGCGGAAGCGGGCAACTTGTTCGACCACTACACCGTCGAGTACACGTTTGCCGATGGGGCCAAGCTGTTTGCTTTCTCGCGGCACATGCCCAACTGCTGGAACGAATACGCCGACTTTGCCCACGGATCGAAAGGCTCGGCGGTGATCATGGCCAACCTGGCCCAGCCCGAGCCCAAGATCTACAAGAGCCAGAAGATGGTCAAGGAAGAGCTGGCGTGGGAGTACGGCCAGCCCGACCTGAACCCGTACCGCGCGGAGTGGCAAATCCTGGTGGACGCCATCCGGCAGGACAAACCGCACAACGAGGCGCGGCGGGCCGGCGAAGCCAATCTGGCCACACTGATGGGCCGCATGGCCACCCACACCGGCCGCTACGTCACCTGGGACGAAGCGCTGAATTCCAACTTCGAATTCGTGGCCGACATCGACAATATGACGATGGACACGCCGGCCCCGATCCAGGCCGGACCCGACGGGATGTACGCGGCGCCGCAACCGGGAGCGGCGAAGGAGGTCTGAGGCGGGAAGTCGAAGAGTCGAAAAGTCGCTGAGTCAAAAAGGGAACGGACTCGGCGACCTCTAGCACCAAACGGTTTTTCGGCGGGTCTTCGTCGAGTTAGAGAAGTTGGACTAGCCCGACTCGCAAGCGAGGGACAGCCCCGATTCCCTTGCTTGCGCGTCGGGCTAGTGTTAAATCCCATTCCTAACACCCAAGACCCCAAAACCGTTTGGTGCTAGCCCGCGGTGCCCCGATGCGGGATGCCTTCATCCGGGCTGGGTAACGGAGGAGCTTCGCCACCCCGTACACGGTGAGACATGCGGTCTGTCGGCGACAGAGAACTCGCGACTAGTCGATCGAAATATCGCCTGACCGATAGTTAATCCGCAGGTCATGGCCCAGCAACAATCCAACGCCGAGCAAGGGGCACTCACCTGAGTTGGCAACCACTTCCAGATGGCGTTCTTCTCCAAACCAGTCGATCAGGCATGTGTACGTCTTCAGCGCAACCTCGGACCCATCCGCGAGAATGCCTTTGACGGTTCCTGAATGGGGCAAGGCCAGGTCATCGATCTGCTTCTGCGGCAACACCAAGTCCCCGTTGAAGCCGGTATCAATCCATGCCTCGATTTCACGGCTATCTTCCGCTTCCGATGGCCGAACGGAGACGGTGACAAGGGCTCGGCCGGTGCTGTCCACATGGCCGTTCATCGAACGTGCACTCCGAAGTGAAGAGCGGCTTTGTGACCCACACGCATCGCGTGGGCCAGCCGGTCGGGGTGGCAACGGCGCGCGGCTCCGATGGCCTCGCTGAGCGTCTTGCCCAAGAAATAATCGCCGGATTCGGGCTCGATCGCTACGAAGTCATCTGTATGTTCAGGCTCCAAGACAGCTCGCAGTCGGTTCATGTATACATCTTCCGCTTTTCGCACGAACTCGTTGACATCTGGTCCAGTCATGGCTTATCTCCCACGATTCCTGCCGATCAGACATTGTACTGTCTAAAATGCGATTCCGCAAAGCCGTCTTCCCGACTGCGTTGGGCGCGGATCTGGCGTTCGGTGCGCGGGGATCACGCCGCAGCATGTGACACGAGCGATATGTCTCAAGAACCCTGGAGACCTGCGGTCACGGTTACGGCGAGGTCGGGAGACCTGCGCCGAACGCGTGGCGGTTACGGCGAGGTCGGGAGACCTGCGCCGAACGCGTGGCGGTTACGGCGAGGTCGGGAGACCTGCGCCGAGCGTCTGGCCGATGGCTTGCAACTGGGCTACGAACGGCTCCGGGATCAGGCCGCTGCTCTGGATCGGCACGTCCCACGTAATCACGCCGCCCTTGGCAGTCAGGTCCCGGACGTAGCCGACGATTTCGTCGTCGGGCTTCTGCGGACGTTCGCCGCGGCACCAGGTCTGGCCGAGGAAACTGAGGATCTGGAACTGGACGCGACAGCCCTCGCGTTCGATCCAGCGTCCGGGACAGGCGCGGATCGCCGCCGCGACTTGGTTCAGATTGACTTCGCCCGCCGTGTAGTCTTCCACGGGCGTGTGACAGACGACAGGCACCTTGACGCCCGGATTGAACGCCACTAACGCGTCAGGATTCCCGGCTTTGAGCGCTCGGGCAAAACTCGCAAAATTCGGCTCATCCGGATGGCGGTACATCTCGTCGGCGAAGTAACAGCCGTCGATCCACCAGCCGGCGACCAGACGCCCCCAACGCTGCGACCAGTCGCGGCAAATCGCTTCCCAATTGCGTTGGAATTCAACGAGCCGCCCTCCGACCTGCTCGCCGGGCAGTTGCCAGCCTCCCGGCGATCCCCACCGCCACTGCAGTTTCCGCCGGGACTCGTGGTCCGCGGCCGGCGCGCCGCTGGGCAAATACGCCAGCAGCCGAATCCCGTGCGGCTGCAAGGCCCGCGCCAGGTCGGTCATCAAGTCGCGCCGCGAGCATTTGCTGGGTTGGATGCCCACCAAACGGTCGTACGTCGCATTGGGCGCGCAGTAATGGCCGGAGTTCTGACCGACGGTGAACAACAAGTACTTCGTCCCCGTGGACACCAGTTGCCGCACCAGACCGGCCACGTCGAATCCGTCCACTTGCTCGTTCCACGCTTCGGCCGACAACTCGGCCCCGCCAGCGGAACTGGGCGGCGCGCCAAGATAGTGCGTCATTACGCCCCAACCCGCCTCCTGGAACCAATCGGAAGGGTGGGAATCGGCGGCCCCCACGTCCGCGATTGCCGAGCCCTGCAAGCTCAGTCCCGCGGCGGCCGCCTGGATCAGAAAACGGCGACGAGGTAGGACGTTTAGCAGTGGAGAAACGTTCATCGGAGTGCAACCTTCCTTTCTCTTTAATCACGGATTAACTCCAGACTTCCCCACAAGCTGGGGTCCTCGTCGATCGGGAATTCCGGTCCCATCGTGAACGTCTGCCAGCCCAATTCCCGATCGACTACGACATAAGTAAAACCCAGCCTTGGATGCTCCGGGGCATCGAACCCAGTCAGTGCAGCGGCGGGGATGTGCGCTTGCAATGTGTATCCTCCGGAGCGAACGGCGGCGCGGATGCCGAGCATCGAATCCGCCACCGATTTCGGGTTCTCGCGGGCGCGGTCAATCATCAGCAGCCGAGCGACGGGCTGCGTCTCGGAGCCCCCGCCCCCGGCCGGCAGCAGTGCGAAGCGATGGCAGAAACGGCTGGCGCGATGGATGTTGTGCGTGTCGCGGGTGTCGATCCAGACGTGCAGCCCGTCGCTGTCTTCCGGACGTGATGAGCGGCACCAGACGTTCTGTTTTTTGCCCGAAACGTGCACCGCAAATCGCAGCCCTTCGTGACTCCACGCCGCCCGCACGTCCGCAAACTTGGGCCGCCCCTCCAATTCGCCGAAGCTGGGCAGGGTGTACTCCGGGCCCAGTTCGGGGCCCTTGGCGGGCCACAATGGTTCGCAGTGCCGACAGGGAACGGAGAACCGGAACAGGAAAGTCGGAGCCAGCAGCGCTTCAGACATAAACTCTCTCAGAAAAAGGACAACCGCGTGCGGTATCTCGGTTGTATTCCATCCCTGGGCCGCTGTCGATAACCCGGCCTTCGCTTCCGACGAGCGAGGCTTGTACACGGTGGCCGCTCGCCTACAATACTGCAACCGTGGATGGAATGCAGCCTGTGGCCGCAACCAAGGAGATGCTGCCACGGAAGGCACTAGAACTCAACAACGCAGCCCCAACCGTCAATGCCCGCCTCCGATATCGTCGTCAAAGGCGCCCGCGAACACAACTTGCAGGACGTCGATCTGGTCCTGCCGCGAAACAAGCTGATCTGTCTGACCGGCGTCAGTGGCTCCGGGAAGAGTTCTTTTGCGTTCGATACGCTGTACGCCGAAGGCCAGCGGCGGTATGTCGAGAGCCTGTCGAGTTTTGCACGCCAGTTCCTGGGCCAGATGCCCAAGCCGGATGTGGATTATATCGGCGGTCTGAGCCCTTCGATTTCCATCTCCCAGAAGTCTGCCGGCAGCAACCCACGCTCCACGGTCGGCACGATCACCGAGATTTACGACTACCTCCGCGTGCTGTTCGCCCGCGTCGGCCAAGGGTTCTGCCCGAAATGCGGCCAGCCGATCACGGCTCAAAGCCGCGAGCAGATCATCGCCCGCATTCTTCAACTGCCGGAAGGTGCCAGACTGACCGTGCTGGCGCCCCTGATTCGCGGCCAGAAGGGCGAGTATCGCGATTTGTTCGTGGACCTGCTGAAGCAAGGCTTCGTCCGCGCTCGCGTCGATGGCGACGTGGTGTCCCTGACCGACGATCTGCAACTGGATCGGCAGATGCGGCACAACATCGAAGTGGTGGTGGACCGGCTGGTGGCCAAATCGACGATCCGGCCGCGATTGGCCGAGGCGGTAGACCTGGCGCTGAAGATCGGCAAAGGGAATCTGATCGTCGCGGCGGAGCAAGGGAACAGCGGAGCAGAGGCGATTCGGAGACAAGGAGACTCGGAGGCGGGGAGAGTCGGAGAGGGGCCAAGGGGCCGCACCCGACGCTCGATTCGCAGCTCTCCGCTCTCCGCTCTCCCCTCTCCGCTCTCAACGCAGGACATCGTGTTCTCGGCAGCCTATGCCTGCCGCGACTGCGGCCTGAGTTTCGAGCCGCCCAGCCCGCAGCTGTTCAGCTTCAATAGCCCCCAGGGCATGTGCCTGGAATGCGACGGGCTGGGCGAACGCTTCTCGTTTGATCCGGAATTGCTGGTCCCGGAAGCCAACCGCCACCGGTCCTTCAAGAAAGGCTGTTTCGAGCTGCTCGGCTCCTGGTCCGACCTGGGCCGCTGGCGGCGGCACATCTTTCAAGGCGTGGCCGACACGATGGAACGTAAGCTTGGTCTGGCCGCCGGCGTCATGCTGGAAACGCCGTGGGAGCAACTCGATCCGAAGCTGCAGGACCTGTTGCTGTGGGGCACCGGCGACGAGCACATCACGTACACGTGGCGCGGAGGCGCGTCGCCGATCATGTACGGAGGCAAGTTCGAGGGCATCATCCCCGACCTGCTGTCCCGCTACCGCAACTCCAAGAACCGTCTGTACCAGCGGCAGATGGAAAAGGTCATGAGCACCTCGCCCTGCGGCGCCTGCCGCGGCCGGCGGCTGAACCCGCAGGCCCGGGCGGTCAAGGTGACGACGGCGAATCCCAGGTTCCAGGAACGCTGCCGGCTGTCGTTGCCGGAAGTCTGCGACCTGTCCATTCGCGATGCCGCCGATTTCTTCAGCGAGTTGGAACTGGACGACACCCGCGGGCTGATCGCCGCCGAGGTCTTGAAGGAGATTCGCGGCCGGCTCGGCTTCTTGCTCAACGTCGGTTTGGACTATTTGACGCTGGGACGCACCGCCCCAACGCTGTCCGGCGGCGAATCGCAGCGCATCCGGCTGGCCGGCCAGATCGGCTGCGGCCTGGTGGGCGTGTTGTACATCCTGGACGAGCCCTCCATCGGCCTGCACTCGCGGGACAACAGCCGCCTGCTGGCGACGCTGCAACGCTTGCGCAACATGGGCAATACGGTGCTGGTGGTCGAGCACGACGAGGACACGATGCGGGCCGCCGACCACATCATCGACTTTGGCCCCGGCCCCGGCGTGCGAGGCGGTGAAGTCGTGGTGGCGGGCCGCTACGAGGAAGTCCTCAAGACGCAGCGCAGCGTGACGGGCCAATACCTGTCCGGCCGGCTGGCGATCGAAGTCCCGCCGCAGCGCCGGTCGTTGGGCAAGGCCCGGCTGCGCGTATTGGGCGCGTCGCACAACAACTTGAAGAACATCGACGTCGAAATCCCGCTCGGCATGTTCGTGTGCGTGACCGGCGTGTCCGGGTCCGGCAAGAGTTCGCTGGTCAACGACATCCTGGTCGAAGCGCTGCGGCGGGACCTGAACCGGGGCGACGGTCATCCCGGCGCGCACCGGGCGATCGAAGGGCTGCAGCACCTGGACAAGCTGATCGCCATCGACCAGTCGCCGATCGGCCGCACGCCGCGATCCAATCCGGGCACGTACATCAAAGTGTTCGACGACATCCGCAACCTGTTCGCCCAGATGCCCGAGTCGCGGCGGCGAGGCCACAAGCCGGGCCGGTTCAGCTTTAACGTCACCGGCGGCCGCTGCGAAGCCTGCGAAGGCAACGGCTCGACGCGGCTGGAAATGGATTTCCTGGCCGACGTCTGGGTCACCTGCCCCGTGTGCGAAGGCCACCGCTACAACCGCGAAACGCTGCAGGTCAAGTTCAAGGACCGCTCGATCGCCGAGGTGCTGGAGATGGATATCCAGCAGGCGCTGGACCTGTTTCAAAACATCCCCCAAGTCCGTGACAAGCTGCAGACGCTGCACGACGTGGGGCTGGACTACATGAAGCTAGGCCAGCCGTCGCCCACGCTCTCCGGCGGCGAGGCCCAGCGGATCAAACTGGCCCGCGAACTGGTCAAACGCAGCACGGGCCGGACGCTGTACCTGTTGGACGAGCCCACGACCGGTCTGCACTTTGCCGACATCAAGCTGCTGCTCAAAGTGCTCCACGATTTCGTCGACGCCGGCAATACGGTGCTGGTCGTCGAGCACAACTTGGACGTGGTCAAGACAGCCGACTGGATTATCGATCTGGGACCCGAGGGCGGCGACGCGGGCGGCAGGATCGTGGCCAGCGGCACGCCGGAAGCCTTGGCGGCGCGGGAGGATTCGCACACCGGCCGGGCACTGGCCGGCGTGCTTGCCGCGGCCGGTCGCGGCAAGACGAAGCGGCGCACGCCTGGCGTGCCGCGCCGTGGGCCGACCAGCGGCAAGGGCACCTTGTCCAAGGAGATCATCGTCCAGGGCGCCCAGCAGCACAACCTGAAGCACGTCGACGCTCGCCTTCAACGCGACGCCATGACCGTGTTCTGCGGCCCCAGCGGTTCCGGCAAGAGTTCGCTGGCCATGGACACCATCTACGCCGAAGGCCAGCGGCGGTACGTGGAAAGCCTGAGCGCCTACGCCCGCCAGTTCGTCGGCCAGATGCAGAAGCCCAAGGTCGATCACATCGACGGCCTGTCGCCGGCCATCGCCATCGAACAACAGAATTTGGGCAATACGCCGCGTTCGACCGTGGGCACGGTTACCGAGATCTACGACTACTTGCGGATCCTGACCGCCCGGCTGGGTCAACCTTACTGTCCCGATTGCGATATCCCGGTCGGCACGCAAACGGTCGACGAGGTGATGGACAAGATCATGGCCGAGCCCGCTCTCACGCGACTGTACGTCATGGCCCCGATCCAGATCGACGTAGGCCGCGAGTACGAGTCGCTGTGGGACGAGATCCGCGCCGCCGGCTACGTCCGCATCCGGGTGGACGGCGTCACGCATCCGCTGGACCAACCGCCGGAAATCGACCGCCGCCGCAAGCACGACGTCGAGGTGGTGGTCGACCGCATCGCTGTCAGGCCGGAAGCCCGCTCGCGGATCGCCGACAGCGTGGAAAACGCGCTGGCCTTGGGCAAGGGCGTGATCCGTGTGGCCTATGCTCAGGACGACGTGCCGGAGACTCGCTGGCAGGTCCGCACGCACAGCCAGCACATGGCCTGCGAACGCTGCGGGCGCAGCTTCGAGCCGTTGACGCCGCACAGTTTCTCGTTCAACAGCCCGCTGGGCTGGTGCGAATCGTGCCAGGGGCTGGGCGTACAAGTCGGTGCCAATCCGTCTGCCCTGCTCCGCAGCCCCAAGCGGACGCTGGCCGAAGGCGCCGTCGCCTTGTGGCCCAATCTGGAGCACCGCGTGTCGCAGCGAATGCTGGAAGCCCTGTCCGCCGGCACCGGCGTGCCCCTCGACCGGCCGTTCGATCAACTGGGCGCTCGCCACCGCCGCATCCTCATGCACGGCACCGGCGACCAATGGTTCGAAGTGGCCGCCGACGGAGTGGCCGCCAACGGCCCGGCGGCGGACGCAGTACCTGCCGACGCCCCTGCAACCACGTCCAAGAAACCCCGCCGCCCTGTCCCCCACCCGCCGTCACCTTTCCCCGCCTTCCGTTTCCAATTCAAGGGCCTCTATCCCGCCCTGGAAGAGGCTTCCCGCCTGTCGCCTTCGTTCCGCGCGCGGCTGGAGCAGTTCGTCGACGAAGTCGAATGCTCGGCCTGCAGCGGCAGTCGCTTGCGCGAGGAAGCCGCCGCCGTGCGCTTTCGCGGCCGGACGATCGACGAGTTCTGCCGTCTGCCCTTGGGCGACTTGCTGCAGGTTGTCGAAAGCTGGAAACTCACGACGCGCGAGCGGAAGATTGCCGGTGAACTGCTTCGCGAGATCACCGGCCGCGTCCAGTTCCTGTTGGACGTGGGCCTCGACTATTTGACGCTCTCCCGCGGCGCAGCAACGCTGTCCAACGGCGAAGCTCAGCGGATTCGTCTGGCCAGCCAATTGGGCAGCGGCCTGTGCGGCGTGCTGTACGTCCTGGACGAACCCACGATCGGCCTGCACCCGCGGGACAACGCACGGCTGCTCGCTGCCCTGCACAAGCTCCGCGACCTGGGCAATACGCTGCTGGTTGTCGAACATGACCGCGAAGTGATCGCGGGCAGCGACTATATCTGCGACTTCGGCCCCGGCGCCGGCAAGAACGGCGGCCAGATCGTCGCCGCCGGCAAGCCTGCTCAGATCGCCCGCCGTCGCGGCTCCGTGACCGGCCCCTACCTCGGCGGCCAGAAAGCCATCCCCGTCCCGACGAACCGCCGCCTGCAGCGCACGCCCGACGGCCAATCCTGGCAACGCGCCCACGTAGCCGCGTCTCTCCGAGACGCGATCCCCCGGTCACGGAGTGACCGGCCTACGTTGGAATGGCTCGAGATCCGCGGCGCCCGCCACAACAACCTGCAGAACGTCGACGTCCGCATCCCCCTGGGCACGCTGACCGCGGTGACCGGCGTCAGCGGCGGCGGCAAGAGTTCCTTGATCGAAGACGTCCTCTACAAAGCCCTCGCCCGGCGGTTGCATCGGGCCAGCGCGATTCCCGGCGCACACGACGAGATCCGCGGTGTCGAGTACATCAACAAGGTGATCCGGGTGGACCAGCAGCCGTTGGGCAATTCGCCGACGTCCAATCCGGCCACGTACACCGGCGTGTTCGAGTTGATTCGGGCGTTGTTCGCCCAGTTGCCGGAATCGAAGTTGCGCGGGTACAGCCCCCGCCGATTCAGTTTCAACGTGCCCGGCGGCCGTTGCGAGGACTGCGAAGGCAACGGCCAGAAGTGCATCGAAATGCACTTCCTGCCCGATGTGTGGGTCGAATGCGACACGTGCAAAGGCCGGCGATACAACCCGGAAACGCTGGCGGTCACCTACCACGGCCAGTCGATC
>CAYPGE010000336.1:0-10530 GCA_964409865.1 uncultured Pirellulaceae bacterium
CCGGCCCAGCGCAGCGGCCGTATCGACCAGCGTCTCGGTGGATCGGGCGACACGCGGCTCGGGGACCCACAGCACCGCCAGTACCAACGAGGCCGCCGTGGCCGCGGCACAGATCAGAAAGCCCACCTCCTCGCGGCGATGCTGACTGAGCCATCCGCCCACGAACCCCGCGAGGATCGTGGCAGCGTACATGGCGGCCCACTGCACGGACTGCAGGCGGCCGGTGAGTCCCAGCGGCTGGCCGCGTTCCACCATCAGGGCGTCGGACACCACGTCGGAAAACGCGACGCCCACAGTGGGGATCACCAACAGCCACAACAGCACTCGCACCGCTCCCGGCTGAGGCGGGAAGAAGTACAGATAGCCCAGCCCCAGAACCGTCACGGCCGTGGTCAAAATCAGATAGCTCCGCCGCCGGGAACCGAAGATCGGCAGGAAATCGGAAATCAGTCCGTACAGCGGCTTGATCGACCACGGCAGCGAAATCAGGGCCATGAACGTCGTGATTTCGCCCGTGCTTTGGCCCCACTTCGTCAGCAGTGAACGCACCGGTTGAGCGATCAACCCCTCCGTCGGCTCCGCGATCCCTTGGATGAAATAGATGGCGCCGAACAAGAGACTCAACTTGACGGCCTCCGATTTCGCCGCGGATCCTTCCGGCAGGGGTACAGGTGGAGGGCGAGTCATGCAGACACGCTACGCAAGGGTCGAAGTGGAAACGGAAGTGGGAATCGATGTCTGACCGGATCCGCGGAGGCCATCACGTCGCCGGCGGCCGGCGCCGGGTCGAAATCCTAGCAGCGTCGCGTCCCCGTCGCCAGTCCGGCCCTTGCTTTCGCTGCCGGCTGCGGCCGGATAGGATGGTCCCCAAGAGCTAAAGGAGCCAACTCGATGCGTACGCGGCGGTTCATGACGGCAATCGTACTGATGATCTTGGGCGCCGGCCGCGCCATGCCGGCGGTCAACCTGTATGTCTCCCCCAGCGGCAGCGACGCCTGGTCGGGCAGCCTTCCCGCCCCTGATAAGGACGGCCGGGACGGGCCTTTGGCGAGTCTGATTCGAGCCCGCGACGAATTGCGCCGGCTGAAGGCCGCGGGAAACCTGGGGGATGGCGCCGTCGTCAATCTGCGAGGCGGTACGTACCGCCTGACCACAGCCCTCGCACTCGGACCCGAGGACGCCGGGACTCCGCAGACGCCGATCATCTGGCGGGCCCACGAAGACGAGAAAGTGACCCTCACCGGCTCGCTGCCCGTCAGCGGATTCAAGCCGTGGAAGGGGCAGATCATGGTGGCTGACCTGAAAGGCACGGCGCTGGAAAACGTAGCTTTCCGCCAGTTGTTCTTCCGCGGCCAACGGCAGGTCATGGCCCGCTATCCCAACGTCGATCCCGAGGATCCGCACTTCGGCCAGTGGGCCTACGTCCTGGCCGCCGAACCCGCACCGCCCACCAACCGCTCGGTCTCGGACAACATCCCGCACGTCAAGGACCACTTCACTGCGACCAGCGACGTCATCAAGCCCTCGTGGGACAAGATCACGCGAGCCGAAATCGCCATCCATCCGGCTTATGGCTGGGCCTGGAACATCGTGCCGGTGAAGTCGGTGGACAAGGAAAGCGACACGATTTGGCTGGGCCGCCCGGTCAGCTATGGCCTGATGATCGGCGACCGCTACTTTGTGCAGAACCTGCTGGCCGAACTGGACGCGCCGGGTGAGTGGTACCTGGATCGCGACGAGGCCAAGCTCTATTTCTGGCCGCCGGCGGAGTTGGCATCCGGCGAAGTCAGCGTGCCGGTCGCGGAATCGTTAATCGTCGTCGAGGGCGCCAACGCGGTCACGGTGCGCGGTTTGACCATGGAATGCTGCGGCGGCAACGCGGTGACGTTCAAGAACTGCGAGGGCAGCCTCCTCGCCGGCTGCACGATCCGCAACACGGGCTTGTGGGGCGTGTCGATCGCCGGCGGGCGCAACACGGGGGCAATGGGCAACGACATCTACGCCACCGGCGCCGGCGGTGTCAGCATCAACTCCGGCGACCGCCGCACTCTCACGCGGGGCGACTGCTACGCCGACAACAACTACATCCACCACATCGCCGCTTTCCAACGCACCTACAACACGGGCGTCAACCTGTCCGGAGTGGGCAACCGGGCGAGCCACAATCTGATCCACGACTGCTACCACCAGGCCCTGCTGGTCGGCGGGAACGACCACGTGGTGGAGTACAACGTCGTCCACCACACCAATCTGGGCTCGGAAGACACCGGCGGGCTGTACATGTCCTCACGGGACTTCACCCAGCGCGGCACGGTCATTCGCCACAACGTGTTTCACCACGTGGGCGGGTTTGGGAAGAGTAACTCCTGGAACCCGGTCCGCAACGGCCAGGTGGAATTCCACTATCCAGGATTCACCTGGGGCATCTACCTGGACGCGCCCGAAGTGGGCTGCACGGTCTTCGGCAACGTGCTGTACAGCGTTCCCGTCTGCGGCCTGTTCAATCACGAAGGCCGCGACAATTGCTGGGAAAACAACATCATCGTCGACGCTCCGGCCTTCCGAACCAGCAGCGGCAACTACCCGGATCTCGACAAGCTGTCCTACTCCTACATCCAAGCCCTGCGCGAAAAGGGCGGCTACGACACGTATCTGCAGCACTACCCGGAACTGGCCACGTACACCGGCGATCCGGCAACGCACCACACGTGCGCTCCGGGCAAGTTCGCTCGGAATATCGTCTACTACACCGCCGACGGCGGGCGGATGATGCGCGATCGCAACAAATCGGCGTGGTCGGGTGGGCAACTGGTCTGGACGTTCAGCGGCGGCAAGCCGGCCCTCGCAGGTTTCGAGTTCGATTACAACTGCGTGTACGCGCCGCCGGAATTGCCGCTCAAGTTCAGCCTGACCCTGCGCCCGGACGCCGCGCAGACGCTGGACTGGGACGGCTGGCGCCGGCAGGGCAAAGACGAGCACTCGCTGTTGGCCGACCCCAAATTCGTCGATCCGGCCAAGCACGACTATCGCCTGCAGCCCGATTCGCCGGCGCTGAAGCTCGGCTTCCAGCCGATCCCGTTCGACAAGATCGGGCCGTACCAGGACCCGCTGCGGGCCAGTTGGCCGATCGTCGAGGCGCCGGGGGCCGCGGCGCTGGGGGATTTCACCACTCAACGGTTCTTCAAGCTGCCCGGACGAGAACCTGTGCCTGCGGTGGAACTTCAACCGCGCCAGGGCCTGGGCAACGTCGCCGCCAAACTCAAGGCCGGCCAGAGCGTGAGCGTGGCGGTCTTCGCGGGCGGCAACCATGCCCAGGGCCAGTGGACGGCGACGGCCGGCAAGTGGCTGCAGACTCAGTACCCCTCCGCCAAGCTGACGATCATCAATTCGCCGATTCACGGCGGCTTCCGAGGTTCGGGCCTGAGCGTCTTTCGCCTGGGCCACGACGTCTTGCGACACCGTCCTGACCTGCTGATCGTGGACTTCGCAGCCGACGACTTTGAGAGCAGCGAGGAAGCGGTGCAGGCCAACGCCGAGGGCATGGTGCGGCAGGCCTGGAAAGCCGACCCGAACATGGACGTGTTGTTTGTCTACGCCTTTCGCTTGGAATACGAAGCGGACTACGCCCAGGGACTCTGCCCCAGCGCCGTCAGTGCCTACGAACGCGTGGCCGCGCGCTATGGCGTGCCCGCCATCAACATGGGCCATCGACTGGCCCAAATGGCCCGTGACGGCAAGCTGACGCTCAAAGCACCCGATGCCGATTCACTGGCGAAGTCCGACCAGCCCGCGTTCACCAAAGACGGCATCAGCGTCAGTCCCACGGGCGTCCAACTGTACGCGACGATCATCCAGGAGGGTCTGGCGAAGTTGCTGGCCGACGGATCGCCCCAACCTCACACCTTGCCCAAGCCGCTGACAGGTCGAAACATGGAGGGCGCCGTCCAGAAGCCGATCACGCGGGAGATGCTCAGTGGCGACTGGCAGGAAATCGTGCCCGCCGCGGTCGCCGGCTCGAACTTCTCCAATCACTTCGATCGCCTGTGGGTCACGCGGACGCCGGGCGCGAGGCTGACCTTCAACTTCACCGGCACGCGGGCCTGGATCTTCGATGTCTTCGGCCCCGGGACGGGGCGAGTCAAGGTGACGGTAGACGGCGTGGACAAGGGCGAGCGCCAGCAGGTGGACCCGTGGTCGTACTACTACCGCCTGGGCGCCCTGGAGATCGCCTCCAACCTCCCGCCCGGCGAGCACGCGGCGACGATCGAACTCCTCTCCGACTCGCCGAACCGCTCCGTGCCCATCGAGGCTGCCAAGAAAGCCAACCGCTACCAACCCGCCGATTTCGCAGGCGTGGCCCTGCACTTGGGGGCCATCTGCGTGCTCGAGGAGCCGTGAAAGGTCGATACGGCGAAGCCTGAGGGACCGATCCGACCTGACGTGTTTCGCACGTCGTCGTTGACATTTTTTGCTGCGCGTGGTAAGTTATTGCCAGACGCGAGGTGCGGCATGTTCCTTCATCTCATTTGGGACTTGGATGACGATCCGCAAGGCAACGTTCAGCACATTGCGGAGCACGGAATCACCAAGGCTGAGGTAGTGGACGTGCTGAGTCGGCCGGAAACTCGCGAGGAGAGTCGGTCGAGCGGTCGTGCTGTGGCCATCGGCACGACCAGCGAGGGTCGGACGATTCTCGTCGTCTATGACGAAATCGACGAGTATACTTTGTATCCGGTTACCGCTTATGACTTGGAAGACTAGCATGAGCTACAAGATTAGAGAGACCGTCCGCGACCGCTATCTGACCGAAGAGGAGGCTGCCAAGTACCGGAAGATTCGCGAATTGGTGGCGGAAGAACTGCCGGAACTGCGCGTTCGGGCGAAAGCTCGGCTGCAGGAACTCCGTGATGCGACGGAAGTATTCGCGGAACTGCGGAAGGTCCGTGAGGCTCAGGGGCTCAGTCTGGGCGATGTTCAACGCCTGACAGGGATCGACCGTTCGGCCCTCTCCAAGCTGGAACGCGGCGAACGCGTGAACTTCACCGTGGATACGCTCACCCGGTACGCCGCAGCGATGGGCAAACACGTCTTGTTCCAACTTGCAGACGCCACAGAGGCCTAGCCAAGGCCAATCTTCGGCAACTCGTACCCCTTGCGATGTTCGCGGCCGAGGAATTGGTTGGCAGCCGCGTCGTCGAACGATTCGGTCTGGGCATCCAGCCGCAGCTTCTTCCCGTTCCGCCAGGCGATGTGACCCGCGTGGCACATGAGCGTGCTGACGTGACCGGAATAGAGTTCCTGGTTCAAGGACTGGCGCTGGCGGCTGCGCACGGCGTCCAGGAAGTTGCGGATGTGCGTCTGCTGGGCCTGGGTCGGACTGCTTTCGCCCTGTTTGACCACCTTGCCCGCCGCATCGTAGACCGTCCAGGACGAGTTGGTGACCAGCATCCAACCGTTCTCGCCGTAGATGGCCGCCCCCTCGCCGGCGCCGAATAGTTTCGGCTTGGACCACAGGCGCATCTCGTACTGCAAGACCTGGTCCGGGTACTCGTAGTTGACCAGCAGCGTATCGGGCCACTGCTGGTCGTCATCCGTAAAGAACAGCTTGCCGCCGGCGCAGGACACCGTCTGGGGCATGCCCTCCTGGCCCATGACGTAGCGGCAGTAGTCGATGCGGTGTACGCCGTCGTTGCCCAGGTCGCCGGTGCCGTAGTCGAACAGCCAGCGCCAGGCGCCGCCTACGATCGTGGCGTTGTACGGCCGCTGGGGCGCGGGCCCCTGCCAGATTTCATAATCAAACCCGCGGGGCGGATCGCTGTCGGGTCCCAGGTGCACGGCGCCGTTGCGGCTGGTTTCCCAGGCCCTGCCGAAGATCACCTTGCCCAGCGCCCCGCTCCGCACGTACTCGGCCGCCTCGTGCAGAAACGCCGCGCTGCGAATCTGAGTTCCGACCTGCACCATGCGGTCGTGCTTCCGCGCGGCGGCGACCGCCGTCTTGCTCTCCAAGATGTTGTGGCTCGTCGGCTTCTCGACGTACACGTCCTTGCCGGCCAGGCAGCCGTGAATGGTCAACAGCGCGTGCCAATGGTCCGGCGTGGCGACCATGAAGACGTCGATCGACCGATCGCCCAGCAACTCGCGAAAGTCGTTCACCAGCTTCGGCATGACGCCGGTTTTCTGTTTCATTTCCTCGCCGCGCTGCCCGCGCACCGCCTCGTTGATGTCGCAGATGTGGGTGACGGCGACGTCCGGCTCGGCGGCGAAACTGTGCATCACCGAGTTGCCTCGGCCACGGACTCCGATACAGGCCACGCTGATCTTGTCGTTGGCGGCGACCGCTTGCGCGGACGCTCCCGCACTCAAGCCCACGCCGATGCCGAGTGCGGCCGTTTGCCGCAGAAATGCGCGACGCGTGTCACGGGACATAGTGTTTCTCCTGTCTCTAAGAATGCAGCCGATTCGATATCACATCTCTTTTACCACTTCTGCCTCGGCTCGGAAACCATCGATGACCGGCCTGGCCTCCGATTTGGTCGGACGGACGAGAAACGCACGCGAACCGCACGTCCTTCTGCGTCCTTCCAGGCACACAATCCACGCGCGTCACGGTGAATCGTCGTGCGTGGCCTGCCAGATCGCCTTCCCAGCGCAGCCTGCAACCGGTATGGTAGACAACACGCGCGGCAATTCCAGTCCGAACAAGCAAGGAGCAGGATCCCGTGCAGACGAGTTCTTGGATAGCGATCCGGCCGTCGGTAGTGAGCATATCGTTGTTTCTTGCCGCCAGTGCGGGCTGGGCGGCCGAAGCCTCGCCAGCGGCGACCGGGAATCTGGCTCGGGAACTGGAGTCCCTGCGGCTGGCGATCGTCGACCTGACGGCCACGTTTCCGGACCAGTACCGCCGCGGGCCGGAGTTTCTCCGGCGGCTGGACGCCATCGCGCGCCTTGCCGGACAGGACGGCGAAAAGATGCGGGGCGAATTGACGCGGCTCAAGGAAGAGGCCCTGTTGGCCAACCCGCTGATCGACTTCGACCGGCTGATCCTGCTCAAACGCCAACGCGGCCAAGTGGGCTTGCCGACCAATCACCAGTGCAACACGGCCCTGAAGCAGACCGCTTACGACAACGAGATCGCCGTGCTCTCGCCAGTGCGGCCCGGCGGCAAGCTGCGCACGCTGTATCAGCCCGATGGCCGGCGATTCGTGGGCGAGATCGACCTGCACTACGACGCCGATCGGCTGCTGTTCACGATGCCCAATGGGCAGACCTGGCAGATCCACGAGATCGGCGTCGACGGGAGTGGCTTGCGGCAAGTTTCGCGCGAGGAGCCGGACGTCGACAACTTCGACGGCTGCTACCTGCCGGACGGGCGGATCGTCTTCGTCTCGACCGCTTCGTTCATCGCGGTTCCTTGCTGGCACGGCAAGGAGCGGGCCTGCAGCTTGTACTCGATGCAGGCCGACGGTTCCGGAGTGCGGCAGCTGGGTTTCGACCAGGATCTGGACCTGCACCCCTCCGTGCTATCCAACGGCCAAGTGATCTACAGCCGCTGGGATTACACGGGCATTATGCACATCTACCTGCGGCCGCTGATGGTCATGAACCCGGACGGCACGCTGCAGCGCGCCGTGTACGGCAGCAACTCGTACTACCCGAATTCGCTGTTCTATCCGCGGGCGATCCCCGGCCATCCGACCAAGGTCGCGGCGATTCTGACGGGCTACCACGGCGTCAATCGCATGGGCGAGTTGGTGGTGTTGGACACCGCTCGGGGCTGGCACAGTGCGGACGGGATCATCGCCCGCGTGGGCCACCGCGGCGAGCCGGTGGTTCCCGTGATCCGCGATGATCTGGTCGGCGCGTCGTGGCCCAAGTTCCTGCATCCCTATCCGCTGAACGACAAGTACTTCGTGGCCGCCGTGTGGTTGGGTGAAAAGTCGCCGTGGGGGATCTATTTGGTAGACGTGTTCGACAACCTGCTGCCGCTGGCAGTGGACGAGAAGTATGACTTCTTCGAGCCGATCCCGGTCCGACGCACGCCGAGGCCGCCGGTCATCCCCGACCGCGTGGAGACGGCGCGGCAGGACGCCGTGGTCTATCTGCACAACGTCTACGCGGGGCCGGGCTTGGCCGGCGTGCCGCGCGGCGCGGTCAAGCGGCTGCGCATCGCGGCTTATCACTACGGTTATCCCGGCATGGCCGGCCCCGATAAGGTCGGGCGTGCCGGGCCGTGGGATATGATGCGGATTCTGGGTATTGTTCCCGTCCATGAGGACGGATCGGCCGCGTTTCGAGTGCCGGCGTGTACGCCGATCTCGGTTCAGCCGCTGGACGAGCGGGGACGGGCATTGGCGTTGATGCGCAGCTGGTATACGGCCATGCCCGGCGAGACGGCGTCTTGCGTGGGCTGCCACGAACAGCCTCGTGAAACTCCCGTCACGCGGTACGATATTGCGGCCACTCGGCCGCCCGTGGACATCGAGCCTTGGTACGGACCGCCGCGCGGGTTCGACTTTGAACGCGAGGTGCAGCCGGTGCTGGACAAGTACTGTGTCGGCTGCCACGACGGCCGGCCGCGCGACGACGGCCAGGAAATCGCTGATTTGCGAGGCGAACGTTTTGCCGTTGGCTACGTGGGTCTGCCACTGTCGCGTTTGGGCGCCACCCGGCTGGACCCGACGTTGCGCGACCGTCCCGATCTGTTCGCCCCGCACCAGCCCGAACACCGCTTGATCGGCGATCGCAAGACGCGGTACACGCCGGCCTATGACGCGCTGGCGCGACTGATCCGCCGCGTCAATATCGAGGACTACGTCGGACTACACGTACCGGCCGAATACCATGCCAACACCAGCGAATTGGTGCAGATGCTGGAAAAGGGCCACCACAACGTCCGCTTGGACGCGGAAGCCTGGGACCGGCTGGCGACCTGGATCGACTTGAACGGCCCTTGTCACGGCACGTGGGGCGAGGTCGCACCGATCCCGCGCGCGGCGGACCGCCGGCGATGGGAACTGGCTCAAAAGCAGAGCGGGCCGAAGGACGATCCGGAAGCCGTGCCGGACATCCGCCGCGATCCGGTGGAACCGGTCCTGCCCGACGCGGTGCCGCGACCGCCCGCGGCCGTCGCCGCCCCTGGCTGGCCTTGCGATGCGGCCGAAGCCCGCCGGCGGCAGCATGCCAACGGCCCGTGGCAGAAGACGATCGACCTGGGCAACGGCCTCTCGCTGCCCTTGGTTCGAATTCCCGCGGCCCAGTTCGTGATGGGGTCGAACGAGGGCGAAGCCGACGAGTATCCGCCGTCGCCCGTCACGATCGCGAACGATTTCTGGATGAGCGCCTGCGAGATCACCAACGAGCAATTCCGCCAGTTCGCTCCGGACCACTTTTCCGGCTACTTCATGAAACGTTCCCTCGGCAACGACGGCCCCGGCATCGACATGAATGGACCGCGCCAGCCGGTGGTACGGGTTTCATGGCAGCAGGCGATGGCGTTCTGTGCCTGGCTCTCACAACGGACCGGCTTGCGGTTCACGCTGCCCAGCGAAGCGCAGTGGGAATACGCCTGCCGCGCGGGCACCGCGAGTCCGCTGAACTACGGCGGCGTGGATGACGATTTCAGTCGCCACGCGAACGTCGCGGATGCCAGCCTGCCGCGGATCTACAACGTCACGGGCGGCGTCGTGGTCTTGCAGGACATTCCCGCCGATGTGCGTTTCGATGACGGCACGCTGGTCACGGCCGATGCCGGCGGTTACGAGCCGAACGCCTGGGGGCTGTACGACATGCACGGCAACGCGGCCGAGTGGACACGATCGCGATATCGGCCATACCCGTTCGCGGAAGACATTCGCGATGTCGACCACGACAACGAACCGCGGGTGGTCCGCGGCGGCTCATTCCACGACCGGCCGCAACGCTGCCGCTCGGCATTCCGGCTGTGCTATCCCGCCTGGCAGCGCGTTCACAACGTCGGTTTCCGGGTGGTTGGCGAGGCGGCGGATCGTCCGGGAGGCTACCGCGGCGACAATGCCCGCTGCAGCCGATCGAGCCCGAAGATCGTCTGGCGGATCGACATGGCGAAGGTCTTGCCCATGCCGTTCTGAGTCCCGGCAAACTGGTCGCGGATCAACTCGCGGCAGAAATCGGCGTATTTTTCGTCGCCCGTAAACTCGTAAGCGGCGGCCGCCAGTTCGGCGTTCAACAGGCAGGAGACCCCGCGGTCGCCCGCGTCGCGGTACTTGGCGCTGTTGCTGATGTAGCGGAAGCCCTTGCCCGGATTCCAAGCCTCTTGCATCAACCAGTCGGCGCCGCGCACGACCATCCGCCGCACGTCGGGCCGGTCGAGGGGCTCCACGTCCAGATACCGCAGGATGCCGTTGGAGAAACTGTTCTCATCAAGCTGATACCAGTCGAGACCACGTTCTTCGGACCACTCGGCCCGCTGTCCGAATTCCTGCCCCATGAACAGGAATTCGGACAGCGGGCCGAGTGGTCCGAAGAACGTGGACTCGACTGGTATCAGCTTGA
>CAYPGE010000337.1:0-10529 GCA_964409865.1 uncultured Pirellulaceae bacterium
GATCTTCGCCTCCAGGGCCGCTACCAGGCCACGACGGGGCGCGGCATCAAGATCCAATTGTGGAACTATGACACGTCGCAGTGGGAAAACCTGACGTCCGACCCGAGCGACATCTGGCACGCCACTTCGGAGCGATCCTACCGCTGGCCCTTGCCGGCGGGCCCGTACCGGGACACCGCCGGCCAGCGGCGGGTCAAGATCCTGCAATCGTTGCCCGGAGCCACCGCCAACCAGTTGTACCTGGACGCACTGTTCCTGGAGGGCCGCAGAGACGAGGCGTTGGTGCAGGTGACGGTGACGGGAAATGGCAATTTCTTCACCTTCGACGAGAGTTACACCAGCAACGTGACACCAACCGGCACCTACCGCATCACAGAAGACGGCCTGCCCGCGGCAACGGTGCAGGCCGGCGAAGGCGTCCTGGTGAACGACGGGCGTCCCGACATCTTCCCTGTGCTGACGCCGGGAAACATTTTGATCACGCATTCGCCGATCGGAGACGGCGCGGTTCCGCTCCTGCAGGAGTACACGCCCGACGGCACGTTGGTACGTTCCGTTCCGCTGCCGAGTTACAGCGGCGAGACCGGAGACGTGGGCGACGTGGTCTTGGATCGTAAGGGCAACGTGCAAGTCTACAACGGTACGAGCACCCCGCGCTTGACGACCTACGATCCCGTGGCCGAGACGCTCTTCCATGCCCAGTACCCTTACTGGAACACGCCCCAGGACAAGCTGGGGGGCGGCTTGGCTGCGTGGCGAAACTTCGTTTACGCCACCGATCAGGCGGCGACCGGCGAGGATCTGCAGCAGCACGCGGGGATCGTCCGCTTTGATATCGAGGCCGGAACGGCCGAGCCGTTCATTCGCGGCGCGAATTTCAGCGACGTCACGGTGGGCCTGGATGGTCTTCTCTATGCCCTCGGCACCAGCAGCGACGGCACGGGCCGGTTCATTCGGGTGTACAACCCGCTGACCGGGATCCAGCTGCGCGAGATCCGGGGCCTGCCCCTCCAGACGCGGGCCATCACCGTCGCGGCGGACGGCACCATCTACGCCGTGCGGCACTACTTTGGCTACTATCCCGGCCCCGCCGATCCTGGCGACCCTTACGACTATTGCGTCTACGACTCTCGCGACAACCCCTACGTGTACGAGTACAGCCCCACCGGAACTCTGCGCCGCATTTGGGACATCTTTGGCCTCGGCTACCGCAAGCCTCCGGCGAGCCCGATCTGTAGCCCAGCGTCGTGGCAGCCAACGGGATGGTGGGCTCCTAATCACCCAGCCAGGACGACGGCCGAAGAGTACGCCAGTGAGTCCGACTTCAGCGACATCGACTTGAGCGAGGACGGGAGAACCTTGCTGATCGCGAACATTAACCAAAGCAACTCCGTACTCGAACGCATCCGCGACGTCGTGGTGTTCGACCTGTTGACCGCTTCTGCCGAAACCTGGGACGCCCCCGACGAAAGCAGCGACATGAAGTTCGCCGCGTGGGTGCAGGCCCCCGTGTCGGCGGTGAACGGGCCGCTGTTCGTCAGCGCCTACACGCAGCCGTTGCACGGCCGCCTCGATTGCAACCCCCTCGATGCGACGCTCGACGGTGTCGCCCTCGAAGGTTCCTTCTGTTACACGCCCGACGTGAACTACTCCGGCCGCGATAGTTTCTTCTACGTGGTCAGCGATGTGGATGGGAAACAGCGCGGCAGTTCGGTCACGCTGACCGTCGCCCCGCAAAACGATCCTCCGGTGTTAACCGCCGTGGGGCCCAGCGTGACTTCGGACGATAATCACGTGCTGACCGTCCCGCTCACGGCGCTGATCAATGGAGGGCTGGGAACGGAAACGAATGCCGATGAGGACCCGGACGACGGCCTGTGCACCTACCGGCGGGGACATGCGGTGTTTCAATGTGGCACGACGACGATTACCGATCACGATCCAAGCGATCCGCTGGGAGGAATCGCGGTGACCGGGCTGACTGGTCCCGGAGTATGGTCCTTCTCGCTGGACGGGTCCATCTTCGTGGAATTCAACGCGGTCAGTCCGACGAACGCCTTGTTGCTGCCCCCCTCGGCCGACGTCCGCTTCACACCGTCGATCGGCTTGGGCGGCACGGCGACGTTCACCTACGCCGCCTGGGACCAATCGACGGGGACGGCCGGGAGCCGGGCGCCCGTCACCTACCAGCAGTGCGTGGCCGGGGGCATTCCCGACGCGAGCACGGGATTGTGCCAGAACGGAAATCTGCCTGTCGAGCGGACTTACGGGGCGTACAGTCAGGACGCAGATGAACAGCCGGTCGTGGACACGTGGACGGTGACTCTGGCCGGCCTGAATGACGCTCCCGTGCTGGTCGCGATGAACCCAGAGATGGGAACGACTGACGAACACACCAGCGGCGAGGCCGTCATCGGCGATTTCGTGACGCAGGTTTTCGATCCGGACGGCAGCAGCCAGTTGCAAGGGATCGTGTTGATCGGTGCTACGGGGCAAGGGTTTTGGGAGTACTCCCTGGACGGGAGCACGTACTACCTGCTGCCTGCCGTCACGAGCAAGCAAGCGCTGATTCTGGAGCCGAACCACCGCCTCCGCTACACGCCGGACGGTTTGAACGGAGAAGTCGCTACGGTCACGTACCGGGCTTGGGACACGACCGACGGGGCTTTGGCAGGAGAGTGGGTGGACGCCAGCCGGTTCGGCGGTTTGACCGCGTACAGCGACACGGCGGATACGGGACTGTTTGTCGTGACCGACGTCAACGACGCCCCGGTGCTGACGCCGCAGTCGCCAGCGATCGGCCAGACGGACGTGATGACGCCCATCACGGTTGTGCTGGATCGCTTCGTGCAAGGAATCACGGACGTCGACCGGGGGGCGGTGATCGGAGGGATTGCCATCACGCACGCCACGGGAGAAGGCACCTGGTCGTATTCGCTGAACGGCGCCACCTTTGTCAAGTTCCCTCCGCTCAGCACGTCATCGGCGCTGCTGCTGAGCGGCAGCGACATGATCCGCTATACACCAGCCGGCGGCTCGCCCGAAACGGCGACGATTGCCTATCAAGCTTGGGACGTCATGCAGGGCGAGCCGGGCGACACCGCGGACGTGACGGACAACGGGGGCGAGACGGCATTCAGCGTCGCCACCGATGTCGCCGTGCTGACGGTCAAGGAGGTCAACGATCCGCCGGTCATCGGCGGTTTCGTCGTCCCTCTCGCCTACAGGGAAAACGACCCGCCGAAACCGATCGTGGGCGGTGCTACGGTCCGCGATCTGGATTCAGCGGACTTTGCCGGCGGCAGGCTGGAGGTCGCAATCATCAGCGGCGGGACATCCAGCGATCGGCTCCTGATTCTTGAGGGAAACGGCATTTCCTTGGCGGGCGATACGGTGATCTATGACAGCGGCAGTCCACGGCTGATCGGCAACTGGTCGGTCGACGGGTGGCTGCTGACCGTCCATTTCACCACCATGTACGCCACCCAGGAGGCGGCGGAAGCCCTGCTGCGGTCCGTCGCTTACGAAAACGTCTCCGAGAATCCTTCGATCGCCAACCGCCGCATCCAAATCTCGCTCAGCGACGGAGACGGCGGCAACCAAACGCGGACCGTGACGCAGACCGTGACCGTGCAGCCGGTGAACGATCCGCCCCTTGCCAAGCCCGACCAGTACAGCACGCTGTCGGGTCAGAAGCTCGTGTTGAACCGGAGCCAAGGCGTACTGGCCAACGACACGGATCCAGAAGGGACCTCGCTCTCCGCCCGGCTGGTGGAGACGACCCCCGGCGCAGGTTTGATCTTGAACCCCGACGGATCTCTCACCACTCCTGGCGGCGGCAAGTTGACCTTAAACGCCGACGGCTCCTTGACGTACCAGCCTGACCCCGTGTTCTTGGGCCAGGACTACTTCCGGTACGAGGCGTGGGACGGTCAAGCCGCTGCAGCGCCCGTCCGCGTGAATATCGATGTGCGGCCCAAACCGACCAATCCGGCGCATCCTGCCGACGTGAATGCCGATGGTTTCCTGTCGCCGCTGGACGCCGTGCTGATCGTCAACTATCTGCTGCGAAACGGCGCGGGTTCGGTGCCGGCGTGGTACGAGGCGCCGCCCTTTGTGGACTATAACGGCGACGGTTCGGTGACGCAGACGGATGTCGACCGGACGGTGGCGGACATCGATAACGGCGGCGCTCGCCCCGTGCCTCCGCCCAGCCTGGTGTTGCCGCAAACGCCGCCCTCGCCGGGTCCCGGAGTTCTGGCCCGCGTGACGCTGAAGATCACCGACGCTGCCGGCGCTCCGATGTCGTCCATCCAGGCTGGCCAGACGTTTTACCTGGAAGCCTGGGTGAGCGATCAGCGGAGCGCTCCTTTGGGCGTCGCCGCGGCGTACTTGGACGTGAGCTATCCGGGCAGCCTGGTTGCGGTAGGCGGAGCGATTTCCGTCGGCGCGGAATTTCCCCTTTTTGCCGCAGGGCAAACCGCGATGGCCGGTTTGATCGACGAAGCGGGAGCGGGACGTACGACGACGTTGCCCGACGCACAGGAGCACCTGCTGTGGCGGATCCCAATGTTGGGTCAAGCGCGGGGCAACGCGGTTTTCACCGCCGACCCCGCCGACAACCAGCCGGCCGGACAGTTCCTGCTGTTTGGATTCGACGGACCGTTGGACAGTCACGTGAACGTCGAGTACCTGGGCGCGACTCTGCAGCTCAAGGGCCCCCCCACGGCGGCCGACGATGCCTACCGCGTCGACGAGGACGATCTCTTGGCGGTGACGGCCGTCCAGGGTGTGCTGGCCAACGACCACGACGAGGAAGGCGACCCACTGACGGCGCTGCTGGCCGACCCTCCCAGCCATGGCACCCTGCAACTCTCGGCAACGGGGTCCTTCACGTACCAGCCCGATCGGGACTTCTTCGGGACCGACCGCTTCACGTATCGAGCGAACGACGGCTTCTTCGACTCGAATCTCGCGACCGTCACGATCACGGTCACCGACGTCAACGACCCTCCCGTCGCGGTGCCCGACATCTACAGCGTGCGCCGCAACAACACGCTGAGCGTATCGGCCGTCCACGGCGTGCTGGCCAACGACGACGACGTGGAGGGCGATCCGCTCACGGTCCGGCTGGTGCAGCCGCCGGCGCACGGACAGTTGACCTTGCGAGCCGACGGGTCCTTCGACTACACGCCCGCGACCGACTACGGCGGGCCGGACGGCTTTACGTACAAGGCATTCGACGGCACCGCCGAGTCAAACGAGGCGGCGGTCCACCTGGATGTCTCCTTCGGCTGGCAAAACCCGTTCCACCCGGTGGACATCAACGGCGACGGATACGCGTCGCCCATCGATGCCCTGTTGTCGTTCAACGATTTCGCCATCCACGGCGTCCGCATGCTGCCGGATCCACCTGTGCCGCCCGACGTGCCACCACCTTTCCTGGACTTCAACGGTGATAACCTGTCGTCTGACTTTGACGGGAAGAAAGTGCTGGCGGACTTGAATGCCAATGGATCCCGCTTACTGGAGGAGCCCAGACTGGAACTGCCGCAGACGCCTCTGCCGCTGAGTGAGGATACGCTGGTGCGGTTCCAGCTGGAGATGGTCAACGCTCAAGGCCAGGCGGTCTCGACGGTCAGCCAGGGGGAAACGTTTTTCCTGAACGTCTACGCGGCCGATCTGCGGCCGGCCGGCACGGGTGTCTTCTCCGCCTACCTGGACGTCGATGTGGACCAGGCGGCGGCCCTGACCGTCGCTGGACCGATCCAGTTCGGCTCCGGTTTTCCTAATGTCCGCGCGGGCAGCACGACCGCGCCGGGCCTGCTGGACGAAGCAGGTGCCGTGCGGACGGCCACGCCCGACGGCGTCCAGGAGTCGCTGCTGCTGCAGGTCCCGCTGACGGCCACGGCCAGCGGCACCTTTACGGTTGCAGCCAATCCTGCCGACGTTCTGCCGGCCGGTCAGGTGACCCTGTACGGCATCAACAGCCCGATTCCCCCGGACAACGTCGAATACGGGTCGCTCCAGGTCACCGTCGTGCGTTTGGACAGCGACGGCGACGGCGTGACGGACTTCGAAGAGGACGGCTCGCCCCACGGCGGCGATGGGAACCAGGACGGGATCGCGGACCGGCTGCAGAGTTACGTCGCTTCCCTGCGCAGTTTGGCGAGCCTTCCGTACGTGACGATCGAGGCATCGCCGCAGGTGAGCTTGACCAACGTGTCGGCCGTGGCGGATCCTGCACCGGGCACGAACCCGTCCAACGTGGACTTTCCGCTCGGTTTCTTCCGCTTTGACGCCAGCGGTATCGCGGCGGGAGGGGCGGCGACGGTCACCATCTATGCCCAGGCAGGTAGCAACGCGAACACGTATTACGGCTATGGTCCCACGCCGGACGACGTCGCGCCGCACTGGTACGCGTTCTTGTTCGACGGAGTCACGGGCGCCACAGTCTTTGCTGACCGGATGGAGTTGCATCTGGCCGACGGGCAGCGTGGAGATGGGGATCCTGATCCGTCTCGCATCTCGTTCGGACCGGGCGGCTGCGGTCTCTCACCGACGCCTTGGACGAATCCGAAGAATGCCCTCGACGTGAACAACGACGGTTTCGTGACCCCTGCCGACGCGTTGATGATGATTAACGCGATCAACGTGTCCGGGCCTCGGGTGCTGCCGCCGGTCCCGGCGGCGGGCGATGCGCTGCCGCCTTTCCGAGACACGAACTGGGACAATGTGCTGGAAGCGACCGATGTGCTGAACATCGTCAACTTCCTGAATAGCACGGCCGCCGCAGAAGGCGAGTGGGCTGGAGCAGGCGAACCCGCCTTAGGTTCCGGATTGCCGGACACGACCGCGTGGACGTCGCAGGGAATCGCTGCCACTCCGTTGCCGGCGGTCCCAGGTGCAGACGGTGGTCGGCCGGAACAGGCCGTTTCCTCGAATCGACGCCACCTGGACACGTTGCGCCAGACGGCTGCGCAGCGTGTTCAAGGCAACCTACACGCGGCGTCAGGTCGCCAGCCGATCCAGGAATCAAGCCGTCTGTCCGCCGCTGCGATGGATTTCGATCAGACTCTCGACGAGATCGCCGAGGACGTCGCTCAGATTTGGGGATTAGGCTGACGCAGCCTGTGGTCGCAAACCAAGAAGCCCGGCTCTCTTGAAACAGCCGGGCTTCTGAAGTTGTATTTCAAGTGACGTTGCCAGAAAGAGGCTACGAAGACCGGTGCCACTTGCGGCCGGCCAACTGCGGCTGAAAGTCGTCCCGGCCCGCCAGGCGGGCGATCGCCGACATGGCCGCCAGGCACAACGCCCCCAACAGGCCAGCCTCTTGTTCGCGGCCGTAGTACGGCGAGAGGTCCATCGGCGCGCCGAACCGCACCCTGACGCGAGCCGGCAGCAGCAGCGGGCTGATCACGCTGCTGCCATACGGCGAACCCTCGATGTAACAGGGCAGCAGGGGAACCCGCGCCTTGAGGGCCACCAAGACCGCGCCGGGCCGTCCGGGCAGCAACAATTGGTCCGTCCGATTGATCCGGCCTTCCGGAAACATGCCGATCAACTCACCTTCCGACGCCCAACGAATCGCGGTCTTGGTGGCGGCAGTGTCGACCCCGGCGCGATTCGTGGGAATGGCTTGGGCCGCTCGAAAAAACCAAGCCAGGGCGGGATGCTCGCAGTATTCGCGTGCGACCATCCAGTGAACGTACCGGTTGGCCACGACTTGGATGAAAAAGGGATCGATGCTGCTGCGATGGTTACAGACAATCACCGCGCCCTGTTTCGGGGGCAACGGAAACGGCGGAACCTGCACACGCCAGAGGATTCGCGCGAACAGCAGCGTCACGAAGTAAAGCGCCGATGGCCAGAGGCCGTACGGCAGCCGCCAACACCATAGGAATGCGTAGGCCACGCTGGCGGCCGCCAGCAGGATCAGAAAGCCGGTTGCCGCCAAGTCGTGAGGCATACTCGAGGACGCTCTATTGGGGCAGCTGGGGTCCGGCCCTTCAAGAAGCCGGGCTTCTGGTTGGCAAGAACGGGCGCGAGGGCGCTCGGTCCGCGCTACTTGCCGAGGGTCGCTTTGGCTTCGCGGTGGTCCTTGCCCAACGGTTTGAAGAAATCGATGACTTTCTCTTCCCAGATCTTGGGTGTCGAACTGGGATTGAACTGTGCCGGAATGAAGCGGAAGACTTCGGGCTTCGGGTTGTTTTGAGAGTCCGCAGACCAGACAACGACCGAGCCCCCGTCCGGGGTGCGGCACTTCAACTCGGCCTTGAGGTTCAGCACCAAGTGCGGCGGATCGGCGCTGGGCGTCATCACCACCTCCATCACCGCCTGGTTGCTTTGCTCCACCACCCTCAGATCAATGTTTCTTTCCGACGCCTGGAGCTTGGGGGGGATCGCCTGCGCGAGGAACTTCAGTATCACCGCCAGATTCTTGGGGACGTTTTTGGGATCGCCTCCGAAGTTCACTTCCACGACGCATTCCGTCAACCCGGCAAAAAGCTCAAGCGGCGGTTTCTGAGGCGCCGCGGGCGGCGCCGGCTCCGCGACAGGTTCGGCGCCCCCTGGCAGTTCCACGGATTGCGGCGATTGGGCAGCCGGTTCGGGCTTGGCGGGTGCTGACGGCTCCGTCTTGGCGGGTTCGCTGGGAACGGCGGCCGGCCCGGACGCTTCGGGCGGCTGAGCGCGTCCCTTCTTTTGCTTGGGGCGTGAACCGTCTGGGCCGGCGCCGGTCGGCGGCGGCTGTTCCGCCGCCTGCGGAGGCTTCGCCTCGGCCTTTTCGGGCTCCACGCTGGCTTTCGGCGGCTCGACGGGCGCCGGTTCGGGTTGAGACGCCGGCTCACCCGGCTGTGATTGGACCTCCGTCGGGCCTGCCGTTCCCGCCGCGGCGACCTCGCCGGGCGCGATGCCTTCGCCGGTTGGCTCGGCCGGTTGGCTGGGACTTGCGTCCGTTCCGGCGCCAGGGGACCACCGCCGCGTGACCTCGAGGTCGTTGGATGGGCTCGAGAAGAGGATCAGCAGAATGATGACCAGCACCAACAGCAAGCCGCCGCCGACACCGATCAAAATCGGCAGGCCCACCGCCTGGATGTTTTGCAGCAGAGTCTTGGGCTTTGGCTCCGCCGCGGATTTCGATTGCAGCCGCGCCGAGGAGGAGGGGCCTCGCGCGGGAGCCAGCTTGACATGGCTTTCCATGGCGCCCAAGGCGGGACCGCTTTGGTCCGGCCCCAACAGATCGACCTGATCCAAGGAGGCCAGCGCATTTTCGGAGGGCAGTTCGGCCAGCAGGTCCGGGGCCGCCAAGGGACTCGCATCCGGGGACTTGGGCAACGGCGGCAATTCTTCGAGCACGGCTGCCGGCGCCTCGGTCTGCACCGCGCGTTCGGATCGCTCCGATTGTGGTGAAGGGGCCACTTCGATGGCCGGCGCGGGCATTTCCTCATCTTCGGCCAGCGTCAAATCGACGTCGTCGGAAGGCTTCTTCTTGATCGCGGCCCCCGACTTGCTGGCAAGCCGTGTTCCACTGCCTTTCTTCTTCGCGGCCGCCGGCGCGGGCCGGTCCTGAGGCTCGGCTGCCTCGTCGTCGAGTGGGGCAAATTCCAACTCCGTCTCGCTCATCGGCGACGCCATCGCCCGCGTGGGCTCGCGATGCTGCGATACCAAGCTGAGAATCGAAGAATCGCCCGTGATCTCCGAGTGTTGACGGCGCCAATCCTCGCCGCCGTGCTGCACGAGCCAAGCGGCCAAAATGGTGGCGACTTCGGAGGCACTCTGAAAACGATCGTCGGGTGCTTTGGCCATCATCTTGCCGATGATCGCCACCAACTCGGGCGGGGCGTCCGGCCGTTCTTCCGCAATCGGTTTCGGTTGCTTGACTTGATGCGCCACCAATCGCTGGGCCACGCTGCCTTCCGGAAACGGCGGATGGCCGGTGAGCAGAAAGTAGGCCGTGCAGCCCAGGCTGTAGATGTCGGTCCGCGGATCCACGTTGTGACTGTTGAGGGCTTGTTCGGGAGAGAGGTAATCCGCCGTTCCGAGCACCGTCTCGTTGTGGGCCGCCGTCAACGAAGCCATTCCGCTGTCGTCGTGGAAACGGGCCAAACCCAGGTCCAGAATCTTGACGACGCCCTTCTTGTCGATCAGCAGGTTTGCCGGCTTGATGTCGCGGTGGATCAAGCCGTTTTCGTGGGCGTGTGCCAAGCCGTTGGCCGTTTGACGAATGATCTCGGCCGCCTTGACGTAATCCAGCACGCCGCCTTCCTGGACCATGCCTTGCGCGTCCTGGCCCTCGACGAATTCCATCACCAGGTAATGGATTTCCTTGTTGTCCTTGACCTCCTTGTTGACGTCGTAAGCTCGCACAATGTTCTGATGGTCCAGGGAGGCCACCGCCTGGGCTTCGACGTAGAAACGTTCCAGAACCGACGAGTGCTTGTCAATTTGGGTTTGGGGCAAGACCTTGATCGCGCACTGTCGCCGCATCATTTCATGCTGGGCCAGGAAAACGGCGCCCATGCCGCCTT
>CAYPGE010000338.1:0-10517 GCA_964409865.1 uncultured Pirellulaceae bacterium
GAACAGCGGCAGGGTGGCCCAGTCCGGGTTGACTCGCAGCGTCTTCAGGTTGGCGGCGGAAATCGGCATGGGTCACACGTCTCGTTGGAATGCGCTGAGTGTACGGTGTTCGTCCGCCAGTTCCCGGCTGGCTACGCCGCCGTCCCAGCGTAAGCGGGTTGATGATTACTTGATGATTTGGTTGATGATTGGTTGATGATTACTCGCGAACATCACCCGCTGATGCCCGTCTTCATCGTGTCGGGTCTTGTTCGTCGGTTCTCGGCATCGCGTCGGAAATGTCCCGTTTCCAGCAGCGATGGATCACGACGCAACGGCCATCCTCACAATCACTTATATCTGATTCAGTGTTTGCAGTCTGGTCCCAATGTCCCCTTTATGTCCCGTTTGATGTCCCCTTTGTGTCCCGTTTCGCCAGGAACCTCGACTTGTCATAACTCGCTGCGGTCTAGCTGTTTGCGCCACGATCGCAGGTTTTGTCATGGCCCCTTTGGCCCCTTTATGGCCCCTTTATGGCCCCTTTGGCCCCTTTATGACCCCTTGCGGCAACACGTACGCCGTACCGCGGCCCGTGCTGCCCACCTTCTCAAGAACGCCCCTGCGCACCAGTTCGTTCAGGTCCCGATGCGCGGTGCGCTTGGATACGCCGAGCAGGACTTGGTACTCGTTGTTCGTAATCTGGCCTCGCTGCTTCGCATATTCGACCGCTTGTCGCTGGCGTTCACTAATGCCCTGTACGCTGAACAACGCTTTGCTCAGCGAGTCCCGCCACAGCGTGAGGATGAACTGCCCGCCGCGCTGCGTGAAGGTCGGCTCGGGCAATCCGGCGGCGCTGCAGCGGGCGATCATGTCCAGCGTGCCGGTGCCGGCTTTCTCGATGTAGCGGGTCAGAAACAGGGGCTCGGCCAGCAGCGGGTTGCGGGGGATCGACGCATGGGGGCCGCGCAGGTCGTCGAAGGTCAGCGAGGGCGGCAATTCGCCCGGATTCCAGACCTCCAGACGATCGGAAAACAGCATCACCTGCACGCTGGCATTCGAGTCGTAGTCCCGATGAGCGACCGCGTTGACGACCGCTTCCGTGAGGAGTTCCTTGGAGAACTCGTACTCGACCGGAGCTTGCGTACTCAAGGCCCGCGTGCCGACCGAGCGATTCACCTTGGCCATCACGAAGTCCACCGCCTCGTCGACCTGCTGGAAAACGTCACCTTTGTAGATCTGGTACGACGGGATAGGCTTGGCGACTTGCGTCCCGTGGAAGTGCATGCACTTGACTTCGGCGGTCGGCAGAAACCGCTGCGGATCGCGGCCGAACAGCAACATGGCGGCATGGCACGGACGGCCCTGGTCGAGGAGTCTCAGGTGGGCGAGAGCGTCTTCCGTGGGCGTCGTGGCTTTCAACGCGAATCGCCGTTCGCGCCGCGCGGTGCGGAGGAACGCGGAGACTCGTTCCGGGTCGATATCCTGCAACGTGGCGCGCTGGCAGGCCGACGCGTCGAAGGGCAGCGTGCGCAACCGGCCGGTGAATTCCAGGTGATCCACGAGGCTGGCGTACACGGCAGCCGTAAGGTCGGTGACGCCTTGGAAACGGCGGCGGATCAACTCGTCCCCCGCCCGGCGAATCAACTGCAGCATCCGCGGATCGCGGCCTTTGTCGTCCGAGCCTTTGACGAAAATCAGCCGCGTCTTGCCCTTGGCCGTCGCCCGGTCGAATTCCTTTTCGGTGGGCGACGGGGCCTTGCCGCCAGCCACGCCGTATTCGTGGCCAAACAGGCCAACATAGATGTCGCTGCGGTCGACTTCCTTGAGGTACACCTCGTCGGCTCGGCGATCCGATGCCGGCAGATCCTCGAACAGGAAGACAGAAAAGTACCGCCGCAACAGCGGATCGCCTTGCACGAAATCTCGCACCGCGCGCCGTTCTTCGGCAAGTTCCTTCTGGACGGAACTGACGAAAATGTGGAATTCGGGTCTCATGGGCGCACCTTCTTCTTGCCGGCTTGTGTCTCGAACAGCGCGTCGAGCGCCTTTCGGACCTGTTGCGAACTCTCCAACCATGCGGACAGGGCGTCGGCGAGGGTTCCCGTGCCGTAGTGGCCGGAGTCTTCCTGGACGGTCTCCACTGCAGGGGCGACATACAACGGGATGCTCAGGTTCGCGTCCTTGGCGCGGATTTCTTCCAAGGTCGCCACGCGGGTGAAGCCGGCCTCGTCCTTGAACTTGCGGTAGGCGGCGGCGATGCGGTCGATGTGGTCGTCGGTCAGGAAGCTCTGCGCCCGCTCGCGGGTGACTTCGTTTACGGCGTTGATCAGCAGGATGCGGCCCTTGCGCGTGCGCGGCTTCGCCGTGCGGCAGACGACCACACAGGCTTCCATCGGCGAGTTGTAGAACAGGTTCGGGCCCAGGCCCAGCACGCACTCGATCAGGTCCGCGTCGATCAGCTTCCGCCGCATCTCGGCTTCTTCCTGCCGAAACAGGACGCCGTGCGGGAACAGGATGGCGCAGCGGCCCGTCTTCGGCGCCAGGCTGCACAGGATGTGCTGCCAGAAGGCGTAATCGGCCCGGCCTTGCGGCGGCGTGCCGTACCGGTTGCGGCCCCACGGATCGGACTTGAAGGCGTCGCGGTCCCATTGCTTGATCGAGTACGGCGGGTTGGCCAGGACCATGTCGAACTGCATCAGCCGGTCGCCTTGGACGAATTTCGGCTCGGCCAGCGTATCGCCCCGCACGATCTGGAAATCCTCGATGCCGTGCAGGAAGCAGTTCATCCGGGCGATGGACGACGTCATCAGGTTCCGCTCCTGGCCGTACAGCCGCACGTTCCGCCATTCCTGGCCCTGCCGCCGCAAATGCGCGATGCAGGACAGCAACATGCCGCCGGAACCGCAGGTCGGGTCGTAGATCGACTCGCCCGGCTGTGGCTGGAGCATCTCGGTCATCAAGTGGACCACGGTGCGGTTCGTGTAGAACTCGGCGGCCGTGTGGCCCGAGTCGTCGGCGAACTTCTTGATCAGGTACTCGTAGCCGTTGCCCAGTTCGTCCTCGGGCAGATTGGCGACGGTCAGTTCGAGCGTCGAGAAATGCTCGATCAGATCGCGGAGCATGGCGTCGGACAGGCGGTCCTTGTTCGTCCATTGGGCGTCGCCGAAGATGCCGTACAGCTTGTCCGGGTTGGCGGTCTCGATGGCTCGCATCGCGGCTTGGATGGCCTGGCCGACGTTCTTGGCCGCCTTGCGGACCTGCCGCCAGTGCGACTCGGGCGGGATCTGGAAGCGGTGGTTCTCCGGGTAGGCGGCGAACGTCTGGTCTCCGCCGGACTCGGCTAGCGCCGTCCGCGTCTCCTCGTCGAACACGTCGCACAGGCGTTTGTAGAACAGCAGCGGAAAGACAAACTGCTTGTAGTCGCCCGCATCGATCGTCCCGCGCAGCAGCGTGGCGGCGCCCCAGAGATAGGATTCGAGTTGTTGCTGGGTGATGCGGGTCATTCGGTCTTCCGGTAGATGACTTGGCGGCAGCGATTGCATTGCCAGGCAGGGTCGTCGTCCGTTACACAGCAACCTCCGAGAGAAACGGTTCCGGCCTCTAGCTTCTCGCGCAGCTCCGGGCTGAAGTCCGGCAGCCCGTACAGAATCTCGGCAACGGGCGTATGACCACACTTCGGACAGGTCTCCGGTTTGCCGGATCGCTCGATGCGTTCGAACTGTGGCTCCAATTGTCGCAGCGGCGCTGCGACAATTGGGACATTGCGCCCGGCGCTCGGGTCCGTCGGTTTGTTCATTTCAACAATCCCTCTCGTTTCAGAAGGCCGATCAGTCGTTCCTCCGCTGCGAAGGCGGCCCTGGCGCTGGCTCGCAATCGCCGCATGGCCTCGTCGACCGTCAGCACTTCCTGGTCCACCTTCGGTTCGACGTATCGCGGGATGTTCAGGTTATGGTCGTTGGCCGCGATCTCGTCCAGGGCCACGACGCGGGCGACGCCTTCCACGTCCTGGAAATCGCGGTACCAGCCGTAGATTCGCTCGACGTGTTCCGGCAGCAGTTCGTTGTGGGCTCGGCCCGTCTTGAACTGGCGGGAAGCGTCCAGGATCAGAACTTTCTTCTTGCGGTCCCTCGCTTTGCGCTGGCGGAACACCAGGATGCAGGCGGCCAGTCCGGTGCCGTAGAACAGATTGGGGCCGAGGCCGATGACGGCTTCCAGCAGGTCCATGCCGAGGATCTTCTGGCGGATGGCGCCCTCCTTGCCCATGCGGAACAGGGCCCCGTGCGGCAGGACGACGGCCATGCGGCCGCTGCCGGGGGCCATCGAGCGGAGCATGTGCTGGACCCAGGCATAGTCGCCGCTCTTGGCCGGCGGCAGGCCGGCGAAGTTGCGGCCGTAGGGGTCCTTGAGCCAGACTTCCTCGCCCCACTTTTCTAAGGAGAACGGCGGATTGGCGATCACGCAATCGAACGTGGCCAGGTTGTCGCCGGAGAAGAAGGCCGGGTTGCGGAGCGTATCGCCCCGGACGATCTGGAAGTCGGCGGCCCCGTGCAGGAACAGGTTCATGCGGGCAATGGCGGAGGTGGTCAGATTCTTTTCCTGCCCGAACAGCTTGCCCCACAGGGTGCGGTCATCTCCGTGTCGCTCCCGCACGTGGTGGATGGCTTCCAGCAACATGCCGCCCGTGCCGCACGCCGGGTCGTAAATCGTCTCGCCTTCGCGCGGAGCCAGGATGTTGACCAGCAAGCGGACCACGGGCCGAGGCGTGTAGAACTCGCCGGCCTTCTTATTGGTCAGGTCGGCGAATTTCTTGATCAGGTACTCGTAGGACTGCCCCAGGATGTCCGACTCCGCAGCCTGATTTCCCAGCGACAAGCGGGAGAAGTGATCGATCAAGTCCCGCAGCAGGGCGTCCGACAGCCGCTCCTTGTTCGTCCACTGGGCGTCGCCGAAAATGCCGTAGAGCGTTTCGGGATTGGCCTTCTCGATCCCGCGCATCGCCTTCTGTAAGGCTTGGCCGACGTTGGTCGAGACGCCGCGGACATCGGACCAGTGGCAGCCGTCGGGGATCTGGAAGCGGTAGTTCTGTGGGAACCAAGCGTATTCTTCGTCGCCGCCCGATTGTTCGAGAGCCGTCTGGTACTCCTCGTCGTGGACGTCCGAGATGCGTTTGAAGAACAGCAGCGGGAACACGTAGGTCTTGAAGTCGGCGGCATCGACCGGCCCGCGCAGGATGTTGGCTGCTTCCCAGAGGTGTGATTCCAATTGGCTGAGCGTGATCCGCCCTAACGACGAAACGGACACGGGGCCCGCGTTGCCGTTGGACCGTCGATTCGCACTGGCTCTCTTCTTGGCCACTTTTTCGCTTCCCTCTGGTCTGAACGTGCCACGCCAGCCGTCGCCCGGTCCGCGCTGCCGGCGCCGACGTAAGTCTACCGTCGCCTCGGAGCGGTTGCCAGTCTGGACGCGGCGGCGTAAGCTGGGGCCCTTGTGAATCGGATGCTGCCCCAGGACGTACTCGCCATGTTTGGATTGCTGAACATCAACAAACCGTCCGGCATTACGTCGCGCGACGTGGTCAACCGCGTGCAGCGGTTGGTGCGCGGCGTGAAGATCGGGCATGCAGGAACGCTGGACCCATTGGCCACCGGCGTGCTGGTCGTCGCGCTGGGGCCTGCCACGCGGTTGGTGGAGTATGTCCAGCAGATGCCCAAGACGTACGTCGGCACGTTCTTGCTGGGCCGGGCCAGCGACACGGAAGACGTCGCAGGGAAGGTCGTCGAACTGGAGAACCCGCCGCGGCCGACGGCTGGCGAGATCGAAGCGATATTGCCCCGCTTCCTCGGCACAATCATGCAAATGCCGCCTGCCTTTTCGGCGCTGAAAGTCCACGGCCGGCGAGCGTACGAACTGGCTCGGCGCGGAGACGCGGTGGAACTTCAGCCGCGGCCGATCGAGGTGCACCGTTTGGCGATCGTAGGTTACGCGTACCCCGAGCTGCAACTGGAAGTATGCTGCGGATCGGGGACCTACATCCGCTCGCTCGGCCGCGACGTAGCTCGAGCCCTGGGCACCGCGGCGGTCATGTCGGCGCTGGTCCGCACGGCAGTAGGTGACTTTCGCGTGGAAGACGCCTGCATGGTTGACGACTTGACGCCCGAAGCGATCGAACGTCGCCTCTTGCCGCCCACACGGGCGATCGCTCAATTGCCGATGGTCCAACTGGCAGATGACGAGGTCCGCCGCATTGCCAACGGGATGCTGATCACCAATCGGTGGAGACATGACGCCAGCGAATTGGCGGCCGTCGACGCGCAACAGCAACTCGTCGCGTTACTCGCCCCTCGTGGCCGCGGCCAACTCGGTCCCCTGCGGAATTTCCCCGCCAATGGTCCTCTGCAGGGAGGTCGCGGTTGACATCGGAAACGCGTCTCGGCCAGACGCGGCAACGTGGGCAGCGATCGGCCTCTGCGGGAGAGCCACAGCAAAAAATGGCTTCACCTCAAGCCGATGGTGCGGACGCGCTTCGTCTCTTCGATCCAGACTTTGTCCTCGCGGGCCAGCCAGCCCACGGCCTGCATCACCACGTCGCGTGGCGCGTCGATCGACTTGGTCAACTTGGCCAGCGACTGGGGCCCGCCCTCGCTAAGAGCACTCCACACAAGCCCGGCGGTTTGCCCGATCTGCTCGATGCACGAATTGGTTGTAGACACGTCCGTCATCATGAACTGCACTCCTTTCTTTAATGCGGCCCGTGGCCGCAACCAGCCCCGTTGAACGGCGAGTCGGATGACCGCCCCGGTTGGTTAGTATAGCCGAACATGGCGAGCCTGCTCAACGACCTTCCTCGACCCGCGCCCCCAAGCTCTTTGCCGTTGCTATAATGCTGCGGAACCGCCATCGCTGAAACACGCCTGCTGGAATCCTCGTTTCCTGCGAAAGAATCGGTACTGTGTGTACGGCCGCACTGCGACGATCGCGGGACACTTGCCGAGGCAACGCTGATTGCATCTTAGACTTGGGGGTGGCGATCAAGGGCGGATTCGCCGAGGTAGATGAAACGCATGACAACTTCCGCGGCCTCGCCGCAAATACTTACGCTGCCTGAACTTGAATCTATCCTGACGCGCGCAAGTTCCGCCGTCCTGTTGGTGTCACCCCGGTTGTTGCGCCGCGTGATTCGGCTGGATCGGCGGATCGGAACACTCGGCGTAAACGTTCCCCACGGCAGCACGTATCTGCTGCCGCAGGACCGGCTGTTTGATTGCGTGAGCCGTTTCGAGTTGGACCTGGATTCGTCGCGGCGACTGCCGGAGGTGGTTCTACTAATCGAACGCCCGGAGGAAGAGGAGTTCGAGAAGCGGCCTGCCCAAGAAATCCTCCGCGAGTATTGGCGTCTGTTGTTTCACATCCGCGTGCATCAGGAGTTGGATCAGCGGATCGCGGACGGGCAACTGACGGAGGATGCGATCCTGGATCGGCTTCGCCACCTCGGCTCGACGGAATACGCCGAGATCCGGGCGGTGCTGCAGCGTGACGAGATGCTCCTGCCGCCCCGGACGGACGTGGGGACTTACGTCGAATTCGCCGCGGTGTTTCTGGAACTGCTCTATTTCGCGCCCGAACAGTTGCCTTGGTATTTTCCCGCCTTGTTGCAGTGCGACCGGGTCGCGGATTTGCTCGCGACCGACGTCGACCATCGGGCTTTGTACGAGGCGACGCGACTGCCGGGTGCGGGCGAGCGAGTGGTACGGGACCTGGATGGCGCAGGAAACATCGACTTCACGGAGCCGAGCGAGGGCGAGGCGGAGGATGCGGATCCGCTGCGTCCCTCGCCGCCCGCCTACTGGCGGCTGATCGCGCGGGCCGAGAAGGCCAGTTCGGTCGGCAACGCAGCCAAGGCGGCAATTCTGCGATTGAAAGCGTCGCGGTTGGCCCTGCCCGACCGCAGCCAGGAGGCGCTGACGCTGGCCACGGCCGAGGTGGAGCGACTGGCCCGCCGACTGCAGCCGGCACTTGGGCTGCGTGAAGAGGAGGTCGGAGATTGGGCGGAGGCGCTGAGCCCGCTGCTGGTGCACGCCGACCAGGGCTTCCGCACGGCGGAATCCCGCGTGTTGCACGACCTGCAAAAAGTCTGCCTGGAACACGAACGCGGGCTGTATAAACTTCGTTTCTTCCGTTGGTGCTGGTCGCGGGGCCGCCAACCGCTCCGGCAACCGCTGCCGCTGCTGTCCGCCGTGATGGCCGTCAAGCACCTGCGGAGCGCGGCCAGCAAGCTGACGGTCTCGCGGTTGGCCGGCGATGCGCGGGCCAGGTTGTCGCGGCTGATCGAGGCGGCGGTTGGGCAGGCCCAGCGGCGACTGCGGGACCGCATTCGGCCGCTGATCGCGGAGGCCCTGACGGTCGAAGGACTGCAGCCCCGGAACGTGCCCGAACAAGTGGCCTTTCACAAGATCGTCGAAGAGTTGCTCGATCGCATGGTGAGGCAGGGCTACCTGAGCCTGGGCCATCTGCGGGACGCACTGTCCCAAAACAACCTGAAGCTCTCCGATCTGACTAGTCCCTGGGAGTTGGTCACGGGGGACCTGCTGCTGAGGGTCGACCGTCACTTGGCGACCGACTTGCCGGGCGTGTACTACCGCGGGCCGGTGTATCTGCGCTGGTCCCAGCAACTGAGTGCGCTCGCTTTCGGCACGGGTTTTGGGCGTCTGCTGACGCGTTATCTGGCGCTGCCTTATGGCGGTGCCTTCTTGTTGGTGGAATTCGGACGGCACGTGGCGCACACGTTTCACCATGCGTCTGGCGGTTCGAGACTGCAAGCGGTCGGTCAGGTCGCTGCCGATCCGCCCGTGGCCCCCAAGGTCGCTCCCGGACCGGACTGGTTGTCGCTCGTCCTCGTACTGCTGTTCGGGACGTTCCTGCTGCTGCTGATCGATCGCGAGGGCTTTCGCCGGGCGTGTTTGTCGGGACTCCGCAAACTGGGACAGGCGTGCCGCTGGCTGCTGTACGGTCTGCCGGTTTCGATGTGGCAGTTGCCGTGGGTGCGGAAGTTTTTCGACAGCGTTTTCTACGCAGTCCTGATCGGTTACGGGTTGAAGCCGCTGATTTTTACCGCGTGTATCGTGTTGCCGTTCCGACTGTTCCGCGGTGAACTCACGTGGGCCACGTGGGTCATCACCTTCCTGGCCATCAACCTGGCGCTCAACTCGCCGCTGGGACGCTACTTGGACCAGTTGATTACGGAGCAATTGATGCGCGGCTGGCGCGAATTGCAGATCCGGGTGTTTGCCGCGGCCTTTCATTGGATCATGGACTCGTTCCATTTCTTGTTGAACGGACTAGAACGCGTCCTTTACACCGTGGACGAGTGGCTGCGGTTCCGTACCGGCGACAACCGCCTGTCGGTGCTTGTCAAAGTGGTCGGCGGCGGAATCTGGTTCTTCGTCTCCTACGTGACGGCGTTTGTATTCACGCTGCTGCTGGAGCCTCAGATCAACCCGATCAAACACTTCCCCGTGGTCACGGTGTCCCACAAGTTGCTGCTGCCGACCGGTCCGATGATCGTCGCCCAATTGAGTCCTTACCTTGGCCTCGCGCGGGCGAACACGCTCGTCTGGTCCACCATCTGGCTGATCCCGGGCGTCTTCGGCTTCCTGGTCTGGGAACTGAAGGAGAACTGGCGTCTGTACGCCTCGAACCGTCCCCGGCGTCTCAAGCCGGTACCCATCGGCCGCCACGGCGAAACCATGTTGCGGTTGCTGCGCGTGGGAATCCATTCCGGAACGCTTCCGAAGCTGTACACCAAGCTCCGCCAAGCCGCCCGCAAGGCGACCCAAACCGGCAAGTGGCGTGTGGTCCATAAGCATCTGGAACGGTTGCGAGGCGTGAAAGAGTCGGTCCAGAATTTCTTGGACCGCGAACTCGTGACGCTGTTGGCCGAGAGCCCCGCCTGGCGTGGTCCCCGTTTGATGGTGGAGCGGATGCAGCTGGCTTCGAACCAGATCCAGGCCGAAATCGGCCATCCCGACTTCCCGCGCCAGCCCCTGCGACTGGCGTTTCAGGAGCGTGCCGGCTGGATCATCGTCTCGTTGCCCCAACGCGGCTGGCTGGACGCCTTGCCCGCAGACCAGCGGGCCGTCTGCCTGCGGGCCGTGCAAGGTTTGTACCACTTGGCCGGGGGCGACTTCATCTGGGAACATCTCGTCTCGCAGTTCAAACCGGCAGGGACCTGGTACGACGTGAATGCCGAGGGGCTCTTGGTGTGGCGCGACGGGCAGCATTCGGCGGCCGAGTTGTACAAACTCCGGGACTCGATGGCCACGAACCTCTGGGCAACTCCGCCCTACCGCGTGATCGAGGTGCCGCCGCCCCATCTCGACGAGATCTTTCTTAGCCGCTCCCGCCCGACCTGGGCCGCCTGGGTGGCGATGTGGGACGCTGGCACGGAATCCGCGTTCGGCGCCGGTCTCCCGACCTCGCCGACCGCCGCGTTCGGCGCAGGTCTCCCGACCTCGCCGAAACCGCCGACCGCAGGTCTCCCG
>CAYPGE010000339.1:0-10511 GCA_964409865.1 uncultured Pirellulaceae bacterium
CCGAGTCCCCAGCCTATCGCTCCCAGGCGTTGCGGGCGTACATCCGCGTGGTGACGCTCCCCAGCGACCGGCCGGAAGCCGAGACCCTCGGGATGTTGAAGAACGCCATGCAGCTTGCCGACAGCAGCGACAACAAGTGCCTGGCCCTGTCGCGCGCCGCCTCGGTGCGGACGCTCGCAACGGTCGACTGGATCGCCGCTTATCTCGACGATCCCGATCTGGCGGAAACGGCCTGCCGGGCAATCGTCGAACTGGCGCACCACCGTTTTCTGCGCCAGCCGAACAAGGCGCATTTCGAGCCGATTCTACGGAAAGTCGAAGCGACAACCAAGGACAAGTCCGTTGCCGGGTTGGCCGAAAAGGCCCGGCTGGGAATGTAGAGGGCCGTTGAAGAGTTCCCCCAACACTTGGCATCCCGCACTGGTCGCCAAACATTGCCAAGCCTACTCATCGGCGGTCGGGGCATTCAGCGATACGGGGCACTGGATCCGTTCCGAACTCGACCCTGCCGAGGGCGTGTCGATACTGAAGGACCGGATCGTCGGCTTCGAAATTCATGATCTGACCGCCTTCAACGCATCGGGACGCGGGGTTCCGCTGGGCAGCGGCGTCGGCAATCTGCCGAAGATGCTGGAGACACTGGCCAGGGTCAAGGAGGGGCCAGTTCTGTTGAGCATCGAATGCCACTCCGATCCGGACAATCCTCTCGAGGGCGTGAAAAAATCCCTTGAATTCCTGGATGCCCAGGCGATGCGTCTGGCCAAGCCTGCGCCGTAAGGGCGGCATACCGATAACGGGCGCGGAACTCGCCCAGGATAACAGGTGCTTGCTTTCGGCCACCTGTCCGAACTCAGCGTTTTCCGCATCTCGCTCGTGTTCCAGTTCTCATGAGTTCCTCTCCTGATCGACCGTCGGCGGTGAATCAGCCCGGTGGCCCACGCATCCATCGTAACCGAAGGAGCCCGCCTGCCAGCTACCGCTGGCTTTCAGCCGTATGCGCTTTTGATCTCAGGAATTTCGTTAGCTGCGGATATTGCGTTTACTGCGATTGTAGGGTAGAATTCGCTGAAGACACATGGGAGAGACAGGCATGTCAGCAACACTCAGCGAGTATTCGGATACGGTGGCTCCAACGGAGGCGGAAGCGCGACTTGCGCAGGAATCCGCCCCGCGTCTGGCCAAAGCGGTTGGCGGACGCAGGAAGCGATCCTTTCGGGTTTGCATCCAGCCCGAAGATGCGCCCGAGGAAAGCGTCGCCGTACCACCGTCGGTGGTCCGCTTGATGGCGGGCGCGTTGGCGGAGATGGCGAAGGGCAAGGCCGTCACGCTCATGCCGGTCCAAGCGGAACTGACGACGCAACAGGCCGCCGAGTTGCTCCACGTGTCCCGGCCGTTCTTGATCGAGCAGTTGGAGAAGGGCCGGATCCCCTTCCGCAAAGTCGGCACCCACCGGCGGATTCTGTTGGAGGACTTGATGGCCTACAAGCGTCAGGACGATGAAGCTCGGCGGCGCATTGCCGACGCCCTCACGGCCGAAGCCCAGGAACTCGGAATCGGATACTGATGCGTTTCCCCGTCAACGCCATCTATGACGCGTGTGTCTTGTATCCCGCACCACTCCGCGATCTTTTGATTCGCCTGTCGCCACAGCCAAACGCCAGCGTGAAAGTCTCAAGAATCCTCCGAAGTCTGTCGCGGAGTTCCTGGACACCCTGGAGCAACAGGGGCTCGTCCAGACGGTCGCGAGACTCAGACCATTTGCGGAACTGATCTGACGAAGCAGTTGCCCGCCGTCGCCCGCCCGCCAACCTCTGAATGGCCGGAGCAGCGAGCTTGCGCATCCCGGTGTTGGATATGCTGGAGGGACCGTGGCCCGTCGATTATCATCTGTGCCTGGGATTCATAGCCTGTCTGGTCTCCGTGCTCAATCGGCAAGCCCCGCGTGGGACGTGATTTGCGGGGGCAATTGCCACAGGCAGCATGCACCCTGGCCGTCCTCGTCCCAATTGACGCCGGAAATCAACTGGCTCCCGTTGGGAGAGAACGCCAGACTGTTGACCACGTGCCCGGCGGGGTGCTGCAGAATGTGAGCCAATCGCCCCGTCCGTAGGTCCCACAGACGGACTGTCGGCCGGCCCTCGAAACCGCCCGTGGCCAACAGCCGGCCGTCGTGCGACATGGCCAGAGCCGAGATCGCCGCACCGCCGAAGTAACCGGCCGGAACTCGCGTCGGATGCTGGCCCAGCAGACGCCTTTGGAATGTCTGGGTGTCAAAGAGCCAGACACTGCCACGCGTACATGCCGCCAAACAACGTCCATCCGGCGCGTACTGCAGGTGGAATATCGGCTCGCCCAAGTCCACGCCTTTGACGATCTTCCGCTGCGTCGCATCGACCACTTGCAGTAAGTACTTCTGCCTGGCCGGACTCACGGTCACGGCCAGGCGTTTTCCGTCGGGGGCAAACACGACTTCGTAGCCGGAAGGGACGCGCAACTCGACCTCGTGCTCTGGGCGGCCTGAGGCGGCGTCATAGAAGACGAGGGGATACTCGCAGGTTCGCGTCGTTGGAGAGGAACGCCGCGACTGCAGCGAGGCTATCCAGGCACCATCGGGCGAGAAGGCGACACAGTGCACCCACCGTGTGGCGTTGCGGCCTCCCTCCCATGCATCCTTCCACACGGGCTTCTCTGGCATCGGGCTGGACGAAATATCCCATACAGCAACGAAGTGGTTTTCAGCCAACACGGCCAACCGCGAACCGTCCGGTGAGATCGCTAGACTCGCTCCGCGGATGAGACGACTCGCCCCCGTGCCCAGTACCGCCTTGGTTTCCCACGTCGAAGTGTCCCAGAATGTGACTTGGCCGACCCGCGGATCTTCATTCGGGACGGGGCGACCAGGTACCTGCTCAATTCCGCCGAACGTACTGACCAGCGTTTTGCCGTCGAGCAGATACCAGAGGCCGCCGCAACTGTGACCCAACTTCGGCAGCCGCTGCATGGGAAGCTCCTGAGCGACGGCTTGCCGCAACGCCACGCGTCGCACGTGGTCTTGATGTGGAGCCACCCGCGAGTTCGGGACCGCCGTGACGGCGGAAATTCCGGTGACAGCACTTCGCGGAAAGCCGGCGTCGGTACTGAAGAATCCGCCAGCGCCGCCACCGCCGCCCTTGGGCTGAAGCTGGGCCGCTGATTTGGCGGGCTTGGATGGCTGCCGAGCCGACGGTCGCCGGAGTTCGTCGAGCAAATCCGCGATCTGTTCATGGACCGGTTGCGTCTGTGTGATGACCAAGCTGGAGCGTGCCTCGAACGGCTCAATTCTGCCGGGACCGCCGACGCCGTCCCAGGAAGGTGGCTCCACCGTGCCGGTGATCAGGGAAATCAACGATCGGAAGTCGTGGCGAGGCTTCTGCGGTAATGGACCCGCGTTCGCGGCGGCCGCTTGGTCCTTGCCGCGGGACGTCTCTCCCACTGCGGGCGTGAGTAGATCGCCAACGGAATACACGCGAACGTACAAGGTGGTCTCGACGTTTTCCGGCGTGGTAACTCGGATGGACCGGCCTTCGACTGTGTATCCAAGCCGGAAGGGCTGGAGGATGAGCTTGAGGACGGCGGAGGCGCGCTCCGGGACTTGGACGTGAATGGTGACCGGTGTCCCCATGTCGATGCCTGCCTTGCGAATCGACTCTTCGTCGAGCACGATATTCGTCTCCAACTGTTGGGCGAGTTGCCGCAGTGCCTGGGGCAGGGGCGCGCCATCCAGGCTCAGGGCGATCCGCTGTCGCAGCTGTGCATGCGGGTCGGCCTGATCTGCGGTGGGCTGACCGTTCGCCTGGGACGCCTTGGGCACCACCGACGGCACCGCAGGACGTGGTGAGTCTTGCCGGCCGGTTCGATGGCGTCAAGCCGGCTGCCGTCTGCCAGGCAATGCGGAGGATCTCGGTCACGCCAAGCGGACCGCGTTCCTGGAGCCGTCTTTCCAGCGATGTACCACGGATGTAGGGCATCACAAAGTACGGCAACCCACGGCGGCCGCCTGAAGCGCATCACGAGCCTCCTGCCATTCCTGCGGCTGGGCCGCGTGCGCCATCATCGCCTGCTGGCAAGCCGCACATTCTTCGAGGTGCTCCTCGATCGCACTCTGGTCCGCCGGACCGAGTTGCTCGTTGAGAAACCGTTCCATTTGCTCGTCGGTGCAATGAGAGTGGCCGGTATCCATCGTGTTCTGGCGACGCGATGCAGCCACGTGCGAAACCGTGCCCGCCGAGGATCTTCCTGCCAGCGGTCAATCCCCCGGGCCACGGCGGCGAGCACCTCCTGGGCGAGATCCTCCGCATCCGCCGGCTGCATCCCTCTGCGGCCCGCCAATCGCACGATGACCGGCCGGTAGATCTCGGCGAACTCGTACCAGGCCGCTTGATCCGCGCGGTCCTTTAGCCTCACAAGCAAGCTCGCCCGGGTTTCCGGCGGCTGGTTCACAAGGTGGCTCCGACAAGGGACGGCGATCGATCACGCTTCCCATGTTATACACACGCGACCGCCGGGAAACTGTCACGGGCGGAGTCCAGGGGCCTTCCCCCCTAACGCGGCCTCTGTACCACTTCAAACGCCGAAAAAGTCGCTGCTTTCGTGCATCCCTGATCTCGACCGGCATGCTGCGTAGATCGCTGGGCACTGTCATACGGGTTGCACGGTGGCCCGCTGGGCCAATCAACGCTGCAGGGCGGTGTTCTCCCGCCGCGCGGCTTAACTCACAGTGGTTAGTGTCTAAATTCGCTGCGCAACAACCTGCAATTGAGATTTCGCATCGTCCACCTCGGTACGCAACCGGACGAGCGTCGGCGGCGCAGGCACTCGCGTCAGGGCCGCATCCTCGTCCCGATCGTGCTGCTCGTACCAGCGCTCTGAGCCGACGGGCTTGATCGCCCTGCAGCCGTCGGCTCTACTTCTGGGGCGGGCTGCGTTGGACGAAGGCCATCGTGGGCGACCGGCTGATTCTTCGCGCCTCCGAGCGGGTGTACTGCGTCCGGCAACCGTCGGCATCGCCTGCACGTTGATGTGGAGTTCCATTCCGCACCTGCCCGAGCGCGGGTGAAACGGAAGGTGCTCGCCTTGATTGTCGCGGCTGCGGGATCGGTGTACAAAGATGACCACTGACCACTGACCACTCCCGCCTGACGACCGGGCTTCAACCTTAATGGAGGCAATCTGATGAACCGATTGGCACTGTCGATAGTACTGGTAACTTCCTTGCTGGCCGTGCCCGTTGCCGCCCAGCCGCCGGGCGAAAAGCCGCTCCTGGCCGGCGCGGCGACCAGCAACATCACGCCCTGGCTGGGCGATGGGTTGGTGGGCAATTTCGGCACTCCTCCGCCGGCCAAACACATTCACGACGAGTTGCACGCCCGTTGTTTCGTGCTCGACGACGGCACGACGCGGATCGCGCTGGTCGTCTGCGACAACATCTACATCAGCCGCGAAGTGCTGGACGATGCCAAGCGGCAAATCACCGAGGCGACCGGCTTGCCGGCGGACCGGATGCTCATCTCGGGCACGCATACACACTCGTCCGTGAGTGCCCGCTGGAAGAACCCCCTCCAGCCGGAAAAGGAGTTCACCGAGTATCAACGATTCGTGGCCCATCGCATCGCCGACGGAGTGCGGTGCGCGATTAACAATTTGCGGCCGGCGCGGGTTGCTTGGGGCGCGGTGGACCTGCCGGGGCAGGTGTTCTGTCGCCGCTGGTTGATGAAGCCGGGCACGGAATTGTTGAATCCCTTCGGGGAACCGGACCAGGTCAAGATGAATCCGGGCAACAGCCCGAACCTGCTCCAGCCGGCCGGGCCCGTCGATCCCCAAATCGCTTTCTTGGCCCTGGAGACGCTCGAGGGCCGGCCGCTGGGTCTGTTGGCCAATTACTCGCTGCATTACGTGGGCGGGACCGGCCCGAACCATGTCTCGGCCGATTATTTTGCCGTGTTTGCCGACCGCGTCCAGGAGTTGCTCGGCGCCGATCGGCAGGATCCACCTTTCGTGGCCGCGATGAGCAATGGCACCAGCGGCAACATCAACAACGTCAACTACGCGGTTCCCCGCCCCAAACGGCAACCTTACGAACAAATCCGGCTGGTGGCCGACGAGTGCGCCCAGGCGGTATGTCGGGAATACAAGAAGCTCGCGTGGCACGACTGGGCGCGGCTGGGCATGCGGCAGCGGGAGCTGGAGCTGGCGGTTCGCAAGCCCACGTCGGCGCAACTGGACCACGCCCAGAAGGTGCTCTCCGAGCCGGAGCGACCCGACAAGTTTCCTCACGAGCGCAGCTACGCGCAAAGCGCCCTGATGTTGCAGAATTCGCCCGCTCAGGTTCGCGTCATCTTGCAAGCAATGCGGATCGGGGAACTGGGAATCGCCGCCATTCCGTTTGAGGTCTTTTCGGAAATCGGTTTAGAGTTGAAGGCCCTGAGCCCGCTGAAGCCCAGCTTTACCATCGAGCTGGCCAACGGCGGCTACGGCTACCTGCCGACGCCGGAGCAGCACAAACTCGGCGGCTACGAGACTTGGCTGGGCACCAACAAGGTCGAAGTGCAGGCGTCGACCAAGATCGTCAACGCCCTGCTGGAGATGTTCGCGGAACTGAAATGAAGTCCAACTCGACGACACAACCAAGGTACGGAAACAACCCATCCGACGTCCATTGTGCAATCTGGGAGAATCAAGCGATGTCGACATCCTTCGAGTTAACACGCCGGCGTTTTTTGGAGGGCACGCTGGCCGCCGGCGTGGCGGCCTGCAAGTTGCCCAAGTTGGCCGCAGCGGCGGCGCCGAGCACGGGGTGGCAGATTGGCTGCCGGACACGGCCCTGGGCCGGCTACGAGTACCGCGTGGCGCTCGACGCGATTGCCCAGGCCGGCTTCAAGTACATCGGCTTCGGCGGCGCGAAGTCCCAGACCGGCTGGGTCGTGGGGGCGGACACCCCGATCGACGAGGCCCGCCGGATCGGTGAAGAGACCCGCCACCGCGGGCTGGAAATTCCCCTGCTCTACGGCGGCGATTTTCGCGGCCACGAAGGGCCGGCAAGGCTCCGCCGGATCATCGACAACTGCGCCGCGTGCGGCGCCTGGTCGGTGGTGATTGCCGAAGCCGGCAACGAGCAAACGTGGGAGGGCTACTGCCGGACGCTCGCCGAGTGCTGCGGCTACGCGGCCGAGAAGCAGATCACGCTCCAGTTGAAGTCGCACGGCGGCCTGCTGGCCGACAGCCCCCTGTGCCGCAAGGTGATCGAGCGCGTGGGCCACAAGAACCTGACGATCCTCTACGACCCGGGCAACATCTGCTACTACTCGGACGGGAAGATCGACCCGGTCGACGATGCGGCCAGCGTGGCCGGGCTGGTGACCGGCATGCTGATCAAAGACTACCGGCAGCCGAAGCAGGTGGACGTCACGCCAGGCACCGGCCAGGTGCGTTTTCCGCAACTCATGGCGCAACTGATCAAGGGCGGTTTCACCCACGGACCGCTGATCGTCGAGACGCTTGCCCAGGGGAGCCTCGAACAGAAACTCGCCGAGGCGAAGAAGGCGCGCAGATTTGTCAGCGAATTGGTGGGAGTAAGCTAGGGCCTTGTCCAGGCAGAAGGGAGCAACGATGGCAGCACTGAACATCAGCATGATCGCAGCGATCCTACTGGCGGTTTCCGCCGCGCAAGCCCCGGATCAAACTTTGATCATCGACGATCCCCAGGGCGCGCTGGGGCGCGTGGCGGCACCCGTGTGGGCGAAGGTCGATCTCGGCCGACTGCCCGGCGGCGCGGCCCGGCCGGAGCGGATCCGCGTTGCCGAGACGGTCGGCGGCGCGGTCCGGGGCGAGCCCCTGGCGGCGCAGTTCGAGCCGGACAGCGCCGGCAGCGCCACGGGACGGCTGTGGTGGATTCTGCCGCCCGGGGAGAAAGGTCAGCGGCGGTTCCGGATTGTGACGGCGGACGAGCCGGGCGGCCAGGAGTTGTCCGCGCGGGTCGACACCGAACTGAAAGCGGTCGACATCCGCGAGGGCTCCTTGCCGGTGCTCCGCTACAATCAGGGGACGGTGCCGGTTCCGGCGGGGATCGACCCGGACTTCGCTCGAGGCGACTACATCCAGCCGCTGTTCGGCCCGGACGGCGAAGCGATCACCGACGACTACTCGCAGAACCATCCGCACCATCGCGGCGCGAGTTGGGCCTGGCCGATCGTGCGCTGGAAGGACGAGGCCCGCGATCTCTGGGCGGTGAAGATTCTGCCCGGCTTCACGGGCGCGGTCTGGTCGCGTCCCGTGGCGATGCACCGCGTGGAAGCCGGTCCGGTGTGGGCCGGCGTCGAGGCGGAATGCGTGTGGAAATGGGGCGATCGGGACCCGATCGTCCGCGAGGACGTGCTGATCCGCGCGTTCCGCTCAACCGCGCGGCGGCGTTTTGTCGATGTCCAAGTGCGGCTGACGGCGCTGGTCGACGAAATGAGCATCGGCGGCCGCCCTCATGCCAGCTACGGCGGCTTCTCGGTGCGCAGCTTCCCGGAATTTCCCGAGCGGCAGATCCGCATGCACATCGATCCGCCCGGCGCTTCGCCACAGCGGGCATGGTATCATTTGACCGGCCGTTTCCCCGGCGGGAAGGGCCCGGCCGGCATGGTCTTGTTGGAGAGCGTGACCAACCCGGACTATCCGAACCAGCCGCAAACGGACGAAGGCGGCACGAAGCCCGGCGAGTATCCGCCCTGGAGGAGCGTGCAGCCGGCCTGGCCCGGCGACCGCGAGGTGCCGCTGCCCAAGGGCGAGACGCTGACGCTCGACTACCGGCTCTGGATCCACCCCGGCGCGTTGAGCGAAGGCGAGATCATCGACGCCTGGAACGCTTATGCGCTGGCGAAAAAAGCCCCGGGCCGATAACCGGGCAGAGAGACCGATTGACCGGACGGAACGAGGCTCTTGCAACGCAGGTTTTGCCACCGATACCCGTGATCCTAAGGAGTTAGACGTGATGAAGCTGTCGAAACCCGTTTCTCGCCGCGATTTCCTGGGCGCCGCCACGGCCGCGGGCGCCGCCAGCCTTGCAGCGCCGTACTTCGTGCCGTGCTCGGCGTTGGCCGCGCCGGGCCAGCCCGGCGCCAACGACCGCATCCAGATCGGCCTGATCGGCGCCGGCGCGATGGGCACCGCCAACGTGAAGGAGTGCGCCCAGTATCCCGACGTGGCGGTGACCGCGATCTGCGACGTTTCCAAGCCGAAACGCGACGCCCTGGCCGCGAGCTTCGAATCGAAGCCGAAGACGTTCAACGACTACCGCGAGGTGCTCCAGCAGCCGGATGTCGATGCGGTGATCATCGCCACGCCCCATCACTGGCATTGCCGGATGGCGGTCGACGCTTGCGAAGCCGGCAAGGACCTGTACTTGCAGAAGCCGATGTCGCTGCACCTGGCCGAAAGCCGGGTGATCAAGAACGCCGTCCTCAAGCACAAACGCGTTTGCCAGAACGGGACTCAGATCCACGCGTCGGAGAACTACCGCCGCGTTGTCGAGTGGCTGCGGTCGGGGATGCTCGGCAAACCCGCCGTGGTGCGGACGTTCCTGATGTCCAATGAAGGGAATCCACCCGACGGATTGGGATTCCCGCCGGACAGCGACCCGCCCGAGGGGCTCGACTGGGACCTGTGGGTCGGCCCGGGGCCGATGCGCAAGTTCAACGAGAACATCGTCAAGAATGGCTGGTCGCACACCCTGTTCCTGGATTACGGGGGCGGGCGGACGTGCGGGATGGCGAACCACATTCTCGACCTACCCTTCTGGGCGCTGGACTTGGGCTTTCCGACCCGTGTGCAGAGCACGAGTTCGAAGCACTGCGTGAACGACAACACCGACGCGCCGGACACGCACGAAGTGACCTGGGAGTTCCCCGGCGTGGTGCTGACCTGGATGATGTCGCAGGTCAGCAGCTTCGGCTTCAACTTGCAGGACGTGGAGCGTTACGCGAAGCACGGGGCCCCGATGGAGAAAGGGGTCCAGCGCCGCCTGGGATACTACATCCATGCGGAGAAGGCGACGATCTTCGGCAACTACGCGACGCACACGGTGGTTCCCCAGGTGGCCGAGTTGGTGGGCGCCGCGCCGCCCGAGCAGACGATCCCGCCTTCGCCGGGCCACGAACGGGAGTGGCTCGACTGCATCCGCAGCCGCGAGGAGCCGAGTTGCGGGGTGAACTACATGCACAAGGTCAACACGTCCAACATGCTGGCCAACCTGGCGATGAAGCTTCGCCGCGAGCTGCGTTTCGACCCGGCCACCGAGCAGATCGTCGGCGACGACGAGGCGGCGAAGGCGACGCGCCCCGAGTACCGGGCGCCCTGGAAGTTCCCGGAGGAGTACCTGTAATCCTGAAAACAGTCTCAGCTCCCCTATTGACAAGTAAAAACCTGTGCCGTCCAATCCTGAAGAGGAGGAAGCGTTTACGCCCCTGAAGTCCGGCAATGTACTGTGGCAGGGT
>CAYPGE010000340.1:0-10451 GCA_964409865.1 uncultured Pirellulaceae bacterium
ACGGCTTCTGTGCCAATTCTCGGAGTGTACCAAACATCGTACTAATACTTGCCGATGACCTGGGCTGGTGGGACCTCGGCTGCTATGGCAGCGTCTTTCACGAGACGCCACACCTGGATCGTTTGGCTGCCCAGGGGATGCGGTTCACCGATGCGTATGCTGCCTGCAACTGCTGTTCGCCGACGCGAGCGAGCATCCTCACCGGGAAGTATCCGGCACGCCTGCACCTGACGGACTGGATTCCGGGCACGAGTTTTCCCAAGGCCCGACTGGGGCCACCGGCTTGGCTACAACATCTCCCGCCGGAAGAAGTCACCCTCGCGGAAGCGCTCAAGTCGGCCGGCTACGTCACCGCGGCGGTAGGCAAGTGGCATCTGGGCCAGGCGCCATTTCTACCGCAAAGCCAGGGCTTCGACCTGAACATCGCCGGAAATCACAGCGGGGCGCCCGGGAGTTACTTCTGGCCCTACGGCCATGACGACCCGGCTAAGGCCAACAGGTATCACGGGGGGCCCGTGCCGGATGTGTATGCCGGAGGCCGGCCCGGCGAGTATCTGACGGACCGGCTGACCGACGAGGCGCTCAAATTCATCGAGGCCAACCGCGAGCGGCCGTTCTTTCTGTACCTCGCGCACTACGCGGTGCACACGCCCTTGCAGGCCAAGAAGGAGTTGATCGCGAAATACAAGGCGAGAGTCCGCCCCGGCGAAAAGCAGAAAAACCCGACCTACGCAGCGATGGTCGAGAGCTTGGATCAGAGCGTCGGCCGCGTTCTGGCTCGGCTCGAAGCACTGGGCATCGCTGGAAGAACGATTGTCGTGTTCACCTCCGACAACGGCGGCTACGTAGGGTATGGCGGCAATTCCGGGGCGACTTGGAACGGGCCGCTACGCCTCGGCAAAGGCAGTTGCTACGAAGGCGGTCATCGCGTGCCGCTGGTCATTCGCTGGCCCAGCGTTACGCCGGCGGGAAGCGTGTGCCGCGAGCCAGTCGTCAGCGTGGATTTCTATCCCACCATTCTCGCGCTGACCGGCGCACGCGGCGATGCGAAGCACAATGCCGCCGTCGACGGCGCAGACATCACGCCATTGCTGCGGCAAACCGGCACACCCGCTCGCGACGCAATCTACTGGCACTATCCGCACTACAACATCTTGCCGCAGACACCCTACGGCGCAATCCGGCAGGGGGACTACAAGTTGATCGAGTTCGACGAGGACCAACGCATCGAGCTGTACAACCTGAAGGATGACCTCGGCGAGACGACTGATCTCGCCGGCCAGATGCCCCAGTTGGCTGGGGCACTCCGCGCGAGACTGGCCACGTGGCGAGAATCGGTCGGAGCGCAGATGGCGCAGCCCAATGCCAACCACGATGCAACCCGTGCCGGTCAACACCCGTAGCCCATCACCGCGAGGAAGATGGCTTGTTAGAATGGAGCCCACCGATGAGAACGACGTGTCGATTGCTGATTGTCAACGTCTGCCTCCTGTTCTGCCTGCATGGCAGTCATTCGCCCGCTGCCCCGCCCCCCAACGTCGTTCTGATCCTGGCTGATGACCTGGGCTGGAGCGACCTGGGGTGCTGCGGCAGCACGTTCTACGAAACGCCGGTCATCGACGGACTGGCCGCGCAGGGCATGCGGTTCAACCAAGCCTATGCGGCGGCGAATGTGTGCTCGCCAACCCGGGCGAGCATCATGACCGGTAAGTACCCGGCCCGGCTGCACACGACCAATTTCTTCGGCGGCAACCGGCGGGGCAAGCTGCTGCCACCGCAATACCGCCAATCTCTGCCGCCGGAGGAAATCAGCCTCGCCAGGGCTTTCAGCCAAGCCGGCTACCGCACTTGGTTCGGCGGCAAGTGGCACCTGGGCGGCCAGGGCTCACAACCTCAGGACCACGGCTTTGAGGTGGTGACGGGCCTGGACACGCGACCCGGTCGCGGCCCGGACGATGATCCGCACTTCGCTGCCCGGCTTTCGACCGAGGCGGCCCAGTTCATCGAGCAGTCGGCCGAGCGGCCATTCTTTCTGTATCTGCCGCTGCACTCGGTTCACATTCCGCTGCGGACGCGGCCCGACTTGCAGAAGAAATACGAAGCCAAGGCGGCCGTGCTGCCGCCCAAGACGCCTCGCCAAGTGCCCGTCAAGGACTTCATGGCCCGGGCCGTGCAGGATCATCCCGTCTACGCCGGCATGGTGCAGGAGATGGACGAGGCGGTCGGGCGCGTGCTCCGCAAGCTCGACGAAATGAAGATGGCCGAGCGAACGATCGTCGTGTTCACTTCGGACAACGGCGGCCTGTGCACGGCCGAAGGTTCGCCTACCTCGAACCTGCCGCTGCGGGCCGGCAAGGGTTGGAACTATCAGGGCGGCATCCGCGTGCCGCTGATCGTGCGTCTGCCGGGCCGCATCCCCGCCGGCAGCACCTGCGACGTGCCCGTGATCAGCATCGACATCTACCCGACGCTCCTGGCTTTGGCCGGCGCGGCCGTGCCCGCTGCGCAGCAGGTCGATGGTGTGAGCATCGTGCCGCTGTTGGAGCGGACGGGGCGGATTGCCGACCGCCCGCTGTTCTGGCATTATCCGCACTACAGCAATCAAGGCGGACGCCCCGGCGGGGCCGTGCGTGTGGGGCAATACGGGCTGGTCGAGTTCTTTGAGGACGAGCACGTCGAACTCTACGACTTGGCTGCGGATGGCGGAGAGAACCGCGACCTGGCCGCCGATCAACTCCAGCGGGCCACGGAAATGAGGAAACTGCTGGCCGAGTGGCGCCGGTCGGTCGACGCTCAGATGCCCACCGTGAACCCGAACCCCGTCGATCCCTTCGGCCCCGGCGCCGTCGATCGCCCCCAGGCGAAGAAAGCGAAGCGGAAGACGCAGGCCAGCGGCAAACCGGGAGCGTAGGCAGCAGTTCCCAGGGAGTTCAATTATGGCGCCGGTCATCGTGGAAATCATCACCGACTACATCTGACCCTGGTGCTATCTCTGTACCGTGCGTACAGACCGATTGCGGGCCGAGTACCAGATCGAGTTCCGGTACACGTTGTTTCCGTTGCACCCGGACACACCGGACGAAGGCTTATCGCTGGAACAGCTGTTCGCCGGCCGGGCCTTCGACATCAAAGCGATGCAGGCAAGGCTGGCCGGGCTGATGGCCGAAGAAGGGCTGCCGTTCAGCCAGCGGACGATGACCTACAACAGCCGCTTGGCCCAGGAACTGGCCAAGTGGGCGGAAACGCAGAGCGGCGGGGCGGGCATCCACGATGCCTTGTACCGGGCGTACTTCGTGGACGGTTTGAACATCGCTTTGATCGACAACCTGATGACCGTCGTGAGGCAACTCGGCCTGCCGGAGGACGAAGCCCGCGATATGCTGGTGTCGCGGCGCTTCCGCAACGCGGTCGATGCGGACTGGCGGCGGTGCAGGAAGTTGGAGGTCACGGCCGTGCCGACATTCGTCGTTGGCGGCAACGGCGTCGTGGGAGCACAGCCCTACGATGTGCTGGAGAAGCTGGTGGTGGAGGGCGGGGCTGAGAAACGGTGATCAGCAGCAATTGTACGACGCGAAGCCGGGTTGCGGCAGGCATGTGGATGTCCGATTGCGGGGTGGAAGCGTCAGATGCGAGAAGTATAGATGTTGCGCCAGGGTGGGCGACCGGCGGGGCATCACCGCCCTTGGTGGGTCAATCGCTTGGCGCGTCGGGGATGCGAAGCATCGCGTAGGAGTTGCCTCCCGCTGAAATGCTCACGGCCCAGAACCTGCCTTCGGGCAAGGGCCGCTGGAGCGTCTCGCGGCCGGTCTCCGTCATGAAGCCGATGACTTTGATGGCCGTGGGCAAGGACGTGGCCACGAGAGCGGTTGGGATCACGCCTCGTCGATTGCAGTCGTCCCTGGCCTGCCGCGGGACGAAGCGCTGGTCCTTGTCGCAGCGGCGATGAAGAAAGCGTTCGCGATCGTGGAGTGACGGGAGGTGGCCTCGCGATCGTCGAAAAGGAAAACCGCCGATGAAAAGCTGGATTGTCCTTGGGGTTGTGCTCTTCCTGTTGGCTCCGTCAGCCGCATCGCAGGCGGGCAGTACGTCAAACCCCAACATCGTCGTCATCCTCGCGGATGATCTGGGCTACGGCGACCTGAGCTGTTACGGGGCGACCAAGGTTAAGACGCCGAATGTCGACCGACTCGCCCGCGAAGGACGGCGGTTCACCGACGCGCACTCCGCCTCGGCGGTCTGCACGCCCTCGCGCTACGCGCTGCTCACCGGCGAGTATCCGTTCCGCCGGAATCTCTTCGGACCGATCATGAATCAGAGCCCCCTGGTCGTGAATCCGTCGCGGGCAACGGTGGCCAGCCTGCTGAAGCGCCAGGGGTATGCCACGGCGTGCATCGGCAAGTGGCATCTCGGTTTCGGCGACAAACCAAAGCCGGATTGGAACGTCGAATTGAAGCCGGGGCCGTTGGAGTGCGGGTTCGACTATTACTTCGGCCTCCCCGTGGTGAGCAGCCACCCGCCGTTCGTGTTGATCGAGAACCACCGCGTGCTGGGACTCGATCCCGCCGACCCGTTGGTGTACGGCGGCGTTCCAGCGACGCAGAAGTTTCCGGAGAAGATGATGCAGCCGGCGATTTCGGGCGGCAAGGCGGCACACGCGCTCTACCGGGACGAGAAGCTGGGCACGCTGTTCACGGAGAAGGCAATCGCCTGGATGCGTGAGCACCGGGGCACGCCGTTCTTCCTCTATTTCGCAACGCCGCACATCCACCACCCCTTCACGCCGGCACCACGCTTCCACGGCACCAGCGGATGCGGGCGCTACGGCGACTTCATTCAGGAGTTCGATTGGATGGTCGGCCAACTGATGCGCACGCTTGACGAGTTGAAGCTCCGCGACAACACGCTCGTCATCCTCACCAGCGACAACGGCGGTATGCTGAACCAGGGCGGACAGGACGCTTGGAAGGCCGGGCACCGCCTCAACGGCGACCTGCTCGGCTTCAAGTTCGACGCCTGGGAGGGCGGACACCGCGTGCCGCTCGTGGCCCGCTGGCCCGGCAGGATCGAGCCGGGGTCCACCTCGGACCAGCTCATCTGCCACGTGGACATGCTGGCCACGATGGCTGCCTTGACCGGCGGCGTCCTCACGGCGGCGGACGGCCCCGACAGCTTCAACGTCCTGCCCGCGCTCACGGACACCGCGGCCAAACCGATCCGCGATCACGTGATCCTCGCCGCCCACTCGAAGCAGCACCTTGCGGTCCGCCAGGGGCGCTGGGTCTACATCGGCGCGCAGGGAGGCGGAGGCTTCACGGGGACCCGGGTAGGCGAACATGCGCTGGGGGGGCCGGCCGCTTTTCCGTTTACCGGAGCCGTCAACAGCGACGTCGAGAACGGCCGCACCAAGCCCGACGCGCCCCCCGCGCAGCTCTACGACCTGGCGGCCGATCCTTCCCAGTCCCGAAACGTCCTTCGCGAGCATCCTGACGTCGCCGCACGGCTCAAGGCCCTGCTCGACGAGTGCCGCGACAAACCCCGCACGGCTCCCCTCCCATGAAACACGCACGCACACTTCTGGCCAGTCTGCTGCTGGCGCCGTTCGCAGCGACTCACGGCGGAATCCGGCAGCGCCGCCAACGGCACAAGTCCAGTCAGCTTCGCCGCTCGCCCCGCTCATTCACCTGCCACACCTGCCCGCTGTTCACGTCCAGCGCCGTAAGCCACCCGCCGTGGCAGCAGCGGGTGTCGAGGCATTTCAAGTAGCCCAAGTCCAGGATTTCGTGCTGCGGCGTGTGGCCGACGATGGCGACTTTGGCGGAGCAATGCGGCGCCGGCGGAACGTAATCCCGCAGCGAAAGCCAGCGGAGCGTGTGCAGCGTCTGGCGATCCAGGGGGACGTCCGGCTCGTAGTTGGCGTGGACGAAGAAGTGCCGCTCCGTCTCGAAGTACGTGCGGCATGATTGCAGAAACGCGAAGTGCTCGCGCGGGATCAGGTCCATACGTCCGGTCGGGCCGTACGAGTCCAGGCAGGTGATGCCGCCGCAGTTCATCCAGAACCGGAAGTCCGACCGTCCTTCCCTGGCCCCCAGCAGCATTTCTTCGTGGTTGCCCAGGATCGGCACGAGCCGGCAATGCCCCGCCAGGGCGATCAACTGGTCGATCACGCCCCGGCTGTCGATGCCCCGGTCCACGTAGTCGCCCAACGGAACTACGATGTCGTCCGGCTGATCTTTGATGCCGCCACCGCCGAGCAGGCCGCCGTCATGGCCTTCCAGTGGACCTGCGACAAGCAGGCGGAGATCGAGGCCACCACGCCCCTGGACCACCTGCTGGAAGCCGAAGAACGCGGCTGGCAACTGGAAGACGAAGTCACGGTCAACGAACAGGGCTTCGGCCGCTGGTACGGCGAGGTGTTCCAGACCTTGGACATCTTTGAGGCGTGGCTGCGGTGCCCGATGCCGGTGGTCTGAGCGCGTCCTGTTCGCCAGACAGCCGCTCCGACGCTGCTTCTGGGTTCCAACGAACGGACATACAATGAAGGGCGAACTGTTCGGTGGCCTCGGCGGCGGAGTTCGTGATGCCGGTGGCGATGGCGTGTTAGGTGCGGGTGTGAGCCGGCACTGGCCCCCTGCGACCGCGACGGAGCAGGTGTCCGATGTGACGCGGCCAAGAAATCCGTGTCGGATTCGCCGGCCTGTGACCAACGGTGTCACGGGTGGATGCTATCATTCGGGCTGGCGTCTGACCGGGCGACGGCCGCACAGCCTGCCCAGCCGGAAGTAACTCCCTATCTGAGAACCGGTTAAGCATCTCCAAGACTTGGCGGCGGATACTGGCGAGCTGATTGGCCTGGGGGTAAACTAGACACGCCGCACGGCACGGTCGCCCTTCTGCTTGGGGCTCGGTACTTCGCCCCTGCGGGCTGTTGATTTAGTCGTGGCGTAAGCTTCCAGCTTGCGAAATGGGCAACGGAAGCAAAATAGTAAATTGAACATAGGCAGCATCGGCAAGCTGGAAGCTTACCCCACGTGCCACCACCGACTAAATCAACAGCCCGCCTGTGCGATTGGGGGCTGCTGTCTCGGGCACCGGTGCCGGAAGGCGAGGCCCGCAAGTTACGGCCGTGGACAACCAGGGATTGGCTGCGGCTGGTCGGAACGGACGCCCCGACGTAATACCAGGATCGACGACATGCATGTGGTGACCTGATGAAGCAACTCAGTTCGACCTCTTTCTCCCTTTCCGGAACATCGTGCCGGAAGCGGCGGCTGAGCTGAGTCATGAACGCTAGTCCCGCCGCCCACGCCTGGTGGTCGCGCTTGCGGCATCAAGGGCTGCTGCTTTCGCCCGTGCTGATGGTCGAGCGATACCCCTCGGCACCCGAAGCAATCACGTTCTCCGCCCTCGGCAAGCTGCGGGACGCCCACACCCGCTTCGCCACCAAAGCGAAGGCCCAGGCCGATGGGGCCAAGGGTCGGGTCGGAGACCCATCCTACGACGAGGGAGATCAGGCCGCCATCCTTGGATTCGTGGATGCCGTTTTCGAGAATCTGCTGGGCCACGCGGAAACGCGACTTGCCAAGCAGCACACCATCCCGGAAAAGCTCGCGGTCGCGATCCGCATCGGCAGCCGGTCGGATACCATCCGTCCGCATCCGGTCATCTTCGCGGACGAAGCCGGCCAGACGCCGGCACTGCTCGTCATGGCGGACCCATCGCCCCAGGTCGGTCGGGGGCGAGGCCGCACGAAATACGCCCAGATGCTCGAACTGCTGCGGGGCACCGGCCAGCGGCTCGGCGTGCTGACCAACGGCCAGCAGTTCCGGCTGGTGTACGCGGGCCTCGACTTCGAGTCCTGGTGCGAGTGAGAAAGCGACCGCTGGTTTGACGACGGCGAGTCCCCCGGTGAACCCGAACCAGCCGTCGAGGTCGAGGCCGCTGCCGACGAGGTCCAACGCACCGGCGATTTCCTTGACGCCGTGGAATCGGCCAGGCGTTGGGCAAGGGAAGCGGTCGTCCTGGCCCGGTTGGTGCGGAAGCAGGGCAAGAAGGAACCCGACAGCCAGTACCAGCAGGAGGTCGAGGCGGAGGCCAACCGGCTCATCAAGCGGGTTGTGGCCACGGGCGAATTCTACCTGGTTCGTGCCGGGAACACCCGCAAGGGAACCGGTACCTTCTACACCCGGCCCCAACTGGCCGTTCCCACCGTCCACGCCGGTCCATCGCGGGCGAAACCGAGTCGCCGGCCCAAGCCGCTGCCGATGATGAGCCCTTTACGTTGCAGAACAAACCGCCCAAGCCAGAACAAGCCCGGCTGTTCTAGTTGGACATCGCCATTTTCTGGCAGAAAGGTCGGAGCTTTTTGCCCCGCAGGGGCCCACACAAATAGCCCAGGGCAGAGCGCAGCAGCGATAGCTGCGGAGCGTCGCCCTGGGTAGCGAGAGCATCGCCCACCGAAGCCCTGTAAGGGCTGGGGGGAATCTGTGGGATACGATACCCAGGGCGGCGGCCACGCTCGCCGGGCTCGCGTGGCCTTGCCCTGGGCTGACTTGTGTGGGCCCCTTCGGGGCAAAGGAAAACGCGCACCAACCCGAAAAACAGGCGCTGTCCAGCCAGGATTCCATCGGTTCGTGAGTTCGATACAATGCTGTTTCCCCATCAACTCCCCACCAGACGCAGGAGGCCGGAGACGATGCGTGAAATCTATCTCGAAGTGACGCACCAAGGCGGCGAGCCACTGGGGGCGTACCTCTACCTGCCTCGGCAGGAAGGCGACCGGAGCGTGCGGGCCGAACAGCATCGGGCGGGGCTGATTGCCGATCTGACCGCGGACGGCCGGCCCATCGGAATCGAGATCGGATTCCCCTCGCTGGTCACCATCGAGGCCGTGAACGAGGCCCTCGCGGCATACGGGTTGGAACCGATTGACGCCGTCGACCTGGCTCCGCTCCAAAACGTCGCGTAACGACATTCCGCTGGTCAAGGGGCCGTTTGTCTCGCTGTCTGAATCGTTCGCCAAGGGCGAGTCCATCCAGAAACTGGCTCAGGACGGCATCCTGCATCCCGTAATGCCGGGGCTGATCGGGTATCCGACGATGTATCTGCACCAGCAGCAGGTCTTCGAGGCCGTTCGGGGCGGGCACCATGTGCTGGTCGCCACCGGTACTGGCTCCGGGAAGACGGAGTCCTTTCTGTACCCAATCGTGGACGATCTGCTCCGGCAGCGGGCCCAGGGCATCACGTCCGGCTTGGCGGCGATCCTGGTGTACCCCATGAACGCCCTGGCAAACGACCAGTTGGACCGGCTGCGGGACATGCTGGGCGGCACTGGGATTACCTTCGGCCAGTGGGTCGGCACCACGCCGGACAAGGAATCGGAGACAATCATCGAGTGTTTCCGGGGCTCGTCCCGGCAAGCGTACCTGGAGGAGCGGAAGCGGCGGCGGGAAGAGGCCGCTCAGGAAGACCGGGCCGTCCGGCCGCTGGCCCCGCTCGAAGAGTGCTGCTCGGAAGAAGATATCCGGTCCCGCCAGCCCCGCATCCTGCTGACGAACTACCGGCAACTGGAGGTCCTGGCCACTCGTCTGCCGGACGTGACGCTGTTTGCTGAGGCTCCACTCAAGTACCTGGTGTTTGACGAGGCCCACACCTACGCCGGGGCCACCGGGGCGGAGGTTGGCTGCCTGGTGCGGCGACTGCGGGCGTTGGCCGGCAAGACACCGGACGAAATCATCTGCATCGGGACGTCGGCCACCCTGTCGGACCCGACCAAGAAAAGTAGTAAGCACACTCCGTGTGCCGTGGCGGACGGCACACGGAGTGTGCCTGCTACTGATTTGACCGACGAAGGCGAGACGGCCCGCCGATTCGCCTCCCGGTTCTTTGGCGTGGACGCGGACAAAGTGACATTGGTGGGCGAATCGTACGTCAGCCGGGAATGGCCGAAGCAACGCTATAAGCCAGCGGCCCCGCTCGGCGATGGCATGGAACGGCTGGGACGAATCCTGCACGCCGTCACAGAGCCGGTGGAGGTCGGAGTCGTCAAGAACGTGGTCGAGGAACTGACGGGCCAGATGTTCGATCCGGGGGACGACTGGCGGGATTCCCTGTTCGATCATCTGGTCACCAACGAATACGTCTATCAGACGACACAGATACTCAAGCAGCCGAAGAGGCACGAAAAAAGCGGGTGCCAGTTGGCGACCTATTAGGCCGTGGTTCGGAATTCTTCGATGACCACTCTTTCGGCTCACCGGGCGAAGGTATTCAATTCAACGAAGAGGGCTTGCGAGCATTCTGCGGGACGATCCGGCTGCCTTTTGGCGTATTGACGGCGATTTAGCGTCCAGGACTTGCCACCGATCTCCTAAACGACTTGGTTCGCACTCAGGAAACGCAGGAACAACTCCGGCGGCAGCAATTCGTCTTGGACGAGGAGGCCGCGACCATCA
>CAYPGE010000341.1:0-10353 GCA_964409865.1 uncultured Pirellulaceae bacterium
CGGACGGACGCGGCGGGTCAGGAAGGAGCGAGCTATCTGGCCACGGACACGTACGCGGCCGCGGCGGCTCAGACCTCGCGGACGGTGACGCTGTCGGTGAGCGGTTTGAGCGTGAACCAGCGGATCGTGGCGACGGCCACAGATGCGATGGGGAACACCAGCGAATTCTCGGTCAGCGTGCTAGTGGCGTCGGCGTTGCTGGCGCCGGCCGAGGTGCAGCGAGCGTCAGCTTCCGTCACGCTGGACGCGGCCAAGCTGGGGCCGCTGGTTTGGCAGGCCATCGCGGCGTGGGAATCAGCCGGGCTGGATGCCGTTGGCGCAGCGACGTTGCAGTCCTTGTCCTTCGAGGTCGCGGACTTGCCTGGCCCGTATTTGGGCTGGGCGACGCAGGACCGAATCGTGCTGGACATCGACGCCGCCGGCCACGGCTGGTACGTCCAGGGGGCATCGGAAATTCGGGATCGGGAATCTGAGATCACCGATGCGGAGTCCCGAATGGACTTGCTGACGGCCATGATGCACGAGATGGGACACGCGCTCGGTCTGGTCGATCTCGACGGCTCGGACGATCTGATGGCCGGCGTGCTGCAACCGGGCGTCCGCCATTTGCCGACGGCGGACGACATCGACCGCGTGCTGGCCGCCGGCGACTCATGGTAGTCCGTCGGTGTCCTGCCTGCGGGCCGGGCTCAGGGACAAGTCCATCGCTGCGAAGCAGGTCGAAGCAGCGATGCCGCCGATCAGGGCAAGCAGCGTTCGAGAAATAACTGTCCAGTGTTTCTAGCCGATCATCACACGGAGTGTGATGGCTACTTTGACGCGGCGACAGTTATTTCTGGAACGCTGCTAAGGAGCGGGCCCGAAAAGTACCCTGCCACCAGCGCCACAACTGCGGCAGTCGGCCCACCGGCCGGGCCTGAATCGGCGGGGCTCACAGAGTGGTCCCTTCAGGAACCGCTAACAGGACGGCGTCGGTCTCGGAGATACACGCCGACGTGAACGTTCTCGATGGTGGTTCTAGGGGACCAACTTCTGCTTGGCGAGCCACTCCAGGGACTTGGTCTGCCAAGCGTCCCACATCGGTCCCTGGTAGCCATTGAGTCCGTGGCCGCCGCGGGGCAGTTCCAGGAACTCGGCAGCTACCTGGCAAGACCGCAACGCCTCGTAGAAGGACCGGCTGTTGTCCGGCGGCACCACTTTGTCGTCCAAGGCGTGTGCCAGGAACGCTGGCGGCGTGTTGGCCGTCACCTGCTTCTCGTTGGAAAACAAGTCCAGAAGATCGGGCTTCGGATCGCGGCCCAGCAGGTTCCTTTTCGACCCGCCGTGGGTCTTCTCGTCCATCCTGATCACCGGGTACACCAGGATCATGAAGTCCGGCCGGCAGCTGACGCGTTCGATCGGGTCGGCGGCGTCCGGGTCGCCGCTGTCGAAGTGGGTGCCTGCCGTGGAAGCCAGGTGCCCGCCCGCCGAGAAGCCGATGATGCCGATCCGGCTGGGATCGACGTTCCACTCCTTGGCTCGGGCGCGAGTCGTGCGGATGGCCCGTTGGGCATCGAGCAACGGCACGAAGGGCCTGCCGCCGGGGAGTCGGTATTCCAGCACGATTCCGGCGATGCCGTGCTGGTTAAGCCACTGGGCGATGCCGTGCCCCTCGGGGCCCACCACGAGACCTCCGTAGCCGCCGCCGGGGCAGATGACGACTGCCGCCCGATTCGCTTTCTCCGGGGCAGGCCGATGGATCGTGAGCGAAGCATTGCTCGTCTGAAACGTCCCGTCACCTACCGGCGCGGGGCCAGGCCACAGGGCGATTTTTTCGGGAGTCGCTGTGGCCGTCTCCGCCGCCGCGACCGGCAAGGCAAGGGGAACTGTCAGGGCGGCGAATCCAAACAACAGGCGGCACGGGAGAACAACGGCGGGGAGCCGGAAGCACAATCGCATCGGTGGAGCCTTTCAGATTTGACAATAACGGGTCCAAATCGCGTCCAGCGCCACAGCGGCGCGGAGCGTCAGTTTCACGTCCACAAGGCGGGAAATCGCGCTTTCGCCGGGATTGATTTCGATCGTCGGGCGGCCCCGCAGCTGGGCTTGACGCACCGGCTCGACGATGTACGGAAAGACGCTGCTGGTGCCCACGCTGAACACCGCGTCGAAACCGCGGCGGCACTCGGCGAACAACGTCTGGACTTTGTCCGGCGGCAGGAATTCGCCGAACAGGACGACGTCGGGACGCAGAATCCGCCGGCACTCCGGACAACGAGGAGGCAGCGCAAGGGCGTCGTAATCGTCCACGTGTCGCCGGTAGCCGCAAGCCGTGCAGTAGATATCGTGCAGATCGCCGTGGATCTCGATCAGGTTCCGAGAACCGGCCGCGCGATGGAATCCGTCCACATTCTGCGTCAACGTCCAGACCCGCTCGAAATGCTGCTCCATTTCGGCAATCACTTCGTGCCCGCGGTTGTACCGAGACCCGCGCGCCGCGCGGGCGATCTGGATCAGGTACTTCCATGTCAGCTCGGGATCTTGCCGGATCATCGGCCCCGACAGGATGTCCTCGATGGCCAGTCCGTCCTCGGTCAGGTCCACATCGTACAGGCCCCCAATCCCGCGATACGTCGGCAATCCGGAATCAGCGGAGATTCCCGCCCCGGTGATGAACAGCAAACTGCGGCAATCGCCCAGCAGGTCCACCACCCGATCGACTTCTCGCAAGTCCGCGTCCGTCAGCGTCACTGCATTTTCTCCCCAGGAGAGGAACATCGTGGGCTCCGCGGCTTTCGTCAATATGGCGAATCACGTCGTCCGATGCAATTGCCACCTCCAAAACGACCGCCAGCCTTCGACCCACAGCAGGGCGTTGAGAACCACGACCAAAAAGAACGTGCCGGGCTGAGCGAGTCCCCAATACCACCCGCAGTACCGGCACACGAAGTGATGAATCAACGCCAGCGGGAACATCAGCCCGCCGGCGATTAGCCAGCACGCGACGCCCCACCCCTTCACGGCGACGCGCGTGGCCAGGTGTGCGAACACCAGGATCGCGGGCGTGGCAAACACGTGGGCCATCACGCCCAACCCCACCGCTACTCGCCGCTGGCGAATCACTTCGCGGTGCAGGTACGCCAGCAAAACCAGCAGGCCCGCCCCCAACGTCAGGATCTCCAATGCCTCGACCAAGCCCAAACGGACAAAGCCCAGCAGCAGCACGGAGTAGACCGTGATCACCAGCAACATCGTGCGCAGACTGAATTGCAGGTAACGTTTCATTCCCACATGATAACGCGCTGGCGCGTACCGGTGCATGTGGAGTGTAGAACCGTCTGTTGCAGACCGCCCCACCGATATCGTACACTGGCGGCCGTCCGTGCCCTTCGAGGCTGTGAAGAAACCCACGTGGGCGCGTCTCTCCAAGACTCGCTCCCGGTCTCGGGGACCGGGTTACGCAGCCGCGTCGCTCCGCGAGGCGATTCCGCTCGCGGAGCGAGCGGCCTACGATGTTTACACGAAGGCGGCCACATGATACACCATTTCAAATCGGCACTTGGCTGCGTTTGTCTGGCCGCGATCCACATCCTTTCGTTGACGGCGCCTGCCGTCGCTTTCGACGTGGTCCGCGATGGCCGGCCGATCGCGACCATCGTCGCACGGGCGGAGGCGGCGGCCAGCGGCAAGTCCAAACGCCGCGTGGAGTCCGCCGACCAGCGTGCGGCGGGTGTGTTGGTCGAGTGGATCAAAAAGATGACGGGCGCGGAATTGCCGGTGGCCGAGTCGGCGCCCGCGGGAACTCCCGTCATTCTCGTCGGTGCCACGGCGGTCGCAGCGGGGCTGCAACTGGACGGCATCGACAGCCCCAGCCGCGAGGGCCTGCGCGTGGTCTGCGACGGACGCCGCGTGCTGTTGGGCGGGCAAAACGACACCGCCACGATCAAGGCCGCCTGCCGGTTGCTGGAACATTGGGGCTGCCGCTACTACATGGACCACCCGCTCGGCGAGGTGTTTCCGAACGTCCGTTCGCTGTCGGTGGACAAGCTGGAGCTGCGCGAGCAGCCCGGCTTTCTGTACCGCAGCATCTGGGGCTCGCAGTGGTCCGGCGACACGCTGTGGAAGATCTGGAACGGGCACGGCGGAGTGCCGCTGAACACGGGGCACGCCTGGGGCCATTACGTCTCGCGCGACCTGTTCGGCCGACACCCCGACTATTTTCGCCTGCGGAACGGCCAGCGCGAGCCGAGCGACTGGTACTGCACGTCGAATCCGGGACTGCGGCGCGTCTTTGCCCAGGGCGTGATCGAACGGATTCAGGGCGGTGCGCAGCATCCGTCGCTGTCGCCGCCGGACGGTCGAGGTTATTGCGAATGCGACCGCTGCGCCGCCCAGGACGACCCGCACTCGCGCGAACCGTCGTCCGGCCACGTCTGCATCACGAATCGCTACGTCGATTTCTATCAGGAAGTCGCACAGCAAGTGCGAAAAACGTGTCCCGACTCGATCCTCAACTTCTACTGCTACGCCGACTACACCCAAGCGCCGACCAGCGGCATCCGGCTGGAGCCGAACCTGTGCGCCTGGATCGCGCCGATCCGCTACTGCCGCTACCATCGCATCGGCGACCCGGCTTGCCCGTCGCGCTGGCAACTGCGGGACCTGATCGACGGCTGGGCCGCGGCCGCCCAGAAGATCGCCTATCGCACGTACAACTACAACCTCGCCGAATGCTGCGTTCCCGTCTCGCTGTTGTCGGTCTGGAAGCACGATATCCCGTACTTGCAACAAAAGGGCTGCATCGGCATCAATCTGGAAACTCTGGCCAACTGGCAAATCTACGGGCCGCACATCTATCTGAGCATTCGGCTGGCCTACGACCCGCAAGCCGATGCGGATGCGATCATGGACGAGTACTTTGCCAAGTTCTATGGCCGGCAAGCCGGACCGCTGCTGCAGCAGTACTGGACGGAGATCGACCGGGCGTTCGTCCGCCTGCGCACGCATTCCGGCAGCTTCTATGCGCTGCACCTGGTCTACACGCCGGACTTCCTTCGGCACCTGGACGATCTGCTGACGCGAGCCTCGGCGGCGGCACGCGGCGACAAGGCGTATGCGGCCAGGGTGGCGTTTGCCGCCGAAGGGCTGAAGAACGCCCAGCAGTACATCGCCGTGCGGGATGCCATGAACGCGGGCGACTTTGCCCAGGCCAAACGCGTCTGCGACGAATTGCTGGCTCGCAGCGAGGCAAACCGCAGCCAGGGCCAGGGGAATCACTACACCATCGAGTACTTGAAGCGGTTCGTGGGCAAGCACGTCGACGCCGGGGCGGAGGCCACGGCGGCGCCGCATCGCGTGGTGCAAGTGCTGCCGGACAAGTGGCGATTGACGTACGACGAGACCGACAGCGGATTGGCACAAGGCTATCACCAGCCCGACTTCGACGATTGGTCCTGGACGCCGGTCGCCACGTACAGCGATACGCTGGACGCCCAGCGACTGCCGGACCGGCAGACGATCCTGTGGTACCGCGTAGCCATCGAAGTGCCGTCGCCGCTACGCCAACCGGCCTTGTTTCTTACCGAGGTGGACGGCGATGCCCGCGTGTGGGTCAACGGCCGGGAGGTTGGCGCCAGCGAAAAGAAACGCACGCCGTTTACCGTGGACGCCGGCGCCGCCTGGAAGCGGGGCCAGAACGTCATCGCCGTCCGGGTCGATCATTCCTCGATCACGGATCTGTTCCTGGGCGGAATCCTGCGGCCGGTGTTGTTGATCGAATAGTCTCCAGTCACAGCGAGGTGGACTCGATGTTCGGCGGTCCTACGCCTTTTCAGCAAGTGCCGGACTGAGCAGTCGCCGGATGTTGCCTCCCAGGATCAGCCGCTGGGCTCCCTCCGGCAGGTCGGCGCTGTACACTTTGGCCAACTGCGAGGCGAAGCTGCGGCCACCCGCGTCGCTGCCATAGATCACCCGCTCGGCGCCCAACTCCCGCACGGCCATTTCGACGAATCCCCCCGTCGGATCGGAGCCGCAGACTTCCGACCAGACGTTGTTGACGGTGCGGATCGTGCGGATACCGCGTTCCCAATCGTTGCCCGTGTGGGCGCAAATGAACGAGGCGTCGGGGTGGCGAGCCGCCAGGATGGCCACGTCGCCGCAACTCGACTCGCCGGGCATGTTGCCTGCCGTGCGGTCGTAGGCGTGTTGCAGCAAGGGAACTTTCAACTCCACAGCGCGGCGCACGATCGGGTCCAGTTCCGGCCGGCTACACTCCATCGCGATCCACAGCTTGACGCCGACCATCGGGCCTGAGCGCACGCAGCGTTCCATCTCGTCCAGGCTCGCCTGCGTCTGTTTCGGATTGACGTAGACCATGCCCAGCACGCGGTTCGGCGCGTGGGCGATGGCGCGCAGCACCTCGTCGTTTTGCTTGCGCAACTCCTCCGGCGAAGGATCGGGCACGAAGGACGTCCCCATGCAGAAGACCAGGCGTTCGATCCCTACCCGGCCGGCGATCTTCAACAGGCCGTCCACGCGCTGTTCGACGGAACCGGCGACGCCTGTCAAATGCACGTGCGCATCCCAAATCGCTTGATCCGAGGGGTCTTCGCTGGCGGTCGCCGGCGCCTCCCGCAGACGACACGCTGCGGCCAGACCCGCCGCCGCTTGGGCCGTGCGGATGAGCATCGCTCGCCGAGTCCATCGTGGGACACAGGGAACCAGCGGCGAAAATCGCGCCGCTGACTGGATGCGCAAATCCACCCCAAGTCGCCCAAGCCCGCCAACAGCGGCCACGCGGGCCCTCGCGTTCCGTTTCATGATTAGTGTCCCTCTCCGCAAATAGACCTTCCAGATGCAGGCCGGATCGGCAAAACGTCCATCTGACATCGGCATGGGCGTAGACCGCGCGGCCGGCCATGACGGAAGTCCGCGCATTACGCCTGGCAATCCACCGCGACCTTCACGACGCCCTCGTGATAGTCGGCGGCGGCGGTGAACGCTTCCGGGGCGTGGGCCAGCGGATAATGGTGCGAGACGAGCGCGTTCAGGTCGATCTGGCCTTGTTCGACCAGTTGCACCGCGCGGTCGTAGGTGTGCTTCATGCGACGGACCATCTTGATCGTCAGGCCTTTGCGGCGGAGCGTCGAGTGCTTCAAGAGGAAGCGGTCGTCCTCGTCGATGCCGACGGCCAGCAGCCGCCCGCCGGGGGCGAGGATCTCGGCAGCTTGCTGCGCCGCCTCGCCGCCGTAGGCCACCTCGAAGGCCACATCCACGCCGCGGCCGTGGGTGGCGTCGAGCACGGCTTTGACAAGATCTGTCTCTGTGCTGTTAAACACCACCGCCGGTCCATAGTGGGCCGCCAAACGCACGCGCCAGGGCAAGATATCGGCGGCGAAGGCCGGCCCCGCGCCGGCGGCCACCGCCAGCCGCAGGATGCACAACCCGACGGGACCGGTGCCGATCACCGCCACGGACTCGCCCAGGCGGATTTTGGCCAGGTCCAGCGAGTGGATGGCGATGCCCAGCGGCTCCAGCATCATGGCAGTCGTGGCGTCGATCTTCTCGCCGACGGGAAAACAATTCGCGGCGGGGAAGTGCATGAACGGCCGCAGCGCGCCTTCGTACGGATACAGCCCGCAGAAGACGATGTGCGGGCAAATGTTCGGGTCGCCGCGCAGGCACCATTCGCAACGGCCGCAAGGCTGCGCGGGATCGACGCCCACGCGCGTGCCGGGCTGCAAGGGGTGGCCGTGGCCGTCCAGGCCGCCCGGACCGACCTGCTCGACGACCCCGGCAAACTCATGTCCCAGAATCAGCGGGCCGCCCAGGTTGGTATCGCCGATCCGCGCGTGCCGGTAGGTGTGCAGGTCCGAGCCGCAAATGCCCACCACCTCGACGCGCAACAACACCTGTCCCGGCGGCGGCGCGCCGGGATGGGGAACGTCTTCAATTCGCAAATCGCGCGGACCGTGTAAACGTGCAGCTCGCATCATCAATCCTCTCCTTGCAGCGCGGCGACGTGTCGCCGCTTGTCTTCACTTGCAAAATGTCAGAATCCGTTTGCCAACAGGTAATACGCTTCGTTCCAACGCAGTTCCTTCTTGAACCCGGACAGCTTCGTGTCGCCGTTGATCAGCAGGAACTCGATGCCCGCCATCTGGGCGAAATCTTCCAGGTGTTCGGCGGTGAGCGCCTGGCTGAAGCCCGTGTGATGCGCCCCGCCCGCCAGGATCCAGGCGGCGGCCGCGGTCTTCAAGTCCGGCAGCGGCACCCACAGCGCCCGCGCCACCGGCAGTTTGGGCAGCGACTGCACCGGCGGCACCACGTCTACTTCGTTCACCAGCAGCCGGAAGCGGCTGCCCAAGTCGAGGATCGACGCATTCAGCGCCGGCCCGGCCGCCGCGTCGAACACCAGGCGGACGGGATCTTCCTTGCCGCCAATGCCCAGCGGGTGGATCTCCAGCGACGGCCTGCCGGCGGCGATCGACGAGCAGACTTCCAGCATGTGCGCGCCCAGCACTTTCATCCCGGCGGGGTCCAGGTGGTAGGTGTAGTCCTCCATGAAGGACGTCCCGCCCGGCAGGCCAGCCGCCATGACTTTCATCGCCCGCACCAACGCCGCCGTCTTCCAATCGCCCTCGGCCCCGAAACCGTAGCCGTCGGCCATCAGCCGCTGGACGGCCAAACCCGGCAACTGCCGCAGTCCGTGCAGGTTCTCGAATGTGTCGGTGAACGCTTTGAAGTTGCCGGCCTGCAGAAAGGCCCGCAAGCCGGCTTCGATCCGCGCCGCCTCGCGCAGCGCGGGCCGTGCACCGCCGCCGGGACGCAGTGAGGGAGCGACGTCATACTGCGCGTCATACTCGGCTGTCAACCGGTCGATGTCGGCGTCGGTCACGGCCTGGATGTACCCCACGACATCTCCCACGCCGTAGCCGTTGACGGAGTAGCCCAGCCGGAGCTGGGCTTCGACTTTGTCGCCTTCGGTCACGGCCACTTCGCGCATGTTGTCGCCGAAACGGGCGATCTTGCCGCCTTGGGCATCGTGCCAGGCACACGCCGCCCGCGCCCAGACGCCCAGCCGCTGCAATACCTCGCCGTCCTGCCAGTGCCCGACGACGACCTTGCGTGCCAGCCGCATCCGGCTGCAGATGAACCCGAACTCGCGGCAACCGTGCGCCGATTGGTTCAGGTTCATGAAGTCCATGTCGATCGTCGACCAGGGGATGTCGCGGTTGAACTGCGTGTGCAGGTGCGCAAACGGTTTGTTCAGCGTGCGCAATCCCGCGATCCACATCTTGGCCGGCGAGAACGTGTGCATCCAAGCGATCAGCCCGATGCAGTTCGGAGCGCGATTCGCCTCCAGGCAGACGTCGTTAATCGCCTGCGGCGTGGTCAAAACCGGCTTGAAGACCACCTTGACGGGGATCTCGGCCGAATCCGCCAGCGACTTGGCAATGATCTGGGAATGCTCGGCGACTTTCTTCAACGTCTCGTCGCCGTACAAATGTTGGCTGCCGGTCACAAACCAGACTTCCAATGGCTGCAAGTCGATCATCTTGAGGATTCTCCCACGACGTCTTTTCAGGATATGGAGGATCTTCCCAACGCTATCCGCTCGCGTCTTTCCGCTTCCTCATTTTTCTGTCACCTCAATTTTTCTGTCAGTTCTTGCCTCCGACTCATCTTTCCGCGCTTCGTGCTCGGCTTATGGAACGCAGAGCACATGTCGGCACGGAAAGATGAGCAGAAAAGCTGACAGAAAGATGGGGTGACAGAAAAATGAAGATGGAACTTAGTTCTGATTCAAATCTCCCAAGGGCGTCACTTCTGTCCGTAATATGCCTCCGGCCCGTGTTTGCGTTGGTAGTGCTTGTTCAGTACATAAGCTTCCAGCAGCGGCGTCTGCGAGTTAAGGAGCCACGTGCCGAGAGCCATCTCGGCGACCGCCTCCAGGGCCACGGCGTTCTTCAGCGAGTCGGCCGCATCCTTGCCCCACGTGAACGGAGCGTGGCCGGCGACCAGCACGGCCGGCATGGCTCGTGGGTCCAGATCCGCGAACCGCTCGACGATCACCCGGCCCGTGTTGCCTTCGTAATCCGCTTCGACTTCCTCCGCGCTCAGCGGCCGCGTGACAGGCACCGTGCCGAAGAAGTGATCCGCGTGCGTCGTGCCCAAACACGGGATTTCCCGCCGGGCCTGGGCAAACATGGTGGCATGCCGGCTGTGCGTGTGCGTGATCCCGCCGACGCCGTCGAAATGCCGATACAGCAGCACGTGAGACGGCGTGTCGGAGGACGGGCGCAGATCGCCCTCCAGGACGCAGCCTTCCAGATCCACGACCAGCATGTCGGCCGGCCGCAGCCGCTCGTAAGG
>CAYPGE010000342.1:0-10342 GCA_964409865.1 uncultured Pirellulaceae bacterium
TCGACGCGATCAAGTCCCGCAAGGACCCGATCGATCCGGTGGAAGTCGGCCACAGTACGGCCAGCCTCTGCATCCTGGGCAACATCGCTCAACTGTTGAAGCGCAAGTTCGCCTGGGACCCGGCGGCCGAGCGCAGCACGGATGAGGACGTCAACCGCATGTTGCAGCGACCGATGCGGGCGCCGTGGAAACTTTCGTAACCTTTGCACGGGGGACAAGCGCGTGTGGCTCCTCCTGCTAACCGCCTTGCTCTGCGCCCCAGCGGCAGCAGCGGCAACGGAAACGTTTCTGCTTCCCGACAAGGACGATTGGACCGGGGCCGATCTGCGGGTCAATCCCGACGGTTCGCTGGGGCTGACCAGTGGCCAGGTGGCTTACAGCGAAGGTACCTTTCCCGTCGACACGAGTGCGACTTCCACGCTTTGCGGCGAGTTCAAACGACTGGCCGCCGCGAGCGACAAGGATCGGTTCTTCTTCGCCTTCGTGAATTTCGACAAGGACATGAAGCGAATCGAGGCCCTCCACGTCAACGCCGTGGAAGGCTCCGATACCGAACTGGCGGCGCCATGCATCGCACAGGACACCGTCCTCCGGGTGCGAAGCGGCGCGGCCTTCGGCAACGGAACGTTCATCGCCTTTCACACGAAAGCGGACTTTCAAGACCTGCCCAACCGAAATGTCAACCGCAACGCACCCGTCATCGAGTCGAAGGCGTTTCCCGACGGAACCTGGCAGGTGACCTGCCAAGCGCCGATCGGAATCGAAGCTCCGGCCGGCACGCCGATCCGCGCCCATCGCGGCGGTTGGTACCAGTACTCCGGGGCGTTGGCCGAACCGATCCCCGCCGAGTGGAAGACCTTCCAAGGGACGATTGAGGGCTGCGCGCCGGGCGACCACCGCAACCGCTGGCGGCCCGGAACGGCCCACGTGCAGTTGATCGTCTTCAGCAGCGGGCCCAGCAAAGGGCCGTTGCTCGCGCTGCGCAACGTCCGTTTCGAGTTCACTGGCGGGAAGCGGAACGTCGCTTCTGCCGGGGTCCTTGCCATCGCCGGCGACGCTGTCGAGACAAACCTTCGCCTCAAGCCTCTCGCCGACGGCCAGGATCTGTGGGTGCGCTTCGCCGACGGCTCCTCGCGGGCCATCAGAATTACCGTCTTCGAACGTTCAGTAGACGAAGGGCAGAAGGAACGGACGGTTCCGCGGGCGGGCGTCGAAATCCAGCCCTTCGACGTGCGTTACACGCTCTGCCCCGTGGAACTCTTGGACTCGAAGACGGCGACGCAGGCCGCGATCGACCGCTGGGCCGCCGGCAACGCGATCTGGGACATGCCCCTGGTACTGTCGCTTCGGCAGCTGGCCGGCGGCGTGGAGTTCCGGGTCAACGCTTCCTACATCGGCACCATCAAGAAAGCGGCCCGCGCGGTTTCGATCGCCAGCAACGTACGGCTGGAGGACGCATCGTTTCGCTCGGGCCCTTTGCCCGACCGGTTCACGCCGGTCGATATCTCCGCCCGCAGCAAGCCCGGCGCGATGGCCGGCGCGCGGGTCGAACTGACCGACAAAGCGGTCCCTTTTCTCGGAGCCACTGGCGAGAATCTCGACCTGGGCCTGACCGCGCGACAGGCGGCCCTCGGCGGCGAGCGACTGAGCCTGGCCGAGACCCCGGCCTCCTTCATCTTCACCGCTGCGTGCGAGCAGTATCCGCGGGCGTGGGTGTTGTGCGCGCTGGAAGACGATCCGGGCAAAGACCCCGTGCTGAACGTGCGGCTCACGCGTTACGTGGAAGGGCCGGGGTTCCTCGGTCGCGCCTTCGAGGCCATGGCCAACGCCAGCGTCGTCCTTCCCGGCAACGCCATTCGGGTGGGCACCGTGGTCGTCGGCGCGAAGCGTTTGCCGCTGTACCGGGCCGAGATTCCGATACCGATCGGCAAGATTCAGGACCTGGTCTTCAGCGAGAACCGCGGGACTCACGCCCGGATGCGATTCGGCAAGTACCTGGACTTGGAACTGTCCGGCCGGCTCATCCAGCGGCGCGGCCCCAGCGGCGACCAGCGTGCCCGCCCCGATCCCGCCTGTGTCAGCTCGGTGCATGTCTTCGGCGTTACACTGGAGAGACCCGCCGCCGAGATGGAAGTCAAGACGGTCGAGCCGGGCAACATTTTTCACAACGACGAAGTGCCCGAGCTGCGCGTGCAAGTGCGGCCGCGGCGGCCGGGCGATTTCTCCGTCCGCTGGAAGATCCGCGATGCCGAGGACCGGCCTGTCGGGTCCGGCCAGCGGCCGATCGATCCCCACGCCGCGGATGAGGTGACCGTCTCCCTGGCGCAAAAGGAGCTGGGCTGGTACGGGATCGACCTGACCCTGCTCGATGGCGATCGCGAACTCATCACTCACGAGGCTTCCTTTGCCCTGCTCGGCAAGGACACCCGCAAGGCCGAGGTGCCGGATTCGCCTTACGGAAGCTGGAACTACGGCGGGCCCCATTACACCCCGGCCGACGTGCAGACGTACGGGCCGGTGCTCTTCAAGGCCGGATTTCGCCGCTCGGCGGGCGTCGACCGGTACTCCGAGAAGGAGTTGGCCCCCTGGAAGCTGGCCGCCCCGCAGATCCGGACCGGCGGCCTGGACAGCACCGACGAGCAGTTGCTCGCCAGCATTCGCGCGAGCCTGGACCGCTATCCAAGCCTCACCAACGCGATGATCTTCCACGAACACGCCGTCTGGTCCTACCAGGTGGCGCCGGAGTTGATCGGCCGGAAGCCCGAACCCGGTTCCGAGTGGAAAGACGCTGACAAGCGATGGAACTACGCCCTCCGTCTGGGCCGCCTGCTTCGCCGCGACTTCCCGCAACTCCGCATTACGTTAGGCAACTCGCTGGCCTGCAGCGAGCTGATCGCCGAGGGGCTGCGGCGTGGCTTTCCGGAGGAATACGCAGATTACATCGGGCTGGAAGTGGTCGGCCGCACATCGCTCCCCGAGCGGCAATGGGAAGGCGCGCTCCAGGGCGGCGAGTTGATGCTCCAGACCGCGCGGCGGTTCGGATACCAACGCTGGAAGCTCAACGCCTGTTACGAAAGCAACTACCGCCTCGACGCGTTGCTGGGCCAGCGGCGGCAGGCCGAATGGTACGTGCGCGATCTGCTGCTCTCGCAGGCGTGGGGATTTCGCGACATCTTCATCGGCATCATCATGGACACGGGCAACGCGTACGCCGGCTCGTTCTGGGGCGGCAGCGGTCTTTGTACCCGCAGCCCGTTCATCTACCCCAAGAGATCCTACGTGGGCGTGGCCGTGGCCACGAAGCTGCTCGACCAGGTCGCCCTTTCGCGCAGCATTCCGACCGGCTCCCCCTCCGTGTACGCGCTGGAATTCAAACGCCAGGATGGCCAATACATCTATCCTGTTTGGACTTCCCGCGGCACGGCGGAACTGACGATCGAGACCTTGCCGGCCGACTACCAGATTTTCGACTTCTACGGCCGGCCGATCCGACGCCCCGACTCGCGGACCTGTCTGTCGCTGACCGCCGGCACGGCCGTGACGTATCTTCTCGCCAGCGCCCCCGTGGTGCGCTCGATCCGGTGCGGGAAGAGGACGTATCCCGACGATCAGCCGCCCGACAACCTCAAGCTCGTCAACCGGATGGACGACGCGGCCGAGTGGACCCTTGCCGAGACGAAAGAGCCGTTGTTGGAAAAGACCCGGGGGACGGCCTTGCCCTATCGAACGTTAGGGCGCTACGCAGTCCGGCAGGTCGCCGACTCTGAGAAAGGAAACTGTGTCGAGCTTGAGCTGGTCCAGCCGAACCTGGCGCTTCCCACGGTTTTCCATGAATACGCCGTGCTGAAACTGAAGCGGCCGGTGACGCTGGCCGGCAAGCCGAATTCCCTGGGCGTGTGGGTCAAGGGCAATTCGGGATGGGGGCAGGTTTACTGGGTGCTCGAAGACGCTCGGGGGCAACGCCGCATTTCGTGTGGCACGCGGATCCACCGGGCTGACGTCTTCGACTACGACGGACGCGTTTCGATCTCATTCGACGGCTGGAACTTCCTCAGCATGCCCATCACCGACCAATCATCGATCCCAGATCTTTCGACCGGCTCGGTGGACAATCTCTGGGAGTTCGGCGAGGTGAACGCGGACGAAACGCTTCGCCGCGGCGGAGCCGCCTTGCAGTACCCGATCAAGCTGGTGGGGGTCGCCTTCGCCGCCCAGTCCCGGCCCTTGTTCCTGACGGAGCGTCGCGAGCATCCGCAGATCGTCCGGTTTAGAGACCTCGTGGCGTTCGACGACTGAGAGGATTAGGGGAACGACTCATGACTCACCTGCCGCTTTATCTTGTCCTGGGCGCCGTGACAATCGGCGCGAGCCACTTGCACGCCGAGCAACCGAAGGATAGCAAAGCACCCGGCGTGCCCGTACTGGTGAAACTCGACGCCTGGGCTGACGTGGGCGGAGTCGCGCATGTCCGCTGGGTCACGGCCCAGGGAGACCCCGCCAAAGGCCAAGTCGAATATGGTCCCACCCCAGACCTGGGATTCCTGGCAGTCGAGGACCCCAACAACCTCCGCGGCACGACAAACAACCGGGACGCCGGAACCGGCTGGGCCAACAACCACCGGGCCGATCTGCGGGACATCAAGGCGTGGCCCGTATTCCTTCGCGTGACGGGCACGACCCGCTCCGGCCGGGCCTTTGCCAGCGAAGTCCTCACCGTGAATCGGCCCGAGCAACCGCTGGGGCGTGCGATTGACGAGCGGGTCCGCATCGCCATCGATCCGGGCGACTGGAAGGTCGAGCGGCTGCCGATCACGGTGGGGATCCCTTTTGCCAAGGGAGAATGGGGCGATCCCGCTCGGGCTCGGGTGCTGATCGCGGGCCAGGAAGTGGCCTGCGGCGTGAAGGCGGTCGTCCGCTGGCGCGAGGACCAGAGCGTCAAGTGGGCTCGAATCGACTTCCTGGCGCCCGCCGCCGCCAGGGAAGCGGTGTTTCAGTACGGAAGCAAGGTGGCGCGGCTGAAAACCGGTCCGGATGCCGCGCCCACCGCTGCCGCTTGCCTGCCGATTGCCGCGGAACTGCTCGACGACCGAGGGAGACGATACCGCAGCGTCGTGCAAAGCAGCGAGATCGAGGAAAGCAACCCTGTGAAGAGCGTCGTGAAGGTCAGCGGGCACCATGTGGCGGAGGATGGCAGCAAGTTGTTCGCGTTCACGGCCCGCTGTCACCAGTGGCCCGCGGCGGGACTGCAGCGAGTCGATTACACCGTGGAGAACGACAACATCCAGAACGAATTCACGTCCCTGCAGTCGCTGGCGATTGGCCTGGCTGGTTCCCAAGCCGCTGGCCCGTACACCGTTGGTTCCGCAGGCGATGCGCTCGAACTGGCCGACGGGGAGCGAGTTCTCCAGAGGGAAGATTTCCAGTGGGTCCGGGAGCCTGGCAGCGAGAAAGGCAAGCGACTGGCTGGGCTGGTTCTCCTGGGCGGCGAGGATTGGGCGGTGATGCGGCACTTCTGGGAGCAGTGGCCGGCCTCCGTGGAAGTGCGCGACGGGCGGGTGTTCTTTGGGCTCTGCCCCCGCTTGCCCGCCGGTTTTTACGAGAAACGCCCCGACGAAGACAAGCTCTACTACCAGATCCGCAATGGGTTGCACACGCTGCGGCAGGGTTTTTCCAAGAGCTGGGAGTTGTGGCTGTACAGCGGCGACGCCGCCACTGCACCATCGCTCCTGGGGGAGAAACCGGTAGCCTCGGTGCCTCCGGAACGCGTCGAAGGTTCCCGAACGTTGCAGGGGCTCGGCGTGGCCAGCCGGGCCCAATTTCCCGGCTACGACGAGGCGCTCGCCGCCGGCATCGACAGGTTCCTCCCGAGTCGCGAGGCGGCGCGGGAGTACGGAATGATGAACTTCGGCGATTGGCATGGCGAGCGCCGATGGAACTGGGGCAACTTGGAGTATGACCTGGGGCACTGCTTCCTCACCCAATTCGTCCGCAGCCAGAATCCGAGCTTCTTCCGCCGGGCGGAAGAGGCAATCCGTCACGAGCGCGACGTCGATACCCGGCATCATGCGGCGGATCCGCGGCGGATCGGGCAGCAATGGACCCACTGCATGGGCCATACGGCCGGCTATTACCCCGCCGACTACAAGGACATGAAGGTCTACGCCACGCCGGGATGGTCGGACAACCGCGGGCACGTCTGGTCGCAGGGGATGTTTGAGCACTACCTGCTGGGAGGCGACCAGCGATCGTTCGACACGGCCAAGATGATCTCCGACGTCTACGGCGGTCCCGGCACGACGAATTACAGCTTCTTCAACGCCCGTGAGCCCGGCTGGGTGGGCAAGATGCAGATGGCAGCCTACCTGGCCACCGAGGACCTCTTCTACCTCAACGCGGCCAAGATCCTGATGGAGGCCGTGCATGAGAAGTCCTTGGCGACCGGCGACCACGGATTCCACTGGCACAAGCTCCCGACCGGCCACTGCAATTGCCCGAACGACCGGAAGCACGACGGCGAGGCGGGCTTTATGCTCGCCGTCGAGATGACGGCCCAGCGGATGTACTACGAGGAGACCGGCGACCGGCGGATCGCGGACGACATCGTGAAGACAGCCCGCTTCATCGCCGACACGATGTGGGTGCCCGCCCAGAAGGGATTCCGCTACACGTCCTGCCCCCTCACGTCGGCCTCACCCGGCGGATGGATTCAAATCCAAGGCATGGCCTTCGCCGCCCGCTATGCCAACGATGAGCGGCTGGCGGACATCTGCCGCCAGGCGTTGGCGGCCGGTTGGACAAACCTTCCCACCAGCGGAAAGTCGGCAGGATACATCCTGTGCACGTCGGCCCAGGCGCTCGACGAGGTGGCGCAGTTGCCAGGCCCCGGTTTTCGCGAATATCTCGAGAGAATCACCGCCATCCTCAACAGTCCGGCGGCCCATCGCCTGCCGACGTTGGTCCCGAATCCAGACTTTGAAAAGGGAATCGATGGCTGGCCGTCCCGCGGCTGGAAAGTCGAGCAGTGCCAAGAAATCAAGCACTCCGGATCGTCGTCGCTCAAGATTACCGGCAGCATCGGCGGCCAGGGCGAATATGTCAACACGACCTACGACACCGCCAGCTCGCCCTATGAAATCAAGTCGCTCCGCCCCGGCCACAAGTACCGTCTGACAGCATGGCTGCGAGTCGATAAGATCACTCCCGGCGCGCCGCCTCCCTCCCTGCGAATCCAGTTCCGCGACGAGGTCCAAGGGTCGCGGTCCGCAGCGACGACCGACGCCTACGACCTGAGCCGGCTCAAGACCTGGCAGAAGCTCGGCGTCGCCTTCACCGTCCCGGACTACAACACGAGGAACTACATTGCCCTGAACACCGGCACGCGGAACGAGGTCGAGGTGGAGATGTACCTCGACGACGTGAGCATGGTCCCGGCGGATGTCGCCGGCGAAGGGCCTTACAGCTACCTGGAACTGCTTCCGGAAAAGGCGGCCCTGAAAGACGGCGCCCAGGCAGAGCCGCTGCCAGACTTCCCCGAGTGGACCACCATCCTGGGCCCCGGCACGGCATCGTGGCCGGCGACGGTACCGGCGGCGGGCGTCTACCGCCTCTGGCTGCGCGCGTGGAGTGCCGGACGTGCTCCACAAGCCACGATCGAAGGCAAGGAGCTGCCACGGCAAGGCGACATCGCCGGGCCCACCTGGCAGCTCCTCGGCACGGCCACGCTTCCTGCTGGCGATCACACGATCTCCATCCAACTCGGTCAGGGCGGGGCAACCGTCGGCGGCCTGGTGCTCACCGATGATCCGACCGAGCTGGCATTCGAGAAGTAGTCCTCCGGCTTACTCCCACAGAATGCTGCCGTGGGCCGCCCCCACACCCATGCGTCGCCGATGGTGCTCAAGTCCGTGCGCAGTCCCATTTCCTCCATCCGAGGACAACCATTAGACCAGCACGGCGTCAGGAATCTTGGGCATGAGAGTGCAAAAACAAAAGAATTTCCAGCAGCCGGCTCCCAACTTTGCCCCTTTTCCGCGGCCCACGGCTAAGGCCGCCAGCCGCTGCGCCGCGAATGCTCAACGCGTCCGCGGAGTCCGCGTCGGGACTCGTAACCACTGGTCGGCGGGCGGCGCGGTCGAGGGCTCGGGCTCGCGCGGGGGCGGACGGAGCGGCGGGGGACTGACAGCCGGCGGGCGGCGCGGGCTGATCTTGGCCGGGATCGGTTCGGCAGGCTGATGTCCCGGGCTCGGCCATGCCGGCGCCGTCGCAGCCCGTTGCCAGGGCATGCTTGGGAACTGCAGCGATTGGTCTCGGCCTCTCCCCCGGAATCCGCCGTACGAGTCCGTCATGCCGGGGCCGAGCAGCGTTCTCGCCGCCGGCTTGAGCGGACGCCCCAGTTCGCGGTCCCCGAACATGCCGCGAACGGTCGTCCCGCCAGTCCGGCCCAGCGCGGACTCCGGCATGCTGAACAAAGCGGCCGAGAGAATAAACAGCGCCCAAGTTGTCTTCCGCATGGCACATCGACTCCGTCGGAAACCCTTCCCATTATTGCGCTCGGCCTGCCCGAAGTCAACGACGAGGATGTTCAAGTGCCTGGATGCGCAGCATTTCGGCCGGGATTGACGACGTGCTCCGCCCGCTGCCGAGGACGATCCCGTTCGTTTTGGGCGAGAGCATGCACGGCAAGGGAATCTCGAACAGTTCACGGTCTTTGCGCCACCGGCGCAGGGCCACGCCGCGCCCAACCGGACAGTGGCAATGAACGCCGTCGTGGCAGGGCGACTCGATCTGGATCATGTCGGGTTTGGGCTCCTGGGTGACCAGTTGCACCAGCCGATCGAAATACCACTTGCTGGCTACGGAGAGCGGTGCTGAGTCGCCAAGCATCGCCCAGGTGAAATCGCATGTCACTTGTCTCCTGTTTCCCGTAGGAACCGCTCGATCTCCTGGCGGGATGGGATCGACGGTTGTGCGCCCAGGCGCGTGACGCAAATCGCAGCCGCCGCACTGGCGAATCGGACGGCTTGTTCCAGCCGCCGGTTTTCAACAAGCGCGACGGCCAACGCACCACAGAAGACGTCGCCGGCCGCGGTGGCATCGACGGCCGCTACACTGAAGGCCGGCGCGTGCGTGGGCGGACCACCGCAGGCGACGCACACTCCTTGCGATCCGAGCGTGATCAGGACCGCGCGCGGGCCGCGCGTTCGCAGTGACTCGGCGGCCTGCGCGGCGCGCGGCAGCGAATCGACGGGGAATCCGCAGAGGAACTCCGCTTCCGACTCGTTGACCACCAAGTAGGCGACGTTTCGCAGACCGGCCTCGGACACCTTACGGGCCGGCGCCAGGTTCAGCAGGATCGGGCGTTGCCGCTGTGCGGCCAGTTCCAGGACGTATTCCAGTGTTTCGGTGAGGACCTCGCACTGGAGCACGATCATCGCGGCATCGCCGATCAGCGTCCGGACCTGGTCGATGTGTTGGCGGGTCAGCCGGTAGTTCGCACCGGGGGCCACGGAAAGGTAGTTGTCGCCCCGGTCGCCGACCATCACCAGCGCCGTGCCGCTGGCGACACCGGCGGCCGTGAACATGAATTCGGTGTGGACGCTGGCAGCTTTCAGATTCTCGACGATGGCGGCCCCATAATGATCTTCACCGACGCAGTTCACGAAATGGACGTCGCCACCAGCCCGCGCAGCAGCGATGGCCTGGTTGGCTCCCTTGCCGCCGAAAGTCTGCAAGAACGTCGCATCCGTGACCGTCTCGCCGCGTTGGGGAAGGTGGGGCACCTTCATGATGAAGTCGACGTTGGAACTGCCGACGACGATGATTGTGGCGGACATGCTTTCTCCTTTACCGTTCTCGACTTGGCAGATCTGGCAGCAGGCGCGCCACCAGGCGACGCGTGATGTGGAGGATCGACGGCTCGGAACCACGGAACGCCCCGACTGCTTGAAGCTGCGCATTTTTGGGGACATGCCCCCGCCGAGCTTGCTCGGGGGAGCGACGATTTTGCACTACGTTCGGGATCATCGGCTGCGGCGGCCGACGCGTGGGGCTGGCCGAGGAGTTCGCCGACCTTGCCAACGTCACGTGCGTGTGCGATCCCGACGAGTCGCGCCGCCGGGCGTGGATTACGACCTGGAGGAGCGGCCCAGCGGAGTTTGTACCGTATCAGGCCAACCGGTTCCACTAGGACGGTGAGATCAGGCAGGTCGCTTTCCCTCGGCCTGATCGCCATCTGCTGGGCGCCCGACACGACCGGAAAACAACTGGAGGACTGATGACGGACCATGCGTAAGATCAGGACTCCTGACCTCGAATAGTGGTCGCTGGGGCGTTTGGGTTTCGT
>CAYPGE010000343.1:0-10315 GCA_964409865.1 uncultured Pirellulaceae bacterium
ACGAAACGGGCAACTCGCCGGTCTCTGCCAACAACAGCGGCGAGACTGTCATCATTCGGCGCAGTGTGCGGTTCGGCGTTTGTCCTGTTTTCTTACCCTGGGCTCCTGGCCGCTCGCGGGAGAACGCCACGCAAGCGTCGCATGGCGGTCGCCAGCGTCCAACCGCTGTTTGAGCCAGCTTATTATGCGACAATAATGCCTGTCCTTTTTACCCCCCTTTTTACACCTGTCCTTTTTACCTGTGGCGATGACGATCGTGGGAACGTGTTCGCGTCCTTCGCCCGCCGGAAAAAAACCGAAAAAACCTTCGCCGCTCAAGTTGACGCATGATACAAACGATGATACACATGTATCATGAGCACTGAACGACCGTCTTCAGAGCGGATTCTCCAGGCCGCGGTTCGATTGTTTCTGGAGCAGTGCGTCCGGAAGACGAGCGCCGAGGAAGTGGCGTTCCAGGCCGGCGTTACGCGGGTGACGGTCTACCGCTACTTTACGGACAAGGAAGGGCTGGTCCGCGCGGTATGCCAGCGGATCGGTGCGGTTTTCCAGAGGGCGGCGGAGGGAAGCCGGAGCGGGTCCATCGACGAGATTGTCGCCTGCCTGAATCGGCTTGGCTGGGAACTGAGCGAACTCGGCTCCGGCAACATGTTTGCTCTGTTCGACGAAGTCCACCGCCTGTACCCAGACGTGTACGAGGAGTTCCGGCAGACTCGCGAAGCGGCGATTGACACGATTCTCGAACAGGCACTAGCGGCCGCCAGACGCGACGGGGCCTTACGCAAGGGATTGAACCAAGAAGTCGTCCGGGCGCTTTTCGTATCCGGGGTGGTGAGGCTCATCGAGACGCCGTCTCTGATTTCCGCGAACGTGCCTGCGGAAGACATCGTGTCAACCGTCACGATGATCTTCCAGCACGGGATTCTGAAGGAGAAGAGTACAGGGTGAGCAGTCATGAACGCGAATGGTAATCCGTTGGTTCCACGCAGCGCGGCTCTCCACCGCCGTACGGCGCCGCTCCGGACAGCCTGGCTCCGGGCGATGTTGTTTCCGCTGGTCATCATCTCCGGGTGCGGACGCCACGATATCCCGGCCGCACTGCCGGCCGCGGTTCAGGTCGTGACGCTGGCCCAGGAGCAAGTCGCCTGCCGGACGCAGATCAGTGCCACGGTCCGCGAGCGGCGAGCGGTGGACCTGTCGTTCAAGGTGCCTGGCACGGTCAAGCAGTTGCTGCAAGTCCGCGGCGCGGACGGGACGCTGCGCGACGTCCAGGAGGGAGACGTGGTGAACGGCGACCTCCGGCAACCGCTGGCTCAGTTGGATGACGCCGACTGCCAGCGGCAGCGGTCCGCGGCGGCCGAGCGACTGGCCCAGGCTCGGGCCAAAGAACAAGCGGTAGCGGCCAATCTGACGGCTGCGGAGGCCGAGTATCGCCGCCTCAAGGAATTGCGGGACGAGAGAGCGATCGCGGAACAGGCGCACGACGACGCGCGGGCTCGGCGAGACGCGATTCAAGCCGAGTTGGAGGGGGCCCGGCGCGAAGTCGCCGCCGCCAACGTGGCCCTGCAACAGGCGGAAGACGATCTGCGAAACTGTTCGCTGTGCGTCCCGCTGCCCCAGGCCACGATCGCGCGCAAACTGGTCGAGCCCAACGAGCGAGTCCAGGCAGCTCGCACGGTGCTTCAGGTCATGGACCTGTCGCAGGTGCGGGTTGCGTTTGGCGTGCCGGACACGAAGATCGCTGAGTTCTGTTTGGGACAGTCGCTGAAGATCGTGGCCGATGCCTTTCCTGGCGAGAGCTTCGCGGGGCGGGTGACGAAGCTTTATCCCGCCGCCGACCCGAAGACGCGGACGTTCGAAGTCGAGGTAACGGTCGACGAGCCGCGCGGACTCAAGCCGGGCATGGTGGTGACGATCCTCAACGGCTGCGAGGAAACGATGCTGCTGCTGCCGATGACGTCCATCCAGCGCGGCGAGAAACCCGGCGAATTCGCCGTCTACACGGTGAATGAGGAGCAGGAGCGGCAAGTCGTTCGCCGGCGCCGCGTGCACCTGGACGGCGTGTACGACAACCGCATTCGGGTCGCCGCCGACGCGTCTTCCGAACTCAAGGCGGGCGACACGGTGGTGGTGTGCGGCGGCTCGCGATTGACGGACGGACAAGCGGTGCGGGTGCTGCCCGGCCGCGAGCAGGAAGTCCGCGTGCAGCTGTGAGGTGCCCCATGACGACTTCCCAGTTCTTTGTGTACAAGCGTCCGGTTGCCTGGACGGCGCTGGTGGCGACGCTGCTGTGGGGCGTCTACGCTTATTTCCAGATGCCCCAGCGGCACGATCCGCACATTCCCGTGCGGATCGGAACCGTGGTCACGGTGTATCCGGGCGCCGAGGCGGAGAAGGTCGAGCAGGAGGTGACCCGCAAGATCGAGCAGCGACTCAGCGAGAATCCAGCCGTCGAGAAAGTCCGCTCGCTCAGCCGCCGAGGCGCCTCCGTGGTGTTCGTAGAACTGCACGACACGGTGCGCGACACGGAACTGGTCTGGCAGGACTTGCAGAACAAGCTGGACTCGATCCGCGACTTGCCCACGGTCCGCAACCAACGGTTGCAACCGAAGCTGGACAAGGATTTTGGCGAAACGGTGGCCGTGATGCTGACGGTGTCCAGCCCCAAGGTCTCGGACTTCGAGATTTGCCAGCGGGCGGAGAGCATCCGCCGCGCCCTGGCGGATTTCCGCGCCGCCCGGCCGGCGAAATTTCGCCGCGACCGGATCAGCGCCGTCCTGGTCTACCCCCAGACCGTGGCTCGGTCCTACGTGTTGTGGCTGGGCCAGAGCTTACTGCGGAGTCTGACGGAGACGGGCCTGGTGCAGGACGCCGCGATTGTCGAAGCGCCCAGCACCGGCTGCCTCGATTTCCAGCTCGCCGCCGGCAAAACGGACGAGGACTTGATCCGCGCGGCGTTGCGTTGGGAGCGGGACACGGCCGGCACAGGGATGACGCACCCGGACATGTGGCCCGGCGTGCTGGTGCGGGATCTTGCCGGCCTGGAAAGCAAGCTCCGCCGCTCGCCGCGCGATCCGTTGGGCGGCCCCGACCGCTACAGCTACCGCCAGCTGCGACGTTTCGCCGACCAGGTCCGCGACCGGCTGAAAGCGTATCCGACGGTGGGCCGGATCGACGAGATCGGCGTCCAGGACGAGGCCGTTTATCTGTACTACAGCGGGCGGCGGTTCGCGGCGCTCGACCTCTCGCCGCACACCGTGGCCGCCCGGCTGGAGGGCCGCAACATCAACCTGCCTGCCGGCCGGATCGAGATCCCCGGACAGAACTTGGACGTGCATCCCAGCGGCGAGTTTCGCAGCGAGCAGGAGATCGGCCAGCTGGTGCTGGACGTGCAGCACGGTTTTCCGACCTACCTGCGGGACCTGGTGGACGTGGTCCGCGGCTACGAAGACCCGCCGGACGTGATGAACTTCCGCTCGATCAAAGTGGACGCCCACGATCCGCCTCGTGCGCAGCTGCCCAGCGAGCTGACGTTTGACCAGCAAGGCCGCAGCGGCGACGAGGCCCCGTTGCCGGACGCCACCCAACTGCAGACGTCGAGAGCCGTGACGCTGGCGGTGCGTCAAGCGCCGGGGACGCAAATCGAACAATTCGGCCGGGACATCGACGCGGCGATGGACTCGCTGCAGGGCGTGCTGCCGGCCGACCTGCAGGTCGAACGGACGCACGACGAGCCGCGCGAAGTGCAGCAGAAGATCGGCCAGTTCGACCAGAACCTGATCGAGGCCGTGGTGATCGTGGTCGTGGTCGCGCTGCTGCTGATGGAGTGGCGCAGCGCCCTGCTGGTCGCGTTTTCCATTCCTTTGACCGTGGCCATGACCCTGGGCATCTGCCAGCTGATCGGCATCGACCTGCAGCAGGTCTCCATCGCCGCCATGATCATCGCCCTGGGACTGCTGGTCGATGACCCGGTCGTGGCCGGGGATGCGATCAACCGTGAACTGGCGCACGGCACGCCTCGCGACGTGGCGGCCTGGCTGGGGCCGCAGAAGCTGGCCCGCGCCATCCTGTACGCGACCCTCACCAACTGCGTAGCCTTCCTGCCGCTGTTGTTGGTCCGGGGCAAGGTGGGCGAGTTCATCTACTCGCTGCCGGTGGTCGTGACGGCTTCGCTGGTGGCCAGCCGCATTGTGTCGATGACGTTCATGCCGCTGCTGGGTTACTATGTGCTGCGCGGGCAGAAAGGCTTCGAGGCCAGTCTGACCGAAGGCGGGCGGGGCGCGACGTTTGCGAGGTATTACAACGGATTCTCCGAGTGGTGCCTGCGGCACAAGCTGTTGACGTTGGGCGTCTGCAGCCTGCTGCTGGCTGCCGGCACGGCCGTCTTGCCGCTGCTGGGAACCTCCTTCTTCCCGAAGGATTTGCACACGGCCTTTACGGTCAACCTGTTCCTGGCCGAAGGCTCGTCGATCCGGCAGACGCGGGACGAATCGCTGCGGGCGATCCAGCAGATCGAAGCCCTGGCGGGGAAAGACATCCGTTCGTACACGACGTTCGTCGGACAAGGCGGACCGCGGTTTTGGCTGTCGATCGTGCCGGAACAGCGTGCGGACAACCATGCCCAGATCCTGGTCCGCACGGTCGATCGAGAAATCACGGAGGCCGTGGTCCGACGGCTGAAACGCGAGTTGCCGTTGCGGATCGCCGCGGCGCGGGTGACGATCGAGCAGTTGGAGACCGGTCCACCCGTCGGCATTCCCGTGCAGATCCGCATCTATGGCGACGAGATCGAAACGCTTCGCCGCCTGGCGGCCGACACCCGGCAGCAGTTGCGGTCGCTGCCCGGCACGGACAACATCCACGACGACTGGGAGCCGGAGGTGCTGCAGTTGGCTGCACTCATCAATGCGGACAAAGCCAACCTGGCGGGGATCAGTCACGAGGATGTGGCCCTGCTGCTGCAGACCGGGTTGTCCGGGACAGCGCCCACGTATTTGCGGGAGGAGGACCGCTTGATCCCGATCACGTTCCGGCTGCGGAGCGACGAGCGGGCGCGGGTCGAGGACCTGGACGGCATCGACGCCGTGAGCACCACGACCAACGTGCGGGTGCCGTTGAGCCAGATCGCGCGGTTCGAGCCGCAGTTGGTCAGCCCCAAGATCTGCCGCCGGCAGCATCAGCGGTGCGTGACCGTCAAGTGCGATACGCTCCCGGGCGTGTTGCCCAGCAGCGTGGTGGCCCAGATGCATGATCGGCTCGCTCGGCTGTCCGCCGCCTGGCCGCCCGGTTATCGCTTTGAATTTGGCGGCGAGCACGAAGAGCAGGTCAAGGGCTTCCGGGCGGTGTCCGTGGCGCTGGTCGTGTCCCTGGTGATGATCTACCTGGCGCTGGTACTGCAATTCAACAGCGTCACCAAGCCGCTGGTCGTGTTCGCTGCGGTCCCGTTCGGACTGATGGCCGGCGTCATGGGCCTGGCGATTACTGACGCCCCCTTCGGCTTCATGGCCTTCCTGGGCGTGGCTTCGCTGGCTGGGGTGATCGTTAGCCACATCATCGTGCTGTTCGACTATATCGAGGACGCCTGTGAGCGGGGCGAATCGCTGCACCGCGCGGTGATCGATTCGGCCCTGGTCCGGCTGCGGCCCGTGCTGGTCACCGTCCTGGCCACGGTGGGCGGCCTGATCCCGTTGGCCATCGAAGGCGGCCCCTTGTGGCAGCCGATGTGCTACGTCCAGATCACCGGCCTGCTGCTGGCCACGCTGGTGACCAAGATGATCGTCCCCGTGTTGTACGTGGTGTTCGTGGAGAACCTGGGCCTGATTCGCTGGGAGCCGGAAAAGACGGTCGAACTGTCGACGATCCGCGCAAATCCAGCTGCCGCCCGCCGCTCGGACGGACTGCGGGACGTGACCAGCACCCGCATCTGCCCGCTGAACAGCCGCCGCTTGTAGATCCGCAGCGCCAGGTTGTAGACGTTGAACGGAGTGTCCGCGGCATCCCGGTTGTCCCCGTACCCGTCCCCCGCGTACTGGACCAGCCGCTCCCGGTACTGCTGCCGAAACGGCTCCAACTCGCTCTGCGAGTGCCGGATGGCTTCCCGGAGTTTCTGAAGATCCGCAGGACTCGACGGGTCCATAGTTCAAGCACCCCAATAGCCGGTGATCGGTGACCGGTAATCGGTAATCGGTGCCCGACCTCTGACCTCCGCCCTCCGACCGATCACCGATCACCGACCGATCCCCGAGCGAAAAGGACAGGCATCATCCGTTCGGGCCCAGCAGCTCCGAACGCTTCTGCGTCCAGTAGCCGGGCTTGTTCGTCGCCCGCTTGGTGACCACGTCCGCGTGCCTGCGGTAGTAGAAGTCCCTTACCAAAATCCGTCTCCGGGCCCCGCTTCTGGAATTCCTGGCCCGGCCCGTTGGCCTCCCACGTCAAAAACGCCGGCCCCCCGCGGTCGTTCTTGAACCACCAGCAGGCCGCGATCGCCTTCTCCGTGAACAAGTACGGCAGCATGTTCGGCACCACGAACGACGCCACCTTGCGGAGCGTGCGGCGGTTCAAGACGGTCAGGGGAGTACGCGTCGCCGACTCTCTACGGTCGGACGAACGAGGCCGGGCGAACGCCTGCCCGGCAGCAGTCAGATTTTGGAGTCCAGCTTTGGCAAGCTGAATGGTGCCGCCAACACCTTGGCGCGACCCTCCAATCGCAACGCGTCACCGTCCGCCACGCCCTCCAAGCGTCCTCCGAGACGCGACAAAAACCGGAAGAAACGTAAGCCGGTGGAAGGCGAAATCATCAACCGGCCGGGCTCACCCATGATACCCAAAAAGAGAACGCCAGCCTTGCGGCTGGCGTTCTTCGAGCCCCACCCACTCGTCGTCTAGCGACGTCTTAAGCGCTCTTGGTTTGCGGCGCGGGCAGCTTGATGCAGCGGTTCCGGCCCTCGATGAAGTCCTCGTCGATTTTGTACGTGATTCCTTCGCCGTGATCGGGCAGTTCGTACATGATATCCAACATGGCGTCTTCGACGATCGAGCGCAACCCCCGCGCCCCCGTCCCTTTTTCATAGGCCTTGCCCGCGATCGCTCGCAGCGCGTCCGGCGTGAACTCCAGCTTGCAGTTCTCGATCTCGAACAGCGTCTGGTACTGCTTGATCAACGCGTTCTTCGGTTCTGTCAAGACCTGGACCAAGCCCTGCTCGCTCAACGGCATCAGCGGGGCCATGACCGGCAGACGGCCGACGAATTCGGGGATCATGCCGTAATGGATCAGATCCTCCGAGGTAATCTGGCTGAGCGACTCCGCCGTGCTGGCGTCGCTGCGATAGCTGGCGGGCTGGCCGAAGCCCATAGTCCGCCGCCCCAACCGCTTGCGGACGATGTCCTCGACCCCCACGAAGGTGCCGCCACAGATGAACAGGATGTTGGTCGTGTCCATCTGGATGTACTGCTGTTCCGGGTGCTTGCGGCCGCCCTGCGGCGGCACGTTGGCGATGGTGCCCTCGAGCATTTTCAGCAGGGCTTGCTGGACGCCCTCGCCGGACACGTCCCGCGTGATGGACACGTTGTGACTGGTCCTGCCGATCTTGTCGATTTCGTCGATGTACAACACACCCCGCTGGGCGGCATCCAGATCAAAGTCGGCCGCGTGCAGCAGCTTCAGCAACAGGTTTTCCACGTCCTCGCCGACGTAACCGGCCTCGGTCAGCGTCGTGGCGTCCCCGATCGCAAACGGGACGTTGAGGATCCGCGCCAGAGTCCGCGCCAACAGGGTTTTGCCGGAGCCCGTGGGACCGATCAGCAAGATGTTGGATTTGTCGATCTCAACGTCGGTGCCTTCCCAGCCCAGGGAGAGACGTTTGTAGTGATTGTGAACGGCGACCGCGAGGACTTTCTTGGCGGCTTCCTGACCGATCACGTATTGGTCCAACTGCCGCACCATCTCGCGGGGCGGCGGGATTTCGTTGAACAGTTTCTTGGCGGGGCCCCGGCGGCGTTTCTCCTGTTCCAGGATCGACTGGCACAGATCGATGCACTCGCCGCAGATGTAGACATCTCCGGGACCTTCGACGAGCGGCCCAACGTCACGGTAGCTCTTGCGACAGAAGGAGCAGAACGCGTTTTTCTTCGTCGTGCTGCCGCCCTTGCGTCCGCCACCCAAGTCCTTTCCAACGGGCATACAAACTCCTTTCCAAAGCCCACTGGCGATCTCCCAATCTTCGAGAGCCGCGAGCGGTTCAAACTCCAGGTGTCGCTCGACTCAACCACCGGGCGATCCAGTTTCGCCGGCGGCTGTTTGGTGGGCTTCCCTGTCCGCTGTACTCGAGCTGTCAACGATGTCGGTAACTCCCATATCGCACCTCGGAGGTGTCCGAGAACACAGAAGATTTCGGCGGCGGATCAACCGACATAATCTGTGGCACCAAGCTTTACGGCTTATCGGCACCCACGGCTCTATTCGTCGCCTTCCGTATTCTTGGACTCCCCCTTGGGCTGTAACTTCGTCCCCAGCACCGCTTTGATCTGCCGGAACTCCTGCGGCGTGATTTCCCCGTGCTCACTCATCTCGCGAAAGTCAGTCAACAACTCGCTGGCCGGCGGTTCATCGCTGCCGTGCCGATTCCGAACCCACTTCACGACGTAGACGCCGACGGTGCAAAGCACGATCAGCACACTCACCCAGATCACCGCCTGGGCCGGCGTGGAGCGAAGGAATTCCAGCATGACAGGAGACCCGTGCCAGCAACGTGACTGGCGATTGGTGCTTCCGGATTGATCTCGCCCATATTATGCACATTCCACCTTATTGGTAAAGCTTTACCAACGTGCAAGTGCAAGGTTTCTCGGCTCGACCTTCCCGGGTCTCCCCTTTTGCCTCGGTGCTAGATGGCCTTTCCTGGCCAGCTTGGACGGCGACACTGCCGCCCTGACAGGAATCCGGCACGGCGATACCCGCCGCTGTCGAGCAGCGGTTGACACCAGCCGGCACGATTCCTACGCTAAACTCGCGTTTCTCAGTTTTTCAGCCGCAAAGGACCCCGGCTTTTCCGAAAAAGCCGGGCTTCCGGGTTTGCGTTTCAACCCAAAACAGGGGACTGCCGAACGATCATTTGCGTCGTTTCCGTCCCGACATTCCCGTGTCGCTTGACATGTTACGACGCCCGCACACGGCAAGTTCACGGAATTTCGCTATGAAAGACAAACACCTGTCCCGCGTCCTGGATTCCGGTATTGTGGCGGTGATTCGTGCCAGTAGCGGCGAATTGCTCGCAGACGTTGCCGAGGCGCTGCTGGCCGGCGGCGTGGAAGTCATGGAGATTACTTTCACCGTTCCCGGTGCGGTCCGTGTCCTGGAGACCGTAGCTCAGCGAATGGGCGACCGCGTGTTGTTGGGGGCGGGTACCGTCCTGGATGCGGAGACCGCCCGAGCCGCCCTGCTGGCCGGGGCCCAGTTCGTTGTCTCCCCCAACATCAATTTGGACGTCATCCGACTGTGCCGGCGGTACAGCAAGCTGGTCATGCCGGGTGCCCTGACGCCAACCGAAGTCGTTACGGCATGGGAAGCTGGGGCAGATATCGTCAAGGTTTTTCCATCCGAAATCACCGGCCCAAAGTACCTAAAAGCCCTACACGGGCCACTTCCTCAAGTGCGCCTGATGCCGACCGGCGGGGTCGACCTGAATACCGCCGCTGAATTCCTCCGCTGTGGCGCCTGCGTATTGGGGGTGGGCGGCTCTTTGGTAGAAAAGAAGGCGGTCGAGACAGGCAACCTGGAGCGCATCACGTCGCTGGCACGCCAGTTTATCCAGATCATCCAGGAAACTCGCCAAGCCCTGGCAAGGGATGGCAAGTAACCCTGCGATCCGGGGTTCATCGTTAGAATCGTCCCAGCTTCCCCGCTTATCCCGCAATCTAGTAAGAACTTCAAGCAGAACTTGGTCTTGGCCGATACGAGACTTGGGCGGTCTCGCGCGCCCAGTACGGCCGCGCGGATTGAAGGTCTGGCGACCCAACCCACCAGAACCAGGCCCACGCCGCCCGGCACGCACGGGAGCCGTTATGTTCAAGGAAGGGGACGATCCATGCGATCGTCAGCGTTCATCATTGCGATCCTCGTCCTCCTGAACGATCGAGGACTCGCCCAGAACTTCTCGCCCGGCGAGACCGCGGCTCCTTCGACAGCAGATCCGTTCTCCGCACGCCAGAATCCGCCCGCTCCAACGAACAACGTTCCGCCCGCTTCCCGCGACACGAGCGGCCCGGCCCCCGTCTATTCTCGCGTGGCCAATTTCACGATTCCGTTTTCGGTGACGCA
>CAYPGE010000344.1:0-10266 GCA_964409865.1 uncultured Pirellulaceae bacterium
CCCCCTGTTCCGTCTCTTCGCTCTTCCGCCGCGCCGACGGCTTGCCCTCCGTGCGGCCGAAGACCAGCCCCCATTCGTCCTCGTACAGCACTTGCCAGTCGTCCGACTGCCGCAGATAACGCTGCAACGTCTTCTGGCGATACCGGTCCAAGACCGCCGTCCGGACGCCGTATCGCAGCATCACCTTGTCCCAGCCGGCTCGCGTTTCGCGAATAATGCGGTATTCGGTCCATACCTTCGGCGGCACCAGGTGCAAGTTCGAGGTCAAGAAAGGCCGCAGGCGCGGCGGACCGTCCCAAATCAACCAGTCGCCCCACCAGTGCGGATGAAACACCTGGCCTTCCGGCGGCTGCTCGCGGAGGTAACCACTCAGTTTCCAGGGCGTCCCGTAGCCGTACAGCCGCTCGGGCGAGCGGGGTTGCCCTCGGACCAACGCCGACCAGGCCGGAGAGAGCGCGAAGCAGATCCACAGCACGCCCAGTGTCATGACCGTGCAACCCAAGGTCTTGCCAGCAGCCCAGCGGAATCGGGGGCGGCCTTGCGCATCCTGTGTCGCGAGACGCAGCCCAGGAATCAACCTCGCCCAGCGCGTCCCAAGATCCGCCAAGTGCGGCGTGACGGCGACGCCGAAAACGGCCGCGTACCACCAGGCCATCCGCACGCCGCCGGCGAAAACGAAGCTGAAGGCGACCAGCAACAACGCCTCGGCGACGGCCACCTTTCGGCGGCTCAGCCGGAACACGAAGATCGCGACCAACAGCGACGCCACCAGTTCCCGCCCGCCCGGCTTGAGCAGCACCAGCGGCTGCCAGGCCTCCAAATCCTGCAACTGGCGAAAATCCGCAAACCACGCGTGGTACAGCACCAGTTGGACGCCGTAGGGATTCAGGCAGCTGGCGACCAACGCCAATTCGCTCAGCCAGACCCAGCGCCGCACCGCCGCGTCTGCGGCCACGCCGCGGAGACCTCGCTGCCGCCACACCGTCTCGGCCACAACCCCGGCCGCCCAGCAAACCAGCACCAAGAGCCCCCAAACAAACGAACCGTGCAGGTTCGCCCACATCGCCAGCAGCAGCGGAATCCCCAGCCACAACGTCCAGCGACCGCGGCGCGACCCCGCGTCGCTGGCTGATGCGCCGACCTCGGCCACTCGGTCCCTCACCAGCAACCACAACAACACCGCCAGACACAGCATGCCGAAGATGTCGGGTTGGGCCTCCGGCAGACGGCTGTGACTGACCGCCACGACCAACAACACGCCGACGTGCGCGGCCAACAGGCTGCGAGTCTGCAGATAGAACGCCCGCGCCAGGATCAACTGCGCGGCCAGCACGCTCGCCGCAAACAAGAAGGACAATGCCTCAGCGCCGCCCAGCGAGTGGGCCCAGGCAAAGATCACTTGACTGAGCCAGGCCGAGTCGAACAGCCGCATTCCGGCGGCCAGCGGCATCAAGGGATCCTCGGCCGGCACGGCCTGGTTCGCCAAAATCCATTTGCCATAGGATGCATCGCCCCACAACTCGCCGGACTCCAGCGGCAAGCGGTTGAGCCAGAGGAAAAAGACGCTCCAAAAAACGGCCACCAACAGATGTTTCGGTGCCAGATGCCACCAGCGCGCACGCTGGGGCGAATCCTGGCTTGGTGTGGAAGTGTGCATGAACTCATGGTAATCCAAACCAGCCGCTTGTGAACCCGCTTTTGCGAAGCTGTTTCCAGGCGCCGTCCGCCAGCGCCCCAGCTCGCCTGCTCCTCCAGCCTCATGCGAAGCAGAGCCTCGCGGCCGGCCGGTTACGGAGCGGAGCCCCCGTATCCAGGTCAACCACGTCATCAGGCTGCAATCCCGTTACCTTCCGAATTACCGGATCTCCACCGCTGGCGTTCAGCGGCCCCGTTTGCCGCGGATTGAGCTTCCCGTTGCATCACCAACAAGCCCACCCCGAAATCGGCCAGACACTCCACGAGCGTCGCCATCAGGGTGATTCCAACCGGGGCTCGCGAAACACCGGGCCGCCTTTGTCATCGGTTACGGGTTGTTCACCGGAAACGCGTTGAATCTGGCCGCCTTCGCCCTTTGCGGCCAACACGGACTTGTGCCCTCTGCCGGTGCCGATCAACATTCCTACGACGCGTTCTCCGCTGACGGCGGGCACCGTCACCGAGAGGGCGTAATGGGCGATTTGCCCGTTGTACTCTTCGACGGCTGCCAAGAAATCACGGCGATGGCGGTGAAGCCGCTGGTGGGCATCGAGCACTTGGACCAGCGAGGCCTGTCCTTGCTCGTGCGCCCGCTGAATCTGGTTCAGAGCGGTCCCGGCCGCAACGACGGCTTCTGCTTGGGCCTCGATCAGTTCGTGGACGACCGGCAGGGTTTCGTCGATCTGCCGCAGGTCATTGGCCGCCGCCCCTCGCTCGTTCAACTCCTTGAAATACGTGCGGTACGCGCCGACAAACGGCGGATCGGCCGGCAAGGGCCGTCGAGCATCTTGGGTGAGCGAGGCGATCCCGGCCAGCGCCTGTTGCGCGCGTATCGCCGCCAGACGAGATTCCGCTCGTTCCGCCTTGGCCGACGCTTGCGCGGCCGCCAACAACGGCTGATCGTCGCGGTTGCCGATGGCGGCCAGCGACATCAGGAATCGCTGCTCGTCCAGGGCATAGTGATAAGCCGCAATCGTGTGCGCCAGACGCCAGTAAGCCGTGACTTCGTCCAAACGGCGAGTCCCGATCGTCGTCGGTGCCAGCAGGGCTTTCAACGCGACAGGGTCTCCCGAAAGACTGCCCCCTTCGCGGCTCGCCAGGGATTCTCGAAGCAGAGATTCCGCCAGAGTGGCTGACGGGAGCACGGCGGGCTCGGTCGTTCCCGATTCCGACTGCAACGGTGCAAGCGTGGGTGCGGAATCGGCAGCGACTTCCGGTTGACCGCCGTAGATCGCCCGCTGCGGTGGGGAAGCGCGATCCGGCTCCGCAGCTGACGAAGGCTCGGTCGGAGCACTCGGAACGCCCAGCCCGACGGCGTTCGGCTCCTGCGCACTCGACGCGGCAGGCGCCTGCAGCGGACCAAGCTGCAGTCGTGCACCGGGCAACTCGCTGTCCATCGGCACCGTTTGGCCAAAAACAACCACAAGGAAGCAGAATGCGGGCAGGGACATCATAATCCTCCGACGTGGAAAACAGTTGTTGGGGCGGGGTGACAGACAATCTGCGGCAAATGCACAAAAAGTACGTCCGCGAAACCAATAGGAATTTGTACTCGTGTACCAAATTCGGGTTACCCCCTTCGAACTTCAATCTTCGCCGACCAACGACGAATCGCGTCGCCGGTCCTTTTTCCGCGAAAACGGAAGTTTGAAGTGACTACCCCCTAAGTTCAATCCATAAAAGGCTTTGCGCTTTCCAGGAATTCAATCCCCCTCGAGCCCTTCGAGAAAAAATGACCCTCTCGATGGTTTCCCCCTATAATTAAGGGAACGACCATTCAGGTGTTCCATTAGCATCATTTCCAAGGTCTGCGTCAAGCCGAAACCCTTCCCGAAGGCAAGAGCATATCGAGTGGGGCGAACAGGTTTGCACGCGACGAAGAGTTTCGAATCGTCCCCCCCAACCTGTAGACTTGACCACGGTACTTTGCTAGCTTAATCGTTGAAAGCACTTTAAGGACGGACTCCCATGACGATGGACAGAGTCGAGGTGGAGGTGCCGCCCATGACAAGACCCGAGGAACGTCGAGTGACGCGATGTGAACACAGCCCGAAGCAGCGCCCCGCGCTGCCGAGACAACTCGAAGCAGCGGCAGCGTTCCGCCGCATCGTCGAGTGCCTGCCCATCCCTCTCGCCGTGATTCGTCGCGCCGACGGAAAGATCGTGTACACGAATCAGGCCTTGGACAACCTGTTGGGCATGGACGCCGCCCGCTTGTGGAACCACAACTGCGACTTCTTGTTTCCCCGCCTGCGGGACCGGCGCCACCTGAAGGAACTTCTGAACAGGGAGGGCCACATCAGCGGGGAAGAGGTGAAGAGTCGCCGCCGAGACGGAACGGAACTCTGGCTATTGGTTTGGCAACGACCGCTCAACTGTGAAGATGCGGAATGCGTCGTGACGGTGCTGGTCGACATCACGGAACGGAAATCCTCCGAGGAACAGAAGGACGAGAAACTGGCGGCCGTCGAGCAGGTGCTGAAGCTGACCGACCGCGAGCGGCAACTGATCGCCTATGAAATCCACGACGGGTTTGTCCAGCAAATGATCAGCGCGCTGATGCAGTTGGACGCTTATCGCTGGAGTGTTGGCAAGAGCAAGCACGGGGCGGAGCAGAAGTTGGATGCGGTCGCCGAGGCCTTGCGGCAAGGAGCGGTCGAGGCGCGACAGTTGATCGATCGAGTGCGGCCGCCGGACCTGGCACTGGCCGGCCTGATCGGTGCGTTGCGGACGCTGACGCAGCGGCTGGCACAATCAAGCGAGATGCAAATCGAACTGACCATCGACCGGAGTTTTCCCCGTCTTGCCCCCGAATCCGAATTGGCCATCTATCGAATCGTTCAAGAGTGCCTGGTCAACGTCCTACGTCACAGCCAGTCGGAACGAGCCTGCGTGGAACTGAAAGACACCGGGGAAAGCCTGGAAATCGTGGTCCGCGACTGGGGCGTCGGATTCGATCCCAAGGCGGTCGGCGAAGGGCTTTTTGGCTTGGTCGGCGTTCGCGAACGCGCCCGCTTGATCGGCGGCACCACCGCCATCGACAGCAGCCCCGGCGAGGGCGTCCGCGTCAGTCTTGTCTTGCCTCGCCATCCCCAACTGGTCGCCTTGACGGCGAGCGAGTGACCCGCCTCCCCTCACAGCACCTTCGTGATGCCGGGCAGGGCGATGGGATAGCGGCCTTGTTCGTCCGCCTTCACCGGCGCGTCGGAGCCCATCGTGTACTGGTCCAAGCCCGGCGCAAGTTCCAGGTCGGATGCCAGCGCCTGTTCCCAGGTGATCAACTGGCCGGATTCGGCGGCCATGCGGCCCAGGATGCCGGTCATTGCGGCGTACGCGCAACGCTCCGTCTCGTTGTAAGGCTTGTCCTCGCGGATCGCGGCGAACAGGAGGTCATGCTCCTTTTGGTATTGATTACAGGGCGGCCCTTGGTATTCCCAAATCTGGTTTTCTGCGGATTGCTGATGGGCCTTATAAATCTTGGGCTGCGGGATACCCTCGCCCAGCACCGCGGAACCCTTGGCGCCGTGGATCACGTCGCCGAAGAAGCCCCACGTATTGGCCTGATGCCGCCCTTGCGCGAACAGACGCGTGCCGTCCCCAAAGGAATACTCCACGGCGTAGTGATCAAACAGCTGGTCCGCTTCCGTGCGGACCTGCCGGCCGCCCTGGCCTTGGGCGGAAACGGGCCAAGCGTCCTTGACCCAGCAGCAGACGTCCAGGTTGTGGATCAGCCAATCGAGCAGAAAGCTGCCGTTCAACCAGGTGTAGCACGAGTAATTACGGATCTGGTGCGCCAAATCGTTTTCGTTCGGCGACTTGGGCGAGAAACCGACCGGGCCATGCTCGCGATACGCCCAAGCCGTGATAACCTCGCCGATCATGCCGTCGTGGATGCGGGCCACCGCGTCTTCCAGCGGCTGGTAGTGACGGCTCATGAGCCCGCCGGCGATCTTCAGGTTTTTCTTTGTCGCCTCCTCGCCGGCCTTCAGCACTCGGCGGATGCCCGGCGCGTCGACCGCAAAGGATTTCTCCATGAACACGTGACAGCCTTTGGCGACCGCGTACTCCAAATGAATCGGCCGGAAGGCCGGCGGCGTGGCGAGCACGGCGACGCCGCCGGGAGCGATCAGATCGATGGCTTTCTTGAAGCCGTCCATTCCCAGGAACTGCCGGTCCGGAGGAACGTCGACCTTGCCGGCAAAGTTCCCCGACAGATGCTTCAGGCTGCCCGCCAGACGGTTCTCGAAGACATCCGCCATGGCGGCCAATTGCACGGGGCCGGCGGTCGAAAGCGCATTGGCGGCGGCGCCGGTTCCTCGCCCGCCGCAGCCGATCAAGGCGATTTTGATTGTGTTCTGTTCGGCCGCATAGCTCCGGGCGGCCAGACCGTGTGAGAGCGACAAGCCAGCCAAAGCGGTGGAAGTCTGCTTGAGGAAGTCACGACGCGTGGCGGAAGCTGAAGTCGGAGCGTTGGGAGCGTTCATGAATCGTGCCTTTCGTCGGGGCATGAAAGCCAAAAACCGGAGCTGGGAAAAAGGGGCGAAGACGTACGGAAAAGGCGGGGTCAGGGTCTGGAAAGCCGAACTGCCGTGCCTGGCTGCGGCTCCGGAAGCCCGGCTTGTCCGAAAAAGCCGGGCTTCTTTTTCAGGCGCCGTGTCACTCGACCGCGCCGCGCATTTCCTGGTAGTCGAGCATATCCTGCTTCTGCAGGGGATCGATGTCGTACTTTTCGGCCTCTGCCGGCGTGGGCTTTCGCAAGGGACGGACCACGCGGAAGCCGACCCATTCGGCGTCCGTCAGGTACCAGACGCTCTGCGGAATCTGCGGGTCCTGGGCTTTCCACTCGCGAGTGGAACCCGCTCGAGCCGCGCTCCGCGCCCGGTCGGCGTCCTCGAACCAGGAACCACCGCGCACCACGCGCGGGTCGATCTTGTTCGGCACCACGACCGGGTTCTTGGCCGTCTTGCCGCCAGCCGGCTTGTAGCCGTCCGGCGTGTACTCATCCAGCACCCACTCCGCGACGTTTCCGTGCATGTCGTGCAGGCCCCACGGGTTGGGCTTCTTTTGGCCGACTTTCTGATACTTGTCGTCGCTGTTTCCGTAGTGCCAGCCGTAGTCATCCAGATCCTCCGGATCGTCGCCGAAACTGAAGGCGGTCTTGGTGCCCGCGCGGCAAGCGTACTCCCATTCCGCCTCCGTCGGCAGCCGGTAGTAGTAGCCGGTTTTCGCCGACAGCCACTTGCAGTACATCTTGGCAGCCAACTGCGTCATGCTGATGGCGGGCGTCTTTTCCTTGCCCATCCCGAAGGACATGTCCGCGTAGGGCTTGGTGGGCATCGTGATCGCGTCGGCCAGGGTGTCCCACTCGGTGGTCTTGGCGCCGGTCACCTTGCGGAACTGTTTGTCCAGTCCCATGCCCCACAGTTCGTACTCTTCCCAAGTGACCTCGCACTTGCCCATCCAAAACGCTTCCACTTCCGCCTCGAACTGCGGGCCCTCGTCGTCTTTGCGGTCGGCTTCGTCTTCCGGACTGCCCATCAAGAACTTGCCGCCGCGGATGGGCACCATGTCGAACGTGACGTCAGTCCCGATGATCTTCTGCGTGTAGGGCTTCATCGCGGCCTCGGTAGCCGCTTCGGCGTCGGGCGTTTCGACCGGTTTCAACAGCCAAGAAACCGGGGGGACGACGCTGGGATTCTTGGCCTGCGAAGCTTCGGCTGCCTGAGCCCGATCCAGTCGCCCAGTACCGTCGGCCATCCAGAGCGTGGCGCCGACGGCTAGCAGGAATGCTGCGAACTGCCGACGTAAAACAAAGCGTACACAAGACATGCGTTAACTCCTCGTGCTACTCAAGGCGGGAAACGGGGTGTGGTGACGAACAAGTATCGACCATCATAATCTGGCGCGGGGACGAGGGAAACACCCTGAACACGCAATCTGGGGTTGCTGAGCCGTCCGGCACGGCTCGGAGAGCCATGCTACGTTGGGGACGCGTCCGGCACGGCTCGGAGAGCCGTGCTACACAGGGAGGTTCAATACGCGGCGTAGGATTTCTCCTCGATCAGTTTCGACCGCAGCAGTTCGTTGATCTGCCGCTTCAAGGCCGCTCGACGGTCGTTGCTATGGTACACCGATCGCGCCAACTCGACGAACTTCGGCCCGAAATCCTGCTCGCGTTCGCAATCGCGGATGGCGTCCTCGATCTCCCAAAGGGCCTCGTTGACCTGCTTCAGTTGGGCCGTCAGCTCGCCGAGTTCCCCCGTGGCGGGCATCGCGCCATCGCGGGCGGCCTCCAGGACTTCCAACTCGATCCGCACATTCCTCAGTTTGTCCGCATCCGTGATCCGCTCGGACTTGATCTGCAAGATCGTGATCTTGTCGATCAATTCGCCCGGAGCGACCTCGACCAGAATCGGCTTGGCTTGCATGATTCGCGATTTATCCTCTCTTCAGCCAGTGCTCCTCCGGCTTCTCGATCGGCCTCAACCCGCTGATCGAGGATTTGACCGAGGAGTGGATGCACAACATGTTGGACGACACGACGTTGCCAAAAACGTTGACGGGGTTGGCGAAAAAATTCGCCGGATGGTACAGCGGCGGCAAGTGCCAATAGAGCTTGTAATCCAGCGCCAAAAGGTACTCGATCAACGCCGGTGATGATTCCAGGCGATCGTTTTCCACGTACAGGATCGGGTGGAACTTGCGAATCGTGTCCGCCGCTCCTCGCAAGACTGGCAATTCCATGCCTTCCACGTCGACCTTCAGCAGATCGCAACGCGGCAGTTGCAGTCCGTCGATCGTGACGACGGGCACCTTGTCGCCGCCTTGGTAACCTCCCAGTCCCAGACCGCCAAAGTTGGTCTCGGCATCGTAGTCGAGGGGCGGCACGCAGATCTCGCCCGCCGTGTCGCCCAACGCTTCGCACCGGCAGCGCACGTTCTTGCGTCCGTTCAACGCCATGTTGGCGCACAGGATCTCGTAAATTGCCCGCTGCGGTTCATACGCGTAAACCAGCCCCTGGTCACCCGCCAGTTTGGACAGCAAGAGCGTGTGGACGCCGATATTCGCTCCGGCATCGATCACCACTTGGCCCGGCCGCACGACTTGGCTGTAAAGTTCGCTTTCCGCTTCGGAGTATTCTCCGTACAGTTCCAACGAGCGGCCGATGTAGATGTCGTGCCGGTTGTACAACAGCAACCCGTGCCGAGCGCGGACCAGCCGATTGCGGCCCGCGGCTGCCACGCGATAATCTTCGCTCTGGCGGCGCTGGATTCGCGGCGACAATGGAAGCAATTCCTCCGCCATGCTCTGGACCACGCCGGCCCAATCGCCGACCGAGGGCTGACGGAAAAGGCGGAGGCTGGGGTACCAGGGCGAGTCGCCACGCTCCAACAGCCAGCGCCAATCGGGGACGTAGGACAAGGCCAGCCACGTGGGCACGCCCAGCGCGCCCGCGACGTGCGCGATGGCTGTGTCGGTCGTGATCAGCAGATCCAAATTGCACAGTACGGCAGCTGTGTCCATGAACGCGCCCGTCGACTCGTCCAACCCAGCGCCCAGCGGCACGACATCCAGCGTCCCGGCGAGGTTGTCCAACTGTTCGACGCCCGCGCCCTTCTGCAGGCTGAAGAGTTGGAAGCCTTTCAGTTTTCCCAAAGGCGCAAACTCGGTCAGCGGCATACTCCGCATGCGGTCCGCCTGGTGCTTGGGATTGCCTTGCCAAGCCAAGCCGATCTTGTAGCCGCCATAGGCTTGGAGGTAGTCGTGCCAGTGGCGGATCAGTTCCGGGTCGGCACGCAAGTACGGAATCTGGCAGGGAAAAGTGTCCGGACGGTCGCGGAGCAGTCCGGGGATGTCCAGCAGTGCGCAGTACACGTCAAAGGCCGGAGGGGCTTCGTCCTGGGCGACGAGTGCGTCGATGCCGGGGCACGTCTGCAGCAATTGCAGCAGCGGCTTGGGGCAGGCCGCGATGACTCGGCAGTCGTACTTCTGTCTCAGCACTGCCGCGTAGCGGATGAAATGCACGGTGTCGCCCAGGCCCTGCTCGGCCGTCAGCAGGATGGTTTTGCCGTCCAGCGGCGAGCCGTCCCAGAGCGGCTGCGGATACTTCGGCCGCGACACTTCGTCGGTCTGCCAGCGCCAGGCGTATTCCGTCCAGCCCTCGTCGAAGCGTCCCAGCAGCAGCAGGATCACGCCGCGGTTCTTGTGCGTATCGGCGTCGTCGGGAGCGAATTCCAGGGCCCGCCCGTAACACGCCAGAGCTTCTTCCAGACGCCCCTCCCAGACCAGCGCCGTCCCCTTGTTCTTGTGGGCGTTCACATAGTCGGGCTTCAGCCGCAACGCCTGGTCGAAGCAAGCCACGGCGTCTGCGTGTTTCCGTTGCAGCCGCAGCGTGTTGCCCAGGTTGTTGAAGGCGATGGGGAAATGGGGCTGCAACTGGATCGCCCGCCGATAGGCGGCCACGGCTTCGTCCAGCCGGTCCTGGTCGTGGCAAGCGATCCCCAAATAGCACCACGCGTTGGCATCGCTTGCCACGACCAGGACCGGCTGGACGAAGCCGTGGCCGCCTAT
>CAYPGE010000345.1:0-10258 GCA_964409865.1 uncultured Pirellulaceae bacterium
GGACGACCGCAGCTATGCACAGCCCTTCGAGCGGCACCACTTGATCAAGTACAAGTGGTTCAGTTTCGCGTTCAACGGGCAACTGGCGAACTACCAGGAACTGCGGAACCGCTTGCTCAGCGACGCGGATCATCACCTGGCCCGCGAGAGCGACACCGAAATCCTGATGCACGAGTTCAGCGGCGAGTTGTCGGGCGATCTCCGGCCGTCGCTGCCGGAGATGATGCGGAACGTCAGCCGCCGGTTCGACGGGGCCTACAGCCTGGTGCTCTTAAACGCCCAGGGCGACATGCTGGTGGCCCGCGATCCGCTGGGGATCAAGCCGCTGGTGTATGCGAAGGAAGGGCCGCTGTTTGCCGCTGCCAGCGAGAGCGTGGCCCTGCTGAACCTGGGGTTCAAGGCGGAGAGCATCGAGTCGTTGCTGCCCGGCCAGGCGATCACCATCACCGCCGACGGCCGCTTCGAGATCCAACGCTTTTCCAGCAGCGGCCGGAGCGCCCACTGCTTCTTCGAGTGGGTTTATTTCGCCAACGTGGCCAGCACGCTGGACGGCCGCAGCGTGTATGTTTCGCGGACCGCCCTGGGCGTGGAACTGGCGCGGCTGGAGTTGAAGGACGGACGCGTGCCGCTGGACAAGGACACGATCGTGGTCCCGGTGCCGGACACGAGCAAGGCGGCGGCCGATTCGATGGCGTTTGAACTGGGCGTCCAGTCGATGGAGGGTTTGATTCGGAACCGTTATGCCGGCCGCACGTTCATCGAGGGCGGGGAGCGGCGGCGGAAGAAAGCGGAAACGAAGTACACGCCGCTGCGCGAGGTCCTGCACGGCCGGCGCGTGTTCCTGGTCGAGGACTCGATCGTCCGTTCGACCACCATGCGCGTGCTGCTGGACCGCATCCGCACGTTGGGCGGAGCCCGCGAGATCCATGTCCGCGTCGCTTGCCCGCCGATCATCGCCCCGTGTTTCTACGGGATCGACATGTCGACGATCGAGGAGTTGTTCGCGCCCAAGCACGTGCAGGACGGCCGGTTGACGGACGAAGTCTTGCAGACGATGGCGGCCGATCTGGGGGCGGATTCGCTGCGCTACTTGCCGGTCGAGGCGGTCGCCCGGGCGATCGGGTTCGACGGCGACCAGCTGTGCCAGGCGTGCATCACGGGCAGCTATCCGACGCCCTGGGGCCAGCAGTTGTACGAGATCGCAGTCGAGAATTCACGCCACGGGGCAAGCAACGGGCGGACCTACGAATCCCGCGAGGTACCGGTCGGTTGCCGATGAGCATCGTGCAGACCATCTCCAACCCAAAAGGTATCCCATGAACAAGGCATTCCCGTACCTCATCGCGCTGCTGCTCGCGGCGCCGCCGATCCTGTCCGCCGCCGAATCGAAGGCGGAATTGCCGAACCTGGTGTTCATCTTGGCCGACGATATCGGCTACGGTGATCTCAGTTGCTACGGCGCGACCAAAGTCCAAACGCCCCACCTGGACCGGCTCGCCGCCCAAGGGCTGCGTTTCACCGACGCGCATTCGATGGCCTCCGTTTGCACGCCTTCGCGGTACGCGTTTCTGACGGGCGAATATGCCTTCCGCAAGAAGGGCACCGGCATTGCGTCGGGCATCGAGGGTCTGCTCATCGAACCGGGCCGCACAACCGTGCCCGCGCTGTTGAAGCGGGCCGGCTATGCCACCGGCATCGTCGGCAAATGGCATCTGGGCCTGGGCACGAACCCCACCGACTACAACGGCGATATCAAGCCGGGTCCGCTGGAAATCGGTTTCGATTATGCCTGGATTCTGCCCGCCACGGGCGACCGCGTGCCGTGCGTGTGGGTGGAGAATCATCGTGTCGTGAATCTCGATCCGGCCGATCCCATTGCCTTGGATTACTCGGTGCAGCGCGGGGCCCCGGACTCGTTCGTCAACGGCATCCCGCGGATCGGCAAGCAGACCGGCGGTAAAGCGGCGCTGTGGCAGGACGAGGAAATGTCGACCGTGATCGCCGCCAAGAGCTGCGCGTTCATCGAGCAGCACCGGGACCAGCGGTTCTTTCTGGAGGTCGCGACGCACAACATCCACGTGCCGCGCGTGCCGAACCCGAAATTCCGCGGCGCCAGCCAGTGCGGCGTGCGCGGCGACACGATCGTGGAGTTTGATTGGACCGTCGGCCAGGTGCTGGAAACCCTCGACCGGCTGCAACTGGCCGACAACACGTTGGTCATCGTCACCAGCGACAACGGCGGCGTGCTGGACAACAACGGCCCCGACAGCGAGCACGGCGTCGGCTCGCCCGAAGCCAACGAGGGGCACCTTTTCAACGGCGTCCTGCGCGGCACGAAAGGCACGGTTTGGGAAGGCGGAACACGGCTGCCGTTCATCGCCCGCTGGCCCCGCCGCATCCGGCCCGGCGTGTCCGGTGCCCTGATCTGCCACGTGGACATGCTGGCCAGTTTCGCCGCGCTGACCGGGCAGACGCTCGCTGCGGCCGAGGGCCCCGACAGCTTCAACGTCCTGCCGGAACTGTTGGGCGAGCAGTGCGAGCGGCCTGGCCGCGAGTATCTGATCGAGCAGGACAACTCCGGCAACGCGCTGGCCCTGCGCCACGGGCCGTGGAAGCTGATGCCGCCCGTCGGCGGCCGCGGGAAGGCGCGCAAGAAGCCCCCGGTCGAGCGTCCCCAGGAAGCCGCCGCCAAACGAAAGCTTCCGCCCGCCTCGGTCGAACTCTACAATCTGGACGACGATCTGAGCGAGACCAAGAACATCGCCGCCGCGCATCCCGAGATCGTCGCGGCGATGTCGGCCAAGCTGGCCGAACTCAAGCAAATGGGAAGCAGCCGGCCCGGAGCGGTCAAGCGGGAAGAACGGTAGATTGGATCCCGGCACGGCCAACACAGTAGGCCGTGCCCGCCCGCGTCAACACGGCCAACAAGTAGGCCGTGCCACGCAGAACGTGACATCAACAGCGCGATCCAAGTGCGCGGAAAAATCGTGGGGCACTAGTGGGGCGGCTCGATGATCTTCTGCGGCGGGCCCGCCTGGTTCGCCGGGGGCGCCAATTCGGCCAGCATGCGGATCGCCGCCGTGACCATCAGCTCGCCGGAGCCTTCCGCGCAGCGGGCACTGATGACCTCGTAGTTCCCCTCCGCATAGGCGGAACGATTGGGAATGTAGCTGAACGAGCCGTTGGCCAACTCGACGATGTGCGTTTGCGGGAACGGGGACGCGGCTTTGATGCTCAAGCCCAATTCGACAAACACCTCGCCGGACAGCGCCACCCAGGCCAATTCGCGGCCGAGCGCCAGCACCTGCACCTCCGCTTCCCAGGGCTGGCCTTGGCGAGCCGCGACGTCGAGCACCTGGTAGGCTTTCACCTGCTCGAAGAACGCCGCCTGGGGACCGCGCTTGACCACTTCCCGCGCCTCGGCGATTTCTTCCTCCGTCACCGGGGGCAGCGGGAGGGAGACCAGTTCGCTACGGACGCCAATCGTACCGGCGGCGGCTGGCTTGAGGTCCATGTAGGTCTTGAGCACGTTGCCGGCCAGGATCGTGCCCAGCCGGATGGCCTCTTCCGGGCCGTGCTGGCGATCGGACCACCCGACGTTGATGTGATTCAGATTGCCGCAGGCGCCGTTGGCGAACATGGTCATCATCTCGGCGCCTTTGTATTCGGCCAGGCGGCGGGCGAGGACGCCGGGGAAATCCGGCCAGCACTTCAACCCGCCGGTCGTATCGGCGTGCATGGCGTAATTGACGTAGGTCAGCACGGGCTTGGCGTCCGCGGCCTGGAAGTAGACCACGCCGACCTCCGGATCGATCGGACTCACCGGCCGGATGATGTTCGGATTGTTCTTGCCGGGGTTCCAGCCCACCGTGCCGTCCTTCATCCAGAAACGGCGCGTGAACGCCAGGCGGTCTTCGTGGCCGCGGGCGTACGACGTCCGCACCGGCACGAGGCGTTGGAGGGCTTCCGCGACGCCTTGCGCAATCTTGGCCGGCAACTCCGCGGTGTACTTGTTCACCAACTCGTTGCCGCCGTCGAGGTCATCGCGAGCCGATTTCCGGTTCACCGCGGGTCCGGTGTGCGTGTGGGTGGCCGAGATCATCACGTGGCTGCCCGGGATCTTGGTTTGCTGCTCGATCAGCTTCCGGGCTTCGACCACCGTGTGGCGGGGCACCGTGATCAGATCGCACACAACCATCGCAGCCTGGGTCTGGCCGTCGTCCAGAACAGCCACCTTGGCGTACAGGTCCTCGAGCACCCCCTCGCAGCCTCGCGGGCTGTAGTAGCCAGCCAAGGGGATTCCCATCGGCGGGTTGATGTTGACAGCAGCGGTACCCACGCGCAGTCCATCCGCCAGCGCGGGCGCGCTCGCCAGGGCCAGCAGGACAAGAACGAAGCGGCAAGTGTGGCGTGCAAGTTTGCTTGGCAGCATGGCAAAACCTCTCCAACGGGTCCATCACGAAAACAGCCGATGGCTGCAGGATACACCACTCTCGGCACGAACACAAGCGAGCGAAGTCGGTGGGCGGATGTTGACGAAGCGGCCGGGATTAGGACCGGCGAATCAAGAACTGTGCAGTTTTTGTCTGCGATCATCACGCGGAGCGTGATGGCTACGGTGGCGCTGTGACAATTCTCGATTCGCCGGTCCTCAGTCTAGAGGGCGTCCTGGACCCGTTTCAAGAAAAAGAACAAGCCGATGCCGGGAAATGCACCGACCGCGCCGACGAGGACGATCAGCGAGGTCATGGTTTCAGTGACCAGCGTCAGATGCCAGACGACGGCGACCAGGGCCCCCAGTCCGCTTACCGATCCGGCAATCACACCTGGTATCGAGTATCCAGGAACCGCGACGGCACCGGCCAGCGCGGCTATCATCGCCATGATGGCGTAATAGGCTTCCGGCGGCCAGCCGAGATGAAAAAGCTCCCAGCCGGGCGCCAATTCCGTGCTGCACACGAGAATTGCCACACCGATCGCAAGGGGGGCCAGTTTCTGCGCCAGAGTTGGTTCAGAGTCGGGCTGCATCGAAAGTTCCTCTATTGGCGGCCGCGACTGGCGTGGCGTTCAAGAACTGCTTGAACAACACTTAGGTCACGAATCGACGAAGGTCAACCAGAAAACTTGACTAAATCGGTGTCGTGTGGTCTTCTTGATCGGTCCCGCCGGTCCGCCGGCCGCATCTTACCTTCGCACCCCGAGGTTCGCGTCATGCGCAGCACCGTCTCGATCCGCCTCGTTTGCGCCGCCTTCTGTTTCACGGCCGTTTTCTCCGCGGGCATTGCCGCGAGGGGTGACGCGTCAGCGCAGGCCGCTGCCACGCCTGCGGTGCAACAGGGAATGGTCCAGTTGCTCGACGCGCCGCTGTTGTTTGTCAAGCGGCACTCGTACACCGGGATTCACATTTACGACACGTTCTACAAGTGGCCGCCGGGCGGCGGCGGGATTTACGTGCTGGAGAACCCTTCGGCGCCGAAGGACCAGTGGCAGATCCGGCCGGTGATCGATCCCACCACGCCGGAAACGCTCGGCCTGGGCGTGTACACGCATCCGGAATTGTCGTGGGACGCCACCAAGCTGTTGTTCTGCTTCAAGGGCGAGCCGACGGGCAGCACGAGCATCTACGAGATCGGCGTCGACGGGCGCGGCTTGCGGCGGATCACCGATCCGGCGTGCGCCTGCGACTGTTACAAGGGCAGTCACGGCGGCCAGCACGATATCGCTCCGGCCTACTTGCCGGACGGCCGGATCGTGTTCCTGTCCACGCGGCCCAGCGGCCTGGTCCCCTGCGCCAACTCGGGCGTCAGCATCCTGCACGTGATGAACGCCGACGGTTCGGACATCCGGCCGATTTCGGTGAACCACGTGAACGAGTTCGATCCCTGCGTTTCGCCCGACGGGCGGATCCTGTTCGGCCGCTGGGAATACGTGGACAAGAACGCCTTGACGATCCAGTCGTTGTGGTCCGTCAACCCCGACGGCACGCAGGAGACGGCCGTGTATGCCAACAACATGGTCTTCCCCGAAGCCGTGCTGGACGCGCGGCCCGTGCCGGATTCGCACTTGATCGTGGCCACCTTTGCCAAACACAATTCCACGCCGCGCGGTTCCATCGCGCTGATCGATCCCCGGCTGGGCAAGAACAGTCCCGCCGCGGCCACGAACCTGGAGCATCCGGAAGACCCGACCTACGACCGGGGCGATTCCTGCGAGCCGTGGCCGGTGACACGGGATGTGTTCTTGTTCAGCGGCCGGCCGCCGGGACGCACGCGCAACGTCCTGGAAATGATCGACACCGCAGGCCGGAGGATCGAGTTGATGTCCGATCCCGACATCTGCCTGCACTCGCCGATGCTGATCAAGCCCCGTCCGGTGCCGCGCGTGCTGTCGGATATGACCGACCGGCAGGCGACCAGCGGCCGGTTCTTTGTGCAGGACATCTACAAGGGTCTGACCGGCGTCCAGCCGGGCGAAGTGAAATATCTCCGCGTGATCGAGGAGACGTCGCGCGTCAGTCCCACGCTGATGGGCGGCAGCCCCTACAACCAGGTGTTTCTGGTCAGCGCCGCCCTGGCCTTCAACGTCAAGAATTACCTGGGAATCGTGCCCGTCGAGGAGGACGGATCGGCCTATTTCGAGGTTCCTGCGGGGCGGGGCGTGTTCTTGCAGGCGTTGGACGCCGAGGGCCGGACGATCCAGGTCATGCGGAGTTTCGTGCAGGCCGTTCCCGGCACGACTCGTTCCTGTATCGGCTGCCACGAGCACAAGTACAGCACGACGGCCGCCTCGACCGGCTATCCGGAACTGCTCGCCCGCACACCTCGCCCGTTGCAGAGCGAATCGTGGGGCAGCGGCTATGTGGATTACCCCAGCATGATCCAGCCAATCCTGGACAAGCACTGTGTCAGCTGCCACGGGGGCCAGAAGGACATCGCCGCCGGCATGGATCTCTCCGGCGGCTGGACCGAGCACTTCAACATCAGCTACGAGAACCTGGCCAACCGGCTGGAGACGCAACTCACCGCGTACTGGATTGCCGGCATCGACTGCATGAACGGCACGGCCCCGTGGTCCTGCCAGATCTTCCCGCCGCGCGGCCACGGTTCCGGCGCCGCACCCTTGGCGCAACTCCTGGTCAGCGGCCATGACGGACAGATCCCGAATCTCAGCCGGCCGGAACGCGACCTGCTGATGGCCTGGATCGATACCAACGGCCTGTACCACGGCACCTGGGACTCGACCCCAGCCGGCTGCGCGATCCGCGACTGGAACAGCATCAAAAGCGCCCTGACGGCCCAGATGCAGGCGGCCGGCTGCCTGCGCTGCCACGGCGACGGCCAGAAGCTCTTGTATTTCGAAAACGACTGGATCAACCTCCGCGACCCGGAATTCAGCCGGATCCTGCGCGCGCCGCTGGCCAAGGGCGGCTCGGGGCATGGACTCGGCCTGTGCCGCGACCGCACGGTGAACCTCGATCGGCAACGGATTCATCTGTTGTGGAAGGGCTATGCCCACGCGGTCCAGCCGCCGGAGGCCTTTCCCAAACGCCCGTGGGTGCCGTATGACCCCAGCGGCGAGCCGGCCTTCAGTTTTGCTTCCACGGAAGACCGGTTCTATCAGTCCATGTTGGCCATCATCCGCGACGCCCGCGACATGGTGCTGAGCAACCCGCGCGTCGACATGCCGGGGGCGGAGGTCATTCCCGGCGTTTGCCGGCACGATCTTCCTCCGCCGGTGCCGGAGGTCGCCCCGCCGTTGTCCGCCACGACAGATGCGGCAGGCGTGGTGCACTTGTCGTGGGAGCGATCGGCACGCACGATCGGTCTGGAGTCAGAACTGCACCGCAGCGGCGCGGCCGGCTTTACGCCGGATGCAAGCACGCTCGTCGTGCGGACGGGGCTGTTCAAGTTCGCCGATCGGCAGGCTCCGCTCGGCCGGCAGCATTACGCGCTGGTCCTCGCGCGGGGCGATCAGCGCAGCAAACCGGCGTATGCCGGCGTGACGGTTCCGGAACCGCCACCGCCGCCGGCGCCGGAAGACTTGAGGGCAGCTTCCGGTTCCTGTTCGATCCGCCTCGCGTGGCGTCCGCCGCCGATCGCGGTGGCCGGTTATCAGGTCTATCGGAGCGCGGCGGACGGGGATCAATTCAAGCTCGTCACGGCCGCGCCCATCCGGCAGACCCGTTTTTCTGATGCGGGCGTGGAGTCCGGAAAGCCGTACCGGTATGTCGTCCGCGCGATCAGTCAGCGAGGAGCCGAGGGACCGCCAACGCCATCGGTGGAAGCCAGCGCGAGCATCATCCGCGAACCCGTCTTTGCGGCAACATTCGAGACTCAGCCGGGCGCGGCGCTGTGGGGCGGGCCAACGCTCAACGGCAAGCTGCACGGGGCGGCCGCCTGTTCGGCCGGCGAGCTGGACCTGCGATCGGCGGGCCATCTGACGTATCCGCATCACGAGCATTTCGACCTCGCGCAGCCGCTTTCGGTGACGTGTTGGGTGCGGTTCGACGCGCCGGGACAGATGCCCGTAATCGTCAGTTGCGGCGTCTGGAACCAAGCCGGCTGGTTCCTGCAACGATTGGGCGGCGTCTGGCGCTGGCACGTGGGCGGCGTGGACTGCGACGGAGGCCGGCCGGCCGAGGGACGGTGGGTGCACTTGGCCGCCGTGTACGATGGCCAGACGCTGCGACTGTACGAGGACGGCGTTCAGGTCGCCGAGCGGGCGGCGAGCGTCGATGCGTCGGTGTGGCCGGGCGAACTGCACGTGGGGCAGTACAGTGGCGGGCCGGCGCCGGCCTATCAGGTCACGGGGCGCATCACGGGCCTGAAGATCTACCACCGCCCGCTGAATGCCACGGAGGTTGCGGGTGAAGCGGCAAAGAAACCAGCGACTTGACGCGCATGAGCGTCTCAGCCAGCAGGATGCTCGCAACTACCAGTCGTGAGACACGCGTCTTGACCGCCCTGGAGCGGGCGGCAGGGCTTCATCGAACACGTCGTCACTGGGCCAGACGGCGCCCGTTTCGTCCTCCAGTTCCGGCTGCCCGTCGTCGTGGTCATCAGCGCCGAACAGATCGACGTCGTCGGTCAAGAACTCGCCACTGTTCCGCTCGATGTCTTTCACGGCCATCTTACTATTCTCCTCTACGGGAAATTGATCCTCTGTCACATGCTAGGCTCGTAGCTACCTCCGTGACAGGGCAATTCGGTGCGAAGTTCGCACCATCAACGCAAGTCCTGCAACTTGCCTGCCGGAACGTCGGAGCCTGGGACGCGCCAAGTCCTTGCCTTCGGGGAACTTGCGTGCGAGCACGAGCTACCGTTGTCAGCAAAGCTCGTACCGAAGGCCGAACATCCTTTGGCCCAGAGACGACAACGTCAGCGTGGATAGGGAGTTGCGCCGCTTGTACACGGTTGACTGGTTGTTTCGATTCGGCCCGACGGGTTTGGATTCCGCACGTCTTGTAGGCAGGACTGCCTCGGAACAGGACAACCGCGGGGCCGGTGCGATAGCTGGCCGACGAGACTCGCCATGCCGCAGTTCGGCCGAGGCTGCGACGTGAGGGCAGTTGTCTGGGCTTTACAGACGCCGCCGTGTTCGGATGCGAGAGGCCCTGATAGCCTTGAAGGGCAATTTACCGTATACTAAGGAGCGTTCGAGAAATAACTGTCCAGTGTTTCTTGCCGATCATCACACGGAGTGTGATGGCTACTTTGACGGGGTGACAGTTCGCGCTACCAACAGGAGATAGGCCATGCCAGTACTGCGGCTGGTAAAGGGGCCGGGGGCGCCACGGGAGTTCACGCTTGACGAGACCGGAACATCGGCGGAGCCGTTCCACCTTTTGATCGGTCGCGACGAGCGGATCTGCTCGGTTCATCTTTCGCACCCTTGCGTGAGCCGGCGACACGCGCGCCTGGTTGCGGGCGAGCAAGGCCTGGCCTTGACCGACGAGGCGAGCAAGTCCGGCACGTTTCTGAACGGCGTGCGACTGAGGCCGCACGTCCCCCACGCCCTGCGTCATCGTGATCGAATTGAAATCTGCGGCTATGCCTTCGTTTACCAGGACGAGGCGGCTGCGTGCGCTGTTTGCGCGGACGAAGAGGACACGAGTTCGTCGGGGACGGTCAGCTCGGAGATCACTTCCGTGTTGGACGGTTCCACGACGGCTTGGATGGTGCGGAGCGATGTGCATCCGCAGCACAAGCTGTTGGCGTGGATGAAGAAGTGCGTGAAGCCGCTAAACAAAAACCTGTAC
>CAYPGE010000346.1:0-10162 GCA_964409865.1 uncultured Pirellulaceae bacterium
GGACCGCAGGCCGGTTCAGCAACTTGCTCATCCGCGGCAGTTCGTATAATCCGCGCTGCACTCGCCGAATCACCCCCTGACGGACCAAACGTGACAGGGCTTGCCGGATCGCAGCCGGCGTTCCAAGGTCCAGGAAGTCCGTCGCCGCCAGCGGCTCACCCGCACGGGATTGGAACCTCTCAAGTATCTGTTCTGCAACAGGATACGTCACGTTCATGACTTGGCAGTGTCACAAATAGCGATCTCTTTTTGTGACATTATAGCACTTGGGCGATCGCCCTCAATCGCATTTCTCAATCACCGCGCCGTCGAAGAGCCACGCAGACGGCCAACGGCAAGCGGACGTTCCTCAAGTGGGCGCAGGACTACATCGTCCTGCCCACCGTCCGCGTGCCGGACCATTGGGCCCCCCAATTACGCCCCGGCAAACTGTCACTGGGCAGCGGGGCCGTCATCACCACCCGCGGGCTCGACTCCGCGATCCGCGGCGTGCTGGTCGGCACCAAACGCCCCGACCTGGTGATCATCGACGACCCGGAAAGTACGCGACTCGGCCCGCAGCGGCGTCCAGACGGGCCTCCGCGGAGCGCACGATCGAAGCCGACCTGGCCGGACATTTTGAACAGGAGGCAACAGAGGGAACGGAGAAGGAGAGCCGGAGCTGGCTCTCCCTGTTCCTCGGAGTCACTCGAAATTGGCTCCGGGAAGAATCAGCCGGGATATTCCGTCGGTCAGCCTCAGAACGTTGAAGTTGATAAAGCCCCCTCCGTTATCTCTGTTACCTCCTGTTCAATCAATCCGCCTGCGAGGAGATCGTCCTGGACGGCCTGCAGACCTGGTGGGACGGCATCCGCACGCATCCGTGGGGCCAGCTCGACGACCGCGAAGGCACCGGCTGGGTCCCGGACCTGACGCTGATCGACAGCGGCTGGAAGGACAAGCAGTGGGGGACCGAGCCGGTGTACATCCTCGCCGCCCAGGCCGGCTTCCGCGGCATCCACGTGAGCGGCACGGCGCCAGCCGCCGGTACTGCAACTGATCCGGGCATTGAAGAACCGGTGGCTAGCGCCATTCCGCTCACTCATGGTGCCACTCCCCGAGTGCAACCTGTCCTATGCGAACGGCATCTGGCTGGCCGACCTGGACGCCGACGCCTGGAAGCTGAAAGTCCACCACGGCTTCCTCCAGCCGCTGGGCACCGTTGGCAGCCTCGCCCTGTTCACGCCCCCGCGGGACGAAGCCGGCCGCGAGAAATGGCAGCGGCACCAGAACTACGCCGGCCACATCCTCAGCGAAGAGTGGCAGAAGCAGCCCAACGGCACGTACCGCTGGGTCCCCGAAGGCTCTCGGCCCGGTCACCTCCGCAGCCAGAAAGCCAACCACTACCTCGACGCCACCGCCTACGCCATCGCCGCGAGAACGATCTGGGGCCTGTGGACCATCCGGCCGAAACAAGCCCCGCCCAAGAAGCCGGCCCAGAAACCGCCCACCCGCGACCGAGATCCCCCTTCCCAAAACTCATGGATTCACCGCCGTTGAACAACGGGGACCTGCCGAAACGGGGACTGGCTCGAATCAGGACGATTGGTGCCTGTCCCCCTTTCGGCAACGGCCCCGTGCCTGTCCCCCTTTTTCAACAACCGATAAGGAGATCGCCAATGCCCCGAGTGACCGTCAACAGAGATACGTCAGCCGTAACGCCCCTGCCCACGCCAGAACTCGTCCAGCCGGAGCCGGCCCATGACATTCCGCTGACGGACCAGCAAGCCGACACACTGCCGCCCGTCGAGCCGGTCCAACCCGCTCCGCCGGTCCACCAGATCATCCGTCAGATCAAGACCGTGCTGATCGAAGTCCCGCTGTGCGACAACCCGCCCGGTCTGGACGGCACGCCCTCATTCACGAAGGCCCACGTCAACCTGCAACTCATCAAGAGCCGCAGCCCGACCGGCCGCCACCTCCTGCATCGCCTCTTTTGGGGCCTGAAGGAGACGGGGGCAAAGCTCGCCAACGGCCGCAAGGTCTTCAACCGCAACGACGCCGTGGTCTGGTTGATCGAGCAGCTGGAGGAACGGTCGTAGTTTCAACCTCGGCCAGCACGTGACGCAAAGGCTCTTCGGGGAATCCTCCTAAGGATTCGCTATACCGCAAAGTGACCACGCGTATGTTCATGCCGGTTTGCTCGGTGTCCTACCGCCTTGGCGTCACTGTTTTCGCACACGCTTCAGACGTAAAAGACATTTGTATACTATTCGGCTGGTGCGTCCGTACACTACCCACCGCTCCGCCTTCCGCTCCGGCACGCAGCGGCGGGGCTACCGCCCACGCCGCTACGGCCTACGCTCCAGGCTCCGCTACCGCGGGAGCCGACGTCGTCTCTACCGAGATGGTTGCGGCAAGGAAACTGTCCTCGCGAGGCGGAAGCCCAGGTGGCTGCTCCGGTCCGACGGCCCGTACCAGTCGCGGAAGGCCGCCCGGCAGAAGGACGCGTCCATGAACCACCAGCCGCCGCCCCGGAACACCCGGCGCGAGCCTGCCAGCGGCCCGGACGGATCATCCACCCGCGACGTCGCGTATTGTCGATCGCTGAACCAATCCTGACACCATTCCCACACATTCCCTGCCATGTCGTACAGACCCCACGGACTCGACGAACCCTGCCCCACGGGATGGGTCTTCCCCTCGGAATTTCGACCGATCCACGCGTGCTCCTTCCATTCGTCCTCGTTGTCGCCCCAGTACCATTTCGTCGTGGTTCCCGCCCGGCACGCATACTCCCACTCCGCCTCCGTCGGCAGCCGATATCCGGCCCGCGACGCCTGCTCCTGCGGAAGCTCACCCAGCTTGCGGCAGAACGCCGTGGCGTCCTTCCAACTGACCGTCTCTACCGGACAGGCCGGATCGTCTTGGGACTTGCTCGGATTGCTGCCCACCACCCGCTCGTACTCCGCTTGGGTCACTTCGTAACGTCCCAAGTAAAACGGCTTGGTGATTCGTACCCGATGCTTCGGGGACTCGGCCGCCAGATGATCCAAGTACGACTGGTCGTACTTCCGTTCCTTGGCCTCTTCCAGCAGCTTGGCGACCTCGGCTTCCGTAGATCCCATGTCGAACTCACCGGGCGGGATGAGGACGAACTTCATGCCGATGCTGTTCGTGTACTCGACCGGCACGCCGAGGTGCTTGGCCCAGGCTTCCTGATGTTCCTTGGCCTTCTTGGCGTCGAACGGGGCTACGGCCGGCGGCGGGGCGGCGGGCGCGCCGGCCGCGGCGCCGGGGGGCGCATCGGCGGGCCAACCGTGCCAGCCAGTGGCCTTTGCAGATTCGATGGACTTCCCTTCCGTGTCGGGCTGCGAATTGCCACCCGCAGCCGTTGGTCCTTGGTCGCCCGACTTACGGATAAAGCTCGTGATCCCGGTCAACTCCGTGACGGTGAGCCCGACGAACAGCAAGAAGACCGCGGCCACGGCGAGAATCAATGGCTGGAAGGAACGGGCCGTGGCAGGTTTACGGCGGTCGGTCGGTTCTGCTACGGCAGGCGGTTCCTTCGCCGCGATCCTCTCTTTCCCGGACACGCCTACCACCGTCACCTTGCCATTCTGCTGCAACTCACTCTGGCAGCGTGCCAACAGATCGGCCACTTCCTTGGCGGTTTGAAAGCGGTCATTGGGATTCTTGGCGTGCAGCTTCTCGATGATCGCGCACAGCCAGTCGGGAACGTCGGGCAGGATGTCCTGAATCGGACGTGGCCTCTCGTCGGTCACACGTTTCAGGACGGCGACGGCGGTAGAGCCTCGAAAGGGCGCTCGACCGCTGGCCATCTGGTAGAGCACGCTGCCGAGGCTGAACAGATCCGCGCGGTGGTCGAGCGTCTGCCCCAGGGCCTGTTCCGGAGCCATGTACATCGGCGTCCCCGCGATCGTGCCCGTCCGCGTCATGGTCGCGTCGTCGGCCGCGCGGGCCAGACCGAAGTCCGTAATCTTCACCTTCTGTTCCGCCCCCACTTCGAGCAGGATGTTGCCCGGCTTGATATCGCGGTGGATGAGTCCCTTTTCGTGGGCGGCGGCGAGTCCTGCGGCCATTTGTCGGCCGAGGTGCAGGATCTCGGGCACTTCGAGCGGGCCGGATCGGTCCAGCTTCTGCTTAAGGGTCGGGCCGTCGATGTACTCCATCACCAGATACGGCAACGGCTGCTCTTCCACGCTGTAGACCTGCACGATGTTTTCGTGCTTGATCGCCGCCGCCGAGCGGGCCTCGCGCAAGAATCGCTTGCGGGGCGGCGAGGTCGAGGCGAGTTGCGGGTTCATCGCCTTAATCGCCACGTGCCGGTGCAGCTTCTCGTCGAACGCCTTGAAAACAATCCCGAACGCACCCTGACCAAGGACCTGCAGGATCTCGTAGTGGCCTAGCCGGCCGATCGCGCCGGCTTTGGTCGACGGCTGCAGGAAGCTCAGGTCGGCGGCCGGCGATTCGTCGTCCTCGCTATCTCCGCACGGGGGCGCGGGGCCGACGGCGTTCGCTCCAGCCGTGGCCGGCAATTCCAGCGTCGGTTCCTGGCCGTCGACCGTGGGCGGCCGCACTTGCTCCATCGCCGGCACGTTGAGGAACTCGCTCGAGGCCGCCGCGTGCGCGGCCAGCAAGGCCTCCACGCGAGCCCGCAAGGCCGCATCTGCGCCACACGCCTGACTCAGATAGGCCTGGCGCTTTGCCGGGTCAGGAATCTCAACAGCCGCCTGGAAGATCTCTTTTTCGTTCATACGACTCGGTCCTGCTTCTTTACCTCGATTCGTGCTGTTTCAAGCCGTCTGACTCCAATGCGCCGCGGGACGGTGATTCCCGCCAAAAAATTCTGGAAAAATGTCAACCGAACGGCCATGCAGCTTGAATTGCGTCGTGCAACCAGGCTCGGGCGTACGTCCAGAGGCGTTCCGCCGAACGCAGCGACAGACCGAGCACCGGCGCCGCCTCGGGCAGCGTCAAACCCGCGAAATAACGGAGCTTTACAAGCTCGGCGGCTGGCGGATTGACGGCTGCCAGTCGGGTGAGTGCCTCGTCCAGGGCGATCAGGTCCTCACGCGGCACCGGAGCAGGTAGTTCCACCTCGGCCAATTGCCGGCGGACCCGGTCCCCGCCCCGTTTCAGTCGCTTCTTCTTCCGTGCCGCCTCCACCAGAATCCGCCGCATCGCCTCGGCCGCCGCGGAGAAGAAGTGGCCTCGTGAATCCCAATGCTTGGCCTTCTCCACATCCACCAGCCGCAGGTACGCTTCATGCACCAGCGCAGTGGCTTGCAGCGTCTGTCCCGGCTTTTCCTTGGCCAACTTCGCGGCGGCCAGCTTCCGCAACTCGTCGTAGACCAACGGCAAAAGCTGCTCGGCGGCCTTCGGATCGCCGGATTCGATCTGGGACAAAATCTGGGTAACGTCGCTCACAGGACGGGGCCGCCGGGGGTTGCGCACAGAAGAAAAGATCAGGCCGCTTCAATTTACGGGGTGGTGGGTGGGAATGCAACTGCGCGAAACGGGACGGCAAGCGTCTTGACCACCTGTCCGCGATCCGGCAGGTGATGGCCAGTGCTGCAACGCCACGCCGTCGCGACGCGGGCACGGGGCGCCCGAACGCGGTCCGGTAGGCGACCGTCCCATCGCCCCCGACGCGGCTTCAGGCGGCTGTGCCGGAATGGGTAGCCATCAAATATACCTCCGGTATACGCCCCGTTTGCCTTTACCTGCCTTCTGCATTCGGTCATGTTCCAGAAATGACCACGCTTTCCAGCAATTCGACCGACGCCGAAGTCTGGGCGGCGTACGACGACAACGCCTCCTACGAGGAAGACGGTAGCCGTGTCAAGGCTCTGGCGTTCGTTACCGCCTGCCGAATCCTGCGGAGGCGGCTTCCGCTCTCCGCCGGCCGCGGTTCGCAGTCGGTCACCCGCGAATCGCTCGACGCCGAAATCTCGGCGGCCAAACCGTGGCTCGACGCCCACCCCGCAACCACGGGCAGCGGCAGCGGGCGGGGCCGTTACCTGTCGATGGAGAACTAGCGAGGATGACTGTAAGACGCCGACGGCAAGGCATGGCGGGCAGCATCCTGGAGCAGTTCGCCGAGCTGAAGTCCGACTACGAAATCGGGAAAGCCTCCCGGTACAAGCGGGCCAAGACCGGCATCATTACGCTGGGCTCCCACGCCGACTACCACTACCGCACCGAAGCGTTCGCGAAAAGGGGTCAGGACCCTTTTGCCGGAACGGCCCGAAGGGTGCTTTGCACAAAAGGGTCCTGACCCCTTTTCGCGAACGACGCCTGGTCGCCAACGTCGTGGGCCGCGGCTTCGTGCTGGACAGCGGCAGCGGCGACAAGGGGATCGACGACGTGAACGGCTACCGCTGGGCCGAATGGTCCCGCTCGCCCGAAGCCTGCGACGACCAGCAGGAACTCGACTTCCACGGCCTGGAGAAGAGATTGTAGGCCGGAACAAGTATTCGCAGTTCCGGCAGGACGAACACGGAAAGAAAAGGAAATCGTGCCGGAACTGCGAAGACTTGTTCCGGCCTACGTGATCATCGACGGCGACATGTGTCGACTCGTCCGGCAAGGCTGTCCTTTCGACGGTCCGAAAAGAATTACCTACGGCGCCCCGGTCTCGGCTTGAGCCGCGGCGGCGGCTTGGATTTCGGCGGCCGAACGGCGGCGACGGCGCTTGGTTTGCGCCCGGCTCCACTCCTTGGTCAGCGTCTCGAAGACTTCCGGCGACTCGTAGCGGGCCACGCCCTTGCCGTCCGGGATCGGGCCGATCAGCCCGCGGAAGACGGGCTTGCCGCGCAGGGTCAGATCGGTACTGCAGTCGTCCACGCCGACCTTCACGTGCAGCCGCAGCAAAGGTTCCTCGGAATCAAAGTCGCGGATGCGCAGCGAGCCGTCGCTGGCGCGCGTCACGACACGGTACGTGTGCTTCGCCATCCCAGTTCTCCTGTAGTCCGGACGCGTTTGGGCACGTCGCGGAGGTGGCGGCGCGAAGACGAAAGGCGGCCTGGGCGAGGGCTGCTCAAAAAAGGTCGGGAGTCTTCTCCAAAGTTCTCGGACTCGCACCAACACACCCCGAACAAGCCCGCCGGAGAACGACTCCCGACCGCACCCCTCCAAGACCGCGGTCGTCCGGCCTGCGCACGACCTCCCCGCGCACGCCGTACTACCCTCGATGACGCGCCGGCGCCAATCAAGACCCTGGCAGGCAACGCGGAACGCCTCGCACGCGATCCGCAGCAGCAAAACTCGTCAGCCAAGTCGCGAGACGATGATCCGAATTGCCCGGCCACGGCACCCCCAGACTCCCACTGGCTGCATGTATCGTCCGCCGGACAGCGCGAATCCCATCGAAACTGGCGGCCGTCCTACACTGCTTGGATTCGCGCGAACCCGTACATCCCGTTTCGGTGGCGGGAATGCTACACGCGGCGGCGGGGTGCCGCAGGTTAGAAGCTCGGCTTCTTCGGCGAAGCCGGGCTTCTTTTCGGTCAACACGCGACTGGCTGGTCCTCACGCGGAGCGTGAGGGCTACGGTCGGCCGTCATGGTCATTGCGACGCGCTGCGCGAGCCGTCGGGCGAACCGCCGATGGGGTGGCCTTCCGGCATGGGGCGGCCCGCCGTCAAGAAGCCCCGCCGGAACAGTTCGGCTTTGAGCGTGCGGAACTGGTTGAAGCTGTCCGGATACACCCAGACGGTGACGGTCGTGCGATCGGGGTCGGTTCGTTTCAAGTTCTCCAGGAATTCGGAACCTTCCTGCAGTGCCCGCTCTAACGGTTCTCCCAGATCGTCCTGGATGGGCACCAGCACGAACCGATCCAGTTCGACGCGCTGCTGGACCGCCGGGTTGCCGCCGACCTGAACGACTTGCTGGACGCGGCGGAGCGTGTACTTCATGCGGAAACCGCCGATCGGTCCGAGCGTTTCGGTGATCGTGGTGGCGTCTTTCAGCTTCCCGACGTTACGGGGCGCGTCTTCTTTCAGCTTGGCCACCAACTCGTCCCACGGGATAGAAACCACGCGGCCTTGGAGCAAGCGAAAATGAAGCTCTGTCCCGAAGACCGTCTTGGCCATCGGCGTCGGCAAGTGTTCGATGACGTTTGGGGCGGGCGTCGAGTTCTCCAGGGCTTGGCGGCTGGCCTTCAAGTCCTCCATTGCTGCGCGGGCGGCCAGCAAATCGCGAGTCGCCGCCAGCCGCTGCTGCTGCTCTTGGCTGAGCGTGTCGCGTTGCTGCTGGAATTGCTGCTCGACGGCCGTCAACACTTCCAGCATCTTGTCGCGTTCCTTGCGGCGATAAGCGACCTCCAGTTGCTGCCGCTTGATCTTGAGGTCGATCTGGTGGATATCGTTCTCGACGGCCGCCGCGGCATCGCGAGCGGCGGCGAGGTCCGGTTTCGGCGAAGCTTCGGGGCGCTCGGTATTGGGCCCGACGTGGAGTGCGGCGTCCTGGGTGCGGGTGCCGATGACCATGATCAAGATAATCAGGATGCCGACCAGATTGCACGTGACGTCCAGGAACGAGTCCTGTCCCGGCGCCAGATCGAATGCTTGGTTGACTCTGCGCATGCTATCGCCGCTCCACATCCAGCCCGCTTCCCGCGAGGAGTGCTTGGAGTTCCCAGAACCGCGTTTCGGCTCCGGGGAACACGGTCACTTTGAGCGTCGGCTTCCAATAACCGCCGGACACCGCCATGCCCCAGGTCTCGACATGGGTCCAGATGGCGGCGACGAATTCTTCCATCGAATCGCGTGTCCGACTGCTCAGGGCTACGATCTTCGGTTCGCGGTTGGACCGGCGGTCGGGCATGACCACCAAGCGGTCGGGGTAACAGTGGATCGTGATGGGCCGGGTGATGCCCGTCGCGGTGGCCGCGTCTTTGGGGAGCGCCCAGTTGGCGCCTTTGGTCATCGCCATGGACTGTGGAGCCGCGCCTCCGCCTTCGCCGGCCGCCCCCGCGGCGTTGGCATCGTCGCGGCCTGCCGGCGACGTGCCCGAGTTGGCCGCCGCGCCGGCCGGGCGCGCCGCGCCGGATTGTCGAGCCTGCGTTTGCGGCGCGGTCGGCGTTTTCCCCGCAGCCCGCTCGTTTTCTTTCGAGGCGGCCTCCTGTTTTTGGGAGGGGCGACCGCCGCCGTATCCCGTTGCCGCGGCGCCGCCGCTTTCTCCTGTACCCAACGCGGATGCGCCGGAGGCCGAACCGGCGCCGGAGCCGGAGGACGCCCGCGGCTCCATTCCGCCCCAGGACTCGCCTGCCGGCACGGAGAAATTGGCGGGCGAGGGCGTGTCGAAGCGGCTGGGCATGGCCGCCGCCAGCAGCGCCTGCCGCTCGCGCGCGGCTTGGATCGTGCCTTGCAACAGCCGTTTCAGGCTGGGGTCGCTGGGCGGAAACGCCAGTTCCGTCTCCTGGTCGATCAGCTCGTAACCGAACTCGTCGTCCCATCCCGCCATCGCGGCCCGAGCCATCGAATAGGCCACGGCGCCGTCCGGCCGGACGATCAGCAGCGGGTAGGGTTCCCCTTTGGCGGCGTCGCCTTCCAGACGCGTCCAATGCTCCCGAATTGCCCGCAGGGCGGCGTCCAAGGGATTGCCCGGCCCCAGCGGACCGTTGAAATCCTGCGGCCCGAAGACGATCCCTTCGGGCTGGATGACGATGCCGGTTTCGGAACATTCGATGTAGATGGGGCGGCGGTGAGTGCCGTTCGGACCCTGGTAGGGAAGGATGGCGAACGAGCGGCGTTTCTGCGAGTATTGTTCGCGCAGTTGCTCCAACTGCTGACGCTGTGCGGTGATGGCCGCCTGCAGTTGGGCCAGTTCGTCGCGGATCGACGACTCCTGCTGCTGTTGCCCTTGCCGCACGTTGTTCAACTCGGCGGCTTCGGCCTGCAGACGCCGCCAGTTCTCCTCCAGACGCCGGATGTGCTCTTCCAGATGGCTCAATTCCAGGCGCCCCTCCGCCAGCTTTTCCGTCAATTCGCCACGCTGCTGCTGGAGCACTTCGCGCTGCCACTGCAGGTCTTCGGCTTCCTGTTCGAGCTTTTCCTGCTGGGCCGGGTCCTGGCCGGCCTGCTGTTTGTGCCGTTGGTCCCGCACCGTGTCGGCCTGGACGCGCGCCTGGTGGACGACGAGGATCAGCAACACGATCA
>CAYPGE010000347.1:0-10157 GCA_964409865.1 uncultured Pirellulaceae bacterium
GAGACCAGGGCCTCGTCGCCCAACTCGGTGCTATCCGCTTCTTCCGTCGCGACGGTGTCCTCCCACGCCGCAATCTCTTCCGGGCCGTTGTCGAACCAGAGGGGCGCCACGCGACTTGCCTCTTCGACAGCCGGCAGGGCTTGATCGGCCCCGTTGAGCGTATTGATGACTTGGGCCGCGTCGCCGGCGTCAAGATTCCGGTCGCCGTTGACATCCACAAACAGGGTGACCGGAGCCGCCAGAGCCGAGAGCGGAACGCCGTCATTGATCCGGTTGATGACGAGCAGAGCATCGCGCGCCGTGGTCCAGCCGTCGACGTTGACGTCATCAGGATCGTTCAGGTTCTGCCAGGGCGAGGGCCCCATGGCACTCAGCAACATCATCTGGTCTGATGAATCTGCAGCAGTCAGCATCTCATCAGACCCGGCCATTGAGTACATACGCACCGGAACGTCAGAACCAGCGTCTTCGGAAACCTCCGAAGTCAACAGAGTTCTCAGCAAGGGGGATTCGTCTTGACCGTCATCAGCCTTCTGAACGCTGCCGTCCTCGACCGCGCCGAAGCCCATCAACATGGGCATCTCGCCGGTCGTCTCCACGCCAACGTCCTCGACCGCGCCAAAGGCCATCAACATGGGCATCTCGCCGGTCGTCTCCACGCCAACGTCCTCAACCGCGCCGAAGGCCATCAACATGGGCATCTCGCCGGTCGTCTCAACGCTGCCGTCCTCGAACGCGCCGAAGGCCGCCGTCCGCAGCGGTACGACCTTCAACATCTCGTCAGCGAACGACTCGTCGTCCGACAAGAGCGCAATCTCGACGGGGACCCCTTCTTCGAACGATGCGACCTCGATTCCGATCGCGGCATCCTCATCCGTAGGCAGTTCTTTTTCGAGTACTTTCGCATCCTGAACCTGGTTTTCGGCCGCGACGGGTGCATCCTCCCACCAAGCGGCGGCTTCCACGGGCGCCTCCCAGGCCAGTGTTTCCAGCAACTGGTCAGGCACGGTCAGCGCGTCGGCTTGGACCGGTTCCACAACGCTCGTCAAGAGATAACGCAACTCGAGCGTTTCCAGTTCCAGACGCCGTTGGAAAGTCCGTTTTCGGCGGTTGCGTTCTTTGGCCAGCTTCTGCAATCTGCCATGATGGGTTACTTGCGAGCGTGCAGCGGGCATTTGGGTTTCTCCTGAGTGCTGTGCAAAGTGATCTTGATACCGTCCTCTTCTTGCCAATGGCCAGTCTTTTCAGAACGATTAACTGAGTACTTGGCCCACTTGTTTTGTTTCTTGCGCGGGCGAATTCTCATCGCTTTCGTTGTTCGCCCTCTCGCCCTCTGGATGTATAGGCGTTGCAGTCATGCCGATGTCACGCGGCAAAATACCAGCCGGCTTGATAGTTCGCGTCCCGGAACGGTTTGCGCCTCCCCTACGTCTAACAACGGTCGCTTCGGCGAGCGGTGGGCGTTAGCCCACCGGTTTCTGTGGAAATGGCCAACCGGACTGGCCTTGGGGAAGACCGATGGGCTAACGCCCACCGTTCGCCAGGAGGCAGGGCGATTCTGCCGAAGTAAGACAGTGGAAATGGCGGGATGGAGTTTGCGCGAGATTGCCGAAGGCGGCGGGATCTAATCTCGCTTCAGGCGTTGCGGATCGGTAGACTTGTGCATCATTTTCTGGAGGTTGCCGATCTTCCCTAGGGAACCATCTCGCCGCGGGTGCGGGGCGCACATCTTCAGCTGCCCGGCCCGTCGAGAAGGCCGTCGGGAAAACCTGAGATTAGGGCGTGACAGTTGACGGAAAAATGAGCCTGTTAAGTTGGGTGGTGCGTCCGTGAGCAACGTTTCCGAACGAGTTCAGCTGTTCCTGCTTCGAGACGATCGAAATCTCGACGCGAACGGCTTGGGCAGCATCCTGCAATTGTATTGGAACTACTTGCACTTGTTGGCCGAGGCGCAACTCGACCGGCGTTTACGCGTGCGTTTTAGTCCTTCGGACCTCGTCCAGGAGACGTTCCTGGAGGCCCACCGCGACTTTCCTCAGTTTCGAGGTGCCACGGAAGAGGAGTTTTTGGCGTGGTTGCGGCAGATCCTTGTGCACAACCTGATCGTCGCGGTGCGCCGGCACTTCGACGCCGGAAAACGCGATGTCCGGCGCGAGGTGTCGCTGGAGCAGGTTCGCTCCCAGATGGACACCTCGGCGCTCGGCGTGGCCGCCGCGCTGGCCCAGGACGGAACGTCGCCCAGCGACCGCGTTCAGCGGGAGGAATTGCTGGTGGCGCTGGCGGACGACTTGTCCGAGTTGCCGCAGGACTACCGCGAGGTGATCGTCTTGCGACACCTGCAGGGATGCTCCTTTGCGGAAGTGGCCCAGCGGATGGACCGCAACGAAGGGGCGGTCCGGATGTTGTGGTTACGGGCGATCGGACAACTGCGATCCAGATTGAATGAGCGGGGCGTGCTATGACGGCGATCGCCGACGACGACATTCTCCAGACGCTGCCGGCGGAACAGCGGGAACATCTGGCGCTGGTCCTTGACCAGTACCTCGCTTCCCTGGAACGGAGCGTGCCGCTGCCCTTCGATGAACTCGTCGCCCAGCATCCGGACTTGGCCGAGCCGCTGCGGTGGTACGCCGAGAGCCTGCGTCTGCTGTGCCTGGCCGGTGACCACTTGGGCCGCCGGCGTTCGGCGGAATCGTCCGCCGACAACTGGAATCGCCAGCTGGGCGACTATCGCCTGGTGCGCGAAGTTGGCCGGGGCGGCATGGGGGTGGTCTACGAGGCCGAACAGGTATCGCTCGGCCGGCGGGTGGCCCTCAAGGTGCTGCCGTTCGCCGCGGTGATGGACGAGAAGCAGCTGGCTCGATTCACGAACGAGGCACGGGCCGCCGCCCAGTTGAACCATCCCAATATCGTCCCCGTCTACGGAGTCGGAAAGGAGCGGGGCGTACACTACTTCAGCATGCAGTTCATCGACGGTCAGGCGTTGGACCGGTTGATCCAGGAGCAGCGCGAGCGGCGTGCCGGCGAAAAGGAAACTCGGGCCGCTGCGGCGGTCTCGACGCCGAAGGAGGCGCCGTCGGCGTGGACCGGCGATTCGTCCCTCGGCGGCTCTTCGCTGCGCGACCGCGAGTACTATCGTGCCGCTGCCCGGCTGGGCGTGCAGGCCGCCGAAGCCTTGCACCATGCCCACGAGATGGGCGTCGTACACCGCGACATCAAGCCCTCGAACCTGCTGCTGGACAGCAAAGGCAAACTCTGGATCACGGATTTTGGTTTGGCGCGAGTCTCGGCCGATACGAATTTGACGCTCAGCGGCGCCGTGCTGGGCACGGCGCGGTACATGAGTCCAGAGCAGGCGTCCGGCAAGACGCACCTGGTCGATCACCGGGCCGATATCTACGCCTTGGGAATCACGCTGTACGAACTCCTCACCCTGCGTCCGGCATTCGACGCCTCCAGTCCTCAGCAGTTCCTCCGGCAGATCGAGCGCGACGATCCAACTCCTCCGCGGCGTCTGAACCCGGCGATCCCGGCCGACCTGGAGACGGTCATCCAGAAGGCAACGGCCAAGCAGCGCGAGTCGCGCTACGAAACGGCGGCGGAGTTAGCCGAGGATCTGCGGCGATTCCTCGAAGGCCGCCCGACGTTGGCGCGGCGGCCGACGCTGCGGGACCGGTTCCGCAAGTGGACACACCGCCACGCCACGCTGGTCGCCGCCGCTGCCGCCCTGCTGCTCGTCGCTTTTGTGGCCGCGGCCGTTGCCGCATCGCTGGTGGCGCGCGAGAAGCAACAGACGGCGGCGGCGCTGCGGACGGCCCAACGGCAGCTGGAGCGTGCCGAAGCTAACTACCAGCAAGCGCGGCGCGTCGTCGATCGCTACGGACTGCGGCTGTCGGAGGAATTGGCGGGCATTCCCGGTGCCGAGCCGGTGCGCCGGGAACTGTTGGAAGACTCGTGGCGATGTTACGAGGCCCTGCTTGCCCAGACGCAGGGCGACCGTTCGCTGCGTGCCGAACAGGCGATGATCCACTTCAAGGCGGCGGAAATCGCTTCGCAGCTGGGCGACGTGGGGCGGGCCGTCCAACAGTACTCTGCCGCCCGCGAGATCTTCGCGGCGTTAGCTGCCGAAGAGAACGCAGCGGCCGGCCATCGCAGTCACCAGGCGCTCTGTTACAACAATCTCGGCCTGCTGCTGGCGGGCAGCGGCCGCATCGACGAGGCGCGAGAGGCCTATCGTCAGGCCGAGGATCTGGCCAGCGATTTGTGCCGCGAAGATCCGGGGAACTCGCTGTACGGCTGGCGGCTGGCGCTGATCCTAACCAATACCGGCCTGCTGCACAGCCAAGGCGGAAACACCGTGCAGGCCGACGCTTGGTACGGACGGGCCGTGGCGTTGCTGGAGCGGTTGGTCAACCAGGAACCGAGACGCGACGAGTTCCGCAAAGATCTGGCCGTCGCCTACAACAACCGCGGCGCGCTGCACCGGGCCACCAATCCGGGCCAGGCCGCCGCCGACAACGCCCGGGCCCTTGAACTGCTGGAACAACTCGCCGGGAGGCACCAGGAGCGATTGGACTACCAAGCGGAACTGGCCTTGTGCCAGAGCAACCAGGGCGTGCTGCTGGCCGAGATCGGTTCCGCCGCCGCCTTGCCCGTGCTCCAGCGGGCGATCGCCACTCAGCAACAACTGGTCCGCAAAGCGCCGGCCCGCGTGGCGTACCGGCGCGACCTCGCGGTGAGCCACAACAACCTGGGACGCGTGCTGCTGGACGGCGGCGACTTGCCCGAGGCCGACCGTGCCCTGGAGCAGGCGCAGGCAATCTTCGAAAGCCTCGCGGCGGACTACCCCGAAACCATCGAATACTCGGCCGGCTTGGGCGGCGTGCTGAACAATCGCGGCACGATCCGGGAACAGCAGGGCGACTTGACCGCGGCGGCCGCGCTGTTCGAACAAGCGGCGGAACATCTGAATCGCACTCGAGAACTGTCCCCCGACGCGGTCGAGCCCCGGCAGTTCCTGGCTCAAACGCTGCAGAATTACGCGAAAACCTTGCAAGCCCTCGAGCGGAACGACGAGGCGCGGCGCGTCCTACTACAGTGCCGTAGTCTGGCGTCCGAGGATGGGCGATAATGAGGTGACTTGCATGCAACCGATCTTCGGTCAGCGGATCATGTCGCTGTGTGGCGCTCGGCCGCCCCGCCAGCTGGCAGAGCAGCGTGGGCAGACCCAACGCCGCACGCGCCGGCTGGCGCTGGAGGTCTGCGAGCCGCGATGGTTGCTCGCCGCGCTGCCGTGGTCGGCGCCTCTGTTCGACACTCCGCTCGCCGACCCGTCGCCCGCCGCCGAAGTCTTCGATCCCGGCCGGACGGCTCCCGCCGATCCGGCGTCCGACTCGATGCAAGCCCCCACCGCGGACCCCGACCAGGTGCAGAACAACCCGGACGCGGATCCGTCCGAGATCGCCGACGAAGCTGACGTCTCGGAGAGTTCGGATTGGAATTCGTTAGGTGCGAGACCGCAGGCGATGTCGCTGTCAGCGGCGCTGGAAGGATCGACCAGCGCGTCCTCGGAGGAGACTTCCTCAGACCAGCCGTTTTCCGTGCAAAATCAGCCAGACGAGCCGGCAGGGTCGGAAGCGACGAGACGGGGACGCATGGACGGACTTTCCGCCGTGGTCCCTCCTTCGATGGCAGCCTCCGGACTGGAGGCGGAACGCCGGGCATGGACCACGGCGGCCATCGCGCGCTACCCGCTGTACGATGCCGCGCGTGCCAAGCCGGGCGAGGAGTCGGTCTGCCCGGCACCGGCGAGAGCCCCTTCCCTGGTTTTCTTGGACGTGGGGCGAGCCGCGACGCCTGCCGCCACGGGCCTTCGCCTGGGCTCGGCGGACTGGACGCCGATCGATCTTGCCGGGACCAGCGGCCGAGCCGAGAATTCGGAAACGGACTTCGCCACAGATTTTGACTCGCCCCCCCGCGTCGCACAGAAACCGTCAGCGTTGTCTCCTTCCCGCGTCCAGCCCCCGTTGGCCGGCGAAAACCGCGGACAGCGAATGATGCTCCTGGCCTCTGCCGGTCGCAGACTCCGCGGCCGAGCGGACGCTTTCCCTCCGCCGGTTTCCAATGAATCGCCGGAACCGCCCCAAGTTCAGCCGCAAGGCCGGCATCAAGACGGCCAGGGCGACGGCCTGGAGACGCTGAAGACAAGTCGGGCTGGGACCGCCGTTCCCGACAGGTTCGAGTCGGCAAATCGCCCGGCGGCTGACGAACGCACCAGCCGCAGCGCGATCGAGGGGATCGTGGTCTTGATGCTGCTGGCGGCGGATTGGTTTGCCCAGACGCACATCCGTTCCAGGCAGGAACCGCAGGAACGGCCCCATCCCGGCGTCCTCGATTCCCGGCAAGTCGCCGCGCGGGACAAGTTCTTTGAGCGTCTCTTCGCCTGGAACGGTCAGGCCTGGAATGCGTAAATGAGGCAGGATCTTGGGATCGGCGAATCAATAACTGTCGCGATTTCAAAGTAGCCATCACGCTCCGCGTGATGATCGCCAACAAGAACTGGACAGTTATTGATTCGCCGATCCTTGGCGAGCGGCCATGCGTCGCCGCCAGCCACTGCGGTCGCGGGGGTCCGTCAGGGCCTCACCGCTTGCCAGCCGTCGGCCTCCGGCGCTTCGCGGGTTGCCGCGGGCTTGCTCAATCCAGACGCGGTCACGGTCGGGTTCTCCGACACCGAGGGACGCGACTGGGGCCACAGGATCGGGGCTGTCGGCCAAACGGTGCTGAGTGGCAGCAGGTTGGCAGTTCGGCCGTTAGGATCGTACAGACTGGGCGCCGCGGGGACCTGCTTTCTGCCGGCGTCGGGGTCCGGAACCGGAGTCACGTTGACCGGGGCACTCTGCGGCGCGGCGGGCGTTTTGGGCGGGCCCAGCAACGCAGGCGGCGCGAGCAGAGACGAGTCGTTGTTGGAGGGAGGATAACTCCGCGTCTCCGGGATGGGTTGCAGATTCTGCACGCCCTGTGCTTCGTTGGGAGAAAGGCGCGGCGGCTGGTCGGCCGGCGTCGCCGTGGCCGGCGATCCGGCCCCCGTGGGCGCAGCAGGCGTTGTTGGCAGCGACGGGGCCGCTGAGGGCGTCCAGCCCGGAGATAACGGCGCAGGCGACGCGTACGGCGCGCCGGGCGTCGCGGCCGGTGGTGCGGGCAACCCCGGCAAAGCGGTTGCAGCTGGAGCCGCGGTGGTTGGCGGTGGATACGAAGGGGTCACCGGCACGCCCACGGCCGGCCAGCCAGGGGCTGTCACGGGCGCCGCGGGATAGCTGCCAACGGGCTGAGCCTGAGGTGCGGACCAGGGGGCGAACAGGCGGGCAAAGGGCTCCCACAGGCCGCCACCCACCGTCGGTTCGCGCCGCACTTGCCAGCTGTAAGTCGTACACGGCTGCATCGTCGTGGTCGGCCAGCCGGTCGCCGGATCGTAGCTGACCACGGGCCGATAGCTGGTGGTGGGTACCTGAACCCAGGTCGTGCGATATCTCACTTGAGGCGCCGGCACGGCCACCGGCGCCACGGGCGCGACCGGCGGGACGGGCGACACCGGCTGCGCGTAAGACACACCCGCTCCCGTTGGCGCGGCGGGCAACGTGACCGCTGGCCCCGGTACGACCGGTGCCGGCGCCGAGGTGCCGCAGGAGGACGGTCGAGAGCCGCACGAAGGCGCCGGCGCAGCATACGCCGGCACGGTGACCGGAACGGCGGGCGCTGGGGCCGCCCCGGGCGCGTAGGCGGGCCAGGTGCGGATCCAGTCGACCAACGTGTATCCGCAGGCCGGCTCGACCGCGAACCCCGTCAGGATTCCGACCAAGCAGCCAATCCGGATGATGCTCGCTGCCTGTCTTTGCATGGGCTTTCTCCCGTAAGCACGTTGTCCGCGTCCGTGCCTTCCTGGCCTCGCCCCAACAGGCGGTCGGGGCGCGCAATCCCATGCTGTAATGTAGGCTGTGGATGCCGGCGCTGGAGAAAAAACACTCGACAATGCCGAACGGCGCCCATCGCCTGCGATAGTCACACGGCCAAGGCAACCTGGCGAAGGGACGGCAAGGAGTCCGGTCGTATCGGCTGTGCCGAGGAAGCACCGCACGGCCAACAAAGTAGGCCGTGCCACACCGGTGCGACCGGCACGGCCAACAAAGTAGGCCGTGCCACACCGCGGCGGCAGGCGTCAGGATCTTTTGAACCGCAACTGGGTGAACTCTCGCACCCGGCCGGAGATGGCGGGCTCGACCGGCAGACGTTCCATGCTGCTGGCCCCGTAGAAACCGACAATGCCCTCGGTGTGGTCCAGGATGTACTGGGCATCGGCGGGCTCCGCGATCGGGCCGCCGTGACAGAGCACAAGGACCTCGCGGTTGACCCGCTTGGCCGCGTCGTGCATCGCTTGCACGCTCCGCGCCGACTCCTCCAGCGTCAACGCCGTCTCGGCGCCGATCAAGCCTTTGGTGGTCAGGCCCATGTGCGGAATCAGGATGTCCGCGCCGGCGGCGGCCATCGCGGCGGCCTCGTCGGGATTGAAACAGTAGGGCGTGGTGAGCAAGTTCATTTCGTGCGCCGTGCGGATCATGTCCACTTCGAGCCCAAAGCCCATCCCGGTCTCTTCCAGGTTCTGCCGCATCTTGCCGTCGAACAGTCCGACCGTGGGAAAGTTCTGGACGCCCGAAAAGCCCGCGGCGTCCACATCGCGAAGGAACAGCTTCATCAGTCGGAACGGATCCGTGCCGCAGACGCCGGCCAACACGGGCGTATGCTCCACGACGGGAATGACTTCGCGAGCCATCTCCATCACGATCGCGTTGGCGTCGCCGTAGGGCAGCAGTCCCGACAACGAGCCGCGTCCGGCCATCCGGAACCGGCCGGAATTGTAGATCACCAGCAAGTCGATGCCGCCGGCCTCGGACATCTTGGCGCTGATCCCCGTGCCCGCGCCGCCACCGACGATCGGCTGGCCGGCCGCGACCTTGGCACGCAGTTTTTCGAGAATCGACTGGCGTGTAAAGAGAGCCATGCGGTTGCTCCTTCCTGCTTTTCTGAACTTAACCGGCTGAGCCGGAACCTGATACCCTGATCTTTCACCTGATCTTCCACCTAATCTTTCACGTAATCTTTCACCTAATCTCTTCGTAACTGCCTACGACCTTGGGGCTGGCGGAGATTAAGATCTGTCGGTTCTCGCGCGCCTCGAACTGCCGGAACTGCGAGGACTTGTTCCGGCCTACCCCTTCATCAACTCGATCAGTTTCCTGGCGGCGGTTTCCGCGAATTGGGTGTCGTTAATGTGCAAATCCAAATCCAGCAGTTCGATCCGGACGCAATGGCGGCGGACGGCGTCCAGCAGGGCACGCCGGGCGGCCGGATCGTCGAACGCTTCGCCGCTGCGGTCGATCGCCGACACGCCGCGCTGCGGCAGGATGACCGCGGCCGGCCCGCACGACGCGGCCACTTTGCGGCCGATTTCCTCGCCCAACTGCGAGTTCTCCTCGACCGTGGTTCGCATCAGCGTCACGGTCGGATTGTGCTGGTAGAACTTGCGGCGGCGAAACCGTTCGGGCACCGTGTCGGGCGGGCCGAAGTTGACCATGTCGGTCGCGCCCACCGACACGACCTGCGGGACACCGCGCCGCGCCGCTGCGGTCAAACGGTCGGGGCCGGCCGTCAGGATGCCGCCCACCAATTCGTCCGCCAGCTCGGTGGTCGTGATGTCCAGCACGCCCGCGATGATGCCTTCGGCGATCAGCGACTCCATCGCTTGGCCGCCGTTGCCGGTGGCGTGAAAGACCAGCACCTCGTAGCCGGCCCCCTCCAGGATGGCCCGTGCCCGCTGGACGCACGGCGTCGTCACGCCGAACATCGTGGCCGCGACCAGTGGGCGATCGTCCGCGGCATCCGGCGCCCGGTTCCGGACCATCCCTGCCATCGCCGCCGCCGCGTTGTTCAGAATGCTGCGGCTGATGCGGTTGATCCCCGCGATATCGACGACGGAATTGAACATCAGAATGTCCTTGTCGCCGACGTACTGGCGCACCTGGCCCGAGCCCAGCGTGCTGACCATCAGCTTGGGAACGCCCAACGGCAGCGCGCGCATGGCCGAGGTGCCGATCGTGGTGCCG
>CAYPGE010000348.1:0-10155 GCA_964409865.1 uncultured Pirellulaceae bacterium
TACGCCTTGCCGCACATGCTGTGCGAGCAGTACCGCATCCGCCGCTACGGGTTCCATGGCACGTCGCACCGCTACGTCTCGGGACGCGCGGCCGAACTGCTGGGCGAGTCCCTGGACTCCGTCAATCTGATTACCTGCCATTTGGGAAACGGCTGCTCGATGGCGGCCGTGCAGCGGGGCCGCAGCATCGACACCACCATGGGATTGACGCCCTTGGAAGGCCTGGTGATGGGCACGCGGACCGGCGACCTGGACCCCGCGATCCTGTTCTATCTCGGCGACAACGGGTACGACATCGCCACGCTGAACCGCATCTGCAACACGAAGAGCGGACTGATCGGCATTTCCGGCTCGTCCAACGACCTGCGCACCTTGGGCGAGAAGGCGGCTGGCGGCGATGCGCGAGCCCAGCTGGCGATCGACGTTTTCTGCTATCGAGTCAAGAAGTACATCGGCGCTTACATGGCGGTGCTCGGCACCGTGGACGCCATCGTCTGGACCGGCGGCATCGCCGAGCACGGCTGGAAGATCCGCGCTCAGTGCTGCGACGGACTGCTGCAACTGGGCATCGCCCTCGATCCCCAACGGAACGCCGCCGTCATCGGCCGCGAAGGCGAGATCCAATCCGCCGGCAGCCGCGTCAAGCTGCTGGTGATCCCCACCGACGAAGAAGGCGTCATCGCGGCCGATACGTACGAACTGGTCAAGGGCGGGACGTGAAGTCCTCTTCGCACTGACGCGCAAACGCCGGCAGGACAGTCGGCAACTGGAAGCGGCACGGGCCGCGGTGTAAAATGGAAGTCGAGGAGGACGAGGACATGCCGCTGCGAGATCATTTCCATCCGCCAGTCAGCGAGGTCTGCTCGTGGGAGGAAATCCACGGGCAATGGCCTGCGGTCATTGTCCAGCACTTGGGGAAGACGCTTCCCCCGCAGTACATGGCTGGACCGCGCGTCCACCTCGGGGCGGAGGTCGAGATTGACATCGCGACCTTCGAGTCGGAGCCTCCGGTGGGGACATTTCGTTCGCCATCGAACGAAGGACTTGCCGTCGCTACAGCTTGGGCGCCTCCAAAGCCTACCCTGGCCGTCGAGACCGAGTTGTCGGATTTCGATGAATATGAAGTCCGGGTCTACGACATTCGTCGCGGCCGGCGGCTGGTGGCTGCCATCGAACTCGTCAGCCCGGCCAACAAAGACCGGCCGGAGCACCGCAGCCAATTCACGTCCAAATGCGCAGCCCTGTTGCGGCAAGGCGTGTCGCTGGTGCTGGTGGATGTGGTGACGGCACGAAACGTCAATCTCTATGCCGATCTGCTGGAGCTGATTGGCCAGTGGGATGCGTCCTTGGGCGAAACGCCCCCGGCAACCTACGCGGTGGCGTGCCGCTGGCGGCCGCGCGGCGCACGCCGCTGGCTGGAGAGCTGGCATCAGAGCCTGGAACCAGGCCTGCCGCTGCCGCGCGTCCCGCTGTGGTTGACGGAGGAGTTTGCGATTCCACTCGATCTGGAAGCGAGCTACGAGCAGACGTGCCGCGATTTGCGGATTGCCTGACCTCCTCTGCGATCGTCAGGATCATCCAGACCCGCACCGCCTCACGAGGGCCAATCGCCCGGAATCCGCCAGCGGAGAACCTGCAGCCCCGGGATGGCCGCTTGTAAGGCGGCGACGGCTTCGTCCGAGACCATGACCATGGCAATGTTCAGCCTCTGCAGGTTCTTCAGACGCTTCAGTTGCGCCAGTCCCTGGTCGCTGATTCGCAGCAGTTCCAAATCCAGCTCTTTCAGGCTCTCGATCTTGGCGATCTCCGCCAGGCCCGCGTCTCCGACGGCCGTTTCCGCCAGCCGCAAATAGGTCAGCTGCGGCAGGCCGGCAAGATGCCGCACGCCCGCATCGGTCACCTGGGTCTTCCCGAGGCTGAGCCATTCGAGTCGCTGCATGCGGCCCAGATGCCCCAGTGCGCCGTCGTTCGCCTTCGTCTCGGCCAAGTCAATCCGTCGCAGGTCCGCGCCGTCCTCGACGGCCCCCAGACAGGCGCCGGTAATCGGAGTGCCACGCAGAAAAAGCAGCCGAAGCTTCGGCATGTTCGCCAGCGGCGCGAGGCCGCGGTCGCTGACGTTCGGGCAATGGGACACTCGCAGGCTGGTCATCTCATGGAAGTTCGCGAGTACCTGCAACCCTTCGTCGGTCACTGCCGGTGAGCCATCGAGCGACAACTCGGTGAGCTTGCTCAGACCGGCAAGCCTGGCAAGGCCAACGTCGCTGATTGCCGGGTTGCCCAGCCGCAACGCGCGAAGGTGCGTCAAGCCGCTCAAGTGCCCCAGGCCGGCGTCGCTCACCCGCTGACAGCCGCGCACGTCGAGAAGCCGGAACTGGTCGGCGCGGTGCAGATGTTCGAGGGCCGCATCGCCAAGGTCATTGTCGCGCAGTTCCACGTACTGCAAGCCAGGCAACGCGGCGAGGTGAGCCACTGCGGCGTCGGTCAGGGACGTGGTGCGGCTGAGGTTCAGCCGCCGGAGGGCGCGAAGTTGCTTGAACTTCGCCACTCCGTGATCGGTAACGCTCGTACCCTCCAGCGACAGGCGGTACAGCTTCGGCAGGCGGGCCAGGTACTCGACCGCGGCGTCGGTGATGGCCTCGCCCTGGAGCATGAGTTCCTCCAGGTCCGTCAGCCCTGCAAACACCTTGACGTCCTCGTCGCTCGCCGGGTTGTTGCCGGCCTGCACGCTGACGATCTTGTCGCCGTCATAGCGGATGCTGCCGCCGAGGCTATCGGCGCATTCGACGGCGGCTTTGACCGCCGCCGAGTCCGCCGCCGGCGGTTCTGACGCGGCGCGTTGCCCCGCGGGACCGTGCGTTCCCGGTGGTTCTTCGGACCGGCTGGCCGTTTGTTGAGCGTCCGTCTGTTGCCAGGAGGGCGGCAAGAGGCACGCCGCCGCGACAAGGCAGCCGATGCCGGACCATCGCAGCAGCCGATGACTTCTTGCGGACATTGGCACGTTTCTCCAGCTGGTCCGGTACAGGCCACGATGCTGCCGATGGGATGGCTTCAAAGCGTCCAGCCTTCTCGATAGGGTGGGCGGATCTTCGCGTCGGCCTGTTCGTGATTGACGATCCGGCACGTCACGGGATCGAACTCCAGGGTCGTGTCGGGGAACAGCGTCGCGATGTTGGCCAGCAGGTACCACTCGGTGAAGGGCCCGCTGAACGCGTTGAAACAACCCATGGGCGCGACATCCGTTTTCATGCCCTCGACCCAGCCGCGGAGAAACCGTCCCGGCAGCGGACGCGGCAGCGACTGTGGCGGATCGCCCAAATCCTTGAACTTGTCCTCCGGGAACATGGCTACCGTGGTGTCTCCATGTCCGAACGTGTACATCATCCCTTCCGTGCCGACCCACAGGTTGCCCACCCAATTGCTCCATCGTTTGTCATCCACACTGCCCCACTGCGGATGCTTGTCAAACAACTCGCGCAGGTAATCTCGCCGGCGTTTCTCGGGCTCCCGCCCGCCGGAGTACCAACTGATGCGAATCGGCGGCAGGTCCATCCGCGCCGGAATGTCCCAGTGAACGATGCTGGCGTTGGGAAAGGTGAGTTCGCACACTTCGCAGCATTCGGCGGTCACCTTGACGGTCTTCGCCCCCGCGGCCGGCGGTTGTTTGTTGATCGGCCACAGCGTCTCGATCTTCATCGCCTTGAAGAGGGTGGCCCAGAGATGCGCTCCCCACCAACCCGGATGCCCGCAGGAGAAGTCGCGCCACATGGAATGCCGCATCCAGTCCGGATGGTAGGGACGGAAGGCCGCCGGGCCGAGCCACAGGTCCCAGTTGAGGTAGTCGGGCACCTCTTGCGTGCCCGCAGGCGCCTTGCGCGGCCCCGCTCCGGGCCCGCCCCACATGTGGATCGTCTGGATTTCGCCGAGCCGGCCGGCCCACACGTTCTCGATCACCCGCTCGTTGTAGCCGGCCTGGTTGCCCATCTGGGTCGAGCGTTTTTTCTCGAAGGCCAACTCGGCCACGGTGCGGGCTTCCTGGATGGTGCGCGTCAGGCCCTTCTCGCAGAACACGTGCTTGCCGGCGCGCAGGGCCAGGGCCGACGGTGGGGCGTGGTTGTGGTCGGGCGTGGCGACGATCACGGCGTCGAGCTTGGACCCCAGCTCGTCGATCATCACGCGGAAATCCTCGTACTTCGGCACGTCGGGGTAGCGTCCAAACGATTCGGCCGCTTTCTGCTTGTTGACGTCGCACAGCGCGGCGATCCGGCCGCCCGTCTGCTGGCGCACCGACGACCATCCTTCCTCGACGGCAAACCCCGAGCCGCGTCCCCCGACGCCCACCACGGCCACCTGCAACTGTTCGTTGGCCGCGTACCCCAAGGCCTGCTCACGCGGCAGCAGGAGCGGAGCGGCGACTGCCGCCGTGCCCAGAAACCTCCGCCGCGTCAGACAAGCCTCACGAGAAGTCACGTGCCTGTTTCTGCTCTTGCCTGCACTTGCCATGGTCATACTCCTTGTAAACATCGAATTGGTCAGGCGTGCCGGTGCCTGACATCACGGATCGATCGCGCAGCGGATCGCGGCGCGGATGGAAGTCTCGATCAACTGTTGTTGCACCGTCGCGGGAGTCTTTGGGCTGTTGTTCTGCACCTCAACCGTGACGTGTGGAACCTGCGGAAAGATGTCGCTATAGCACTGGCGGAAGTACCGCAGTTGGTCCTCGCCATACCCCAGCGGTTTGGCCTCCGGAATCGGCCGAGCGCCCATCTGCCGCCAAGCCTCGATAATGGCCTCGGCCGCCCGGCGATTGGCGGCTTGGATCGGCTCGGGAAGATCGTTCTGCATGAACGGCAGGATCATCATGGCGTTGTACGGAGAACCGGTGAACTCCGTTTGGTGGAGATCGACGATCAGCTTGCAGCCGGGCTTGGCCAGAGCGCCGGTGAGCAGCTTGAAAAAGGTCGACTGGCGATCGCGGTTGGGCTCGACATACTCGTGGTCGCTGATCCGCTCGTAGACAAAGCCCAGCCGTGCGGGCTGTTGCTTGCGGATGCTCCAACGGCCTTGGCGCGGGAACCGCCGCCCGGCCTGCGTGCGGCCGAAGGCCAGATCGATGAATTCGTCGTTGGTAAACTTGCTGCCGTCCCACCACGGCTCCGGCGCCTTGGCGCGGCCGTCGGGATTGCCGTCGGGGATGAAGGTGAGAACTGCGGCGGCAAGGATGCGGTCGCGGTCGAGATCGCTTGGACGGCCGTCAAGATGCTTGCCTTCCAGGAGTTGGCAGAGCAAGTCCATCATTCCGGCCGTAGTGGCCGGTTCGTGAGCATGAGGCTGAGCAAAAATCAGCCGGGGTTTCGCGGCGTCCCCCGACTTGGACCGGCCGACGGTGACAGCATAGGCCGTGTGCCCGCCGAGAGTGGGCCGTTGGTCGAGCACAACCAGGTCGGGAAACAGCTCCGCCCATCGCTGGATTCTCGGTTCTGTTTGTTCAGGCCGCACCAGCCAAGCCCCGGCAGGCGGGTTCGCACCGCCCTGCAGATCGTCCTGTGCGACGGCGGCACCGCAGGGCACCAAGGCGAGTGCTGCGATCCATCGAAACGACAATCCGATGCGATGTCTCTCGGCGTGTTTTCCTGTCATCGGCGCCTCCTCCCGGTGGTTTCAGTGTGTCCCACGGCCAGTCGTGATGCAAGTACCAGCAAAAAAAGCGGCGGGCGTCGAACAAGGGCTTTCTGCCGCTGCAATTGGAGCAGTACCTGGAACTGCTCGATTGGACCGGCCGGCAGACGCGACCGGACAAGCGGGGGCAGATCCCAGCGGATTTGTTGCCGATCTTAGAGCGGCTGCGGCTGTCGAGTGAGAGTTGGGTCGAGACGGTGCTGAATTTTGGCCGCTGGTTTCGGCTGGCGGCGGGGCGGGCGGACAGTCTGGCGGCGGAAGCCGCACGGCGCGGTCGCCACTGGTTGCAGGGGGTGAGCCACAGCCGCGCCGCGTTTGCGTAGAGGTTCACGATCGCCAGCCCACAACTGCCTGACGAGAGTTGGCTGGGGTTTCGCGGTCAGTCTCGGAAAGGCATCTGGCGTGCCGCGTCCTTGGCCGTTCGGGGGCCGCACGGGGACGGTTTACGCGTCTGGATTCCTCCTCGCCCGAGCGTTGTGCCTTTCGAGATGCGATTCGATGGTATTGCAGAGTTCGTCGAGTTCCTCAAGAAGATCCTGGTCCTCTACGTCCTCATTTATGGAAATCGAGAGATTGCCCACGACCTGCTCCCACCAGTACGCGGTGTCGCGGACCTCCACGCGGCCTTGCCTGTTGCAGGAATCCCGCAACTGCCGTTCGATATCGTCGAACGGATATCCGTGTCTCAGGATCAATTCCCGTTCCCTGCTCGTCAGTTTGATTGTCAAAGCGTCTGCCATGGTTCTTTCCTTCTCGAATCACTCATGCTGACTGAGATCACGTTCAGGCGATCGTCATCGCTTTTGTAGCACTTCCGTGTTCTTCTGATCGAGGTTCCGGTGGCTTCGGATATAGGCTCCGATCGTGCCGACCGTGTCGACCCACAACTCCGGCTTGGCCTGCAAGTATTCACACAGGGCGGCGATGTTGCCCGTGGACAGGCCCTCGCCACCGGGATGCTGGGGTACCTCGTGGGCGACGAGGATGAGCCAGTAGCCGGTGGCGAGGGCCTGATCTGCGTAGCTTCTCAGTTGGGCGAGACCGTCGCCGTCCACGCCGAGGGCCTGGACCATGGCCAGATCGCAGAAGGCGGGATTGTTGAAGTATTCGCCGCGGTAGCCCCGGCCGACGAGGAAGTGCCGCGCCACGACGGGCACGTAACTGGCCCGCTTCTCGCCGCGGCCCACGAAATCGAGGCCGCAGGGATAAGCATAGCTGACTGGCGTGACGCCGAGCATCTGGCGCAGTGTCCGGTTGGCTTCGAGCAACTCGGCGTCGATCTTCTCAAGGGTGTAGTTCTCCAGCGCCCGTTCGCCGGGGCCGATCCAGGGAAAATTCCCGCTGCACGGGTGGTGGACCGAGTGGTTGCCGATTTCGTGACCGTCGGCGGCGACCGCGCGCCACAAATCCAGTTTCTTCTCGACGTTGGCGAGACTGACGAAGTACGTTACGCGGATCCCATACTGCTTGAACAGGGCGGCGCTGCGATGGTCGACTTGGCTCTCGCGTGCGTCGTCGAAAGAGATGGACAACGCGCCTCGCACGCCTTTGGGCCAGGAGAAACTGGCGGCCGGAGGGAGTGGGGCCTTCGAGCCCGCGGGATTCTCCGCCTGACACGTATCGCAGCCCGCTGGACGATGCCGCGGATCGGCCGCGGATGGACCGACGCGTTCCGCCTCTGGTCCGCCGGCGTCATCGCCGGCCAGGGCTGGACGCGCGAGCAAAAGCAACAACGCGCAAACCAACGAAATGGATTTCACGGGCAAAACCTCCTGGAACCAAACGGTGATTGGGCGAGGCGACGTCCATTTTGGAACTCACGACGGCAGCCCGCCAAGACTGAGTCTTGTAGCCAGACCGGGCCGTGTCAATGCCCCGCTTCTCCTGGCTGGCCAAGACCGGGCCTAACGTCCGCTCGCCGAGTTGGCACGGCCACCGCCTTGGGCAGTCGCCAACTCCCGCCTCGTCCTACCGGCCTGCCTGGAGCCGACAGCGCTCTGTACAAATCCAGCAGGGCGGTCATGGTAGCGGAAAGCGGACGGCCACGAGGCTGGACGATCTTCACCGGCGAGTAGACGACGTGGCGGATGCCCACCTCACGGGCGAAGGCCACGAGTTGTTCCAGGTCGGGAATTGTCAGAGCCTCGGTCAGGCCGAAGTCGGTCATCGTCGCCTTCCCATCCAGCGGCAGCGGCGACCGCGGGAACAACAATTGGCATTGATCCTCCACACGCACGGCCACTCGATTCCATTTTCGCAGCGGCGCAGCAACGGGCGAAGTCTGGTAGAATGCGGCCAGGATACATCCTGGACAGCCCCCACCTACAAGGAGCATGACATGACCACGAGGACTTCGCTGTTGGCGCTGGCACTCCTGCTGATTTCGGCGACGACCGCCTTCGCCGGTATGGACTACCCGATGAAATGCAAGAACTGCGGTTTCACCTGCCGTGTCAAGATCGGTGGCGGCATGGGCTTCAACCAGATCACCGGCTTCTGCGTCGAGACTGGGAAGTTCGTGTATCTGCAATGGAAGCGGGGGGAGAGAAAGCCTGAACCGATGGCCAAGGTCTGGGACTCGGCCACCGGCAAGATGATTGAAATCTACAAGTGTCCGGACTGCCCGAAGCCGTTCATCCCGCTGCGTCGGAAGGCAAACGATGCCGATGGCCCAGGGTTCGACCACTGTCCGAAGTGCGGCAAACAGACATTCCAGGTGGACAAGGCCCAGGGCATCATCGCTTTCGATTGAGGTGCGATCATGAACACGAATTGGCTCGTCCTGCTGATCGTCGCCGGTGTTTTGCTGCTGGCCGGGTTCGTCCTCGGCCTGGTGTTCTTGATCCTGTTCCTGGTCAAGTCACTTGGCGGAACCACAGGTGGCTGGCGGCGACTGGCGGAGGTCTACGCCACTGCCAATCCGCCCACCGGGCAGATCACGAAGCGGGAAACCATCCAGGTCGGGGCGGTGAGCTACAAGCGATGCGTCACGTTGGGCGTGGCTGACGAGGGCCTCTACGTGACCATCTGGCGGAAGACTGCCCTGATCCCCTGGACCGAATTCAAGGCCGTGGGGCAGGCCACGCTGTTCTGGCAAAAGGTGCCGATGCTGACGGTGGGCGATCCGCCCGTGGCCACCATGACTGTGCCGGTTGCGGTGTTCCAGGTGATGCGGGGCCGGTTCCGGCCACCGAGGTCAAGCCGATGAAACGCCTGCTGGAGTCCATCCCCAGGGTCTTGTGGGCCAGCTATCATGCTGGTGGCCGGTGGGTGTGCCAAGTGTATCACCGGCACGGTCAGCGGTGCGAAGTCTGCGGTAGCGTGATTCGGTCGGTCAGACTGGCTCCCTCGAAACGAGCGACCTATTTGTGTCCCAGTTGCCAAAGGGGAAATGAACATGAAGACCGTGCGCCGTAAAATGCTGGTGTTGCCGCTGCTGTTCCTGGGGACGTTTGTCATGGCGAACGACACGCCGAAAGTGCTGTTCGACTTCACCGGGGCCAACGCTGCCACGGCATGGCAGACCGTCAGCGACGGCGTGATGGGCGGCGTGTTCGAGGGCAAGTTCAAGATCACTTCTTCTCCACCCCATGCAGGATCTTCCCAAGCCGCCGCAACTGCTCCACATCTTCGGGACGCATTCGCCCGGTGTGGTCCGGTGCCGTCGCCAGAAGTACGTTGGCTGCCCCTCGTTTCCAACCCAGTCGGATTTGTTGTGCCAGGGCCTCGGCAGGGAAAGGATGACTTGGCACAAAGCCCTTGCCTTCGCCATAGGTGAACCAGCAGGACGGCCCGAGCGGATCGTACTTGTACCCACCCTCCCGGCTCTGACAGACGAGGCTGTACTCAAAGGGAAGGTAGTAGGTCGCACCAGCGACCGTGCGAGCAGCGTCGTGTCCTGTGGCCGGGGGCAGCACCAGTTCTCCATTGACGATATCCGTGGGGAAGTAGTTGATCTTCGTGCCGTCCTGAACGTGCTGATTGAAGATGACGACGGCATTGGGCTGAAGGGTTCTCAACGCCTCGTAGATTTCCTGAGCGGCGAGATCGGGTGGTGCCCAGTTCATCATGTCCAGCCAGAAGTATGGGATCTCGCCGTAGGCCGTTGCCAGTTCGTAAAGCTGGGCAAGGATGACAGCACGGGCGTTGGCGTCGGGATTCCATTTGCCACCCCAGAGGCAGTAGTAGAATGCCGGGGCGAGGCCCTGCTTGCGACACTCCTTGACAAACTCTCCGCACACGTCGGTTGTGTTGCCGCTCGTAGCCACGTCGAGGTTCGTTGTGGCACTGTCCCAGAGCAGAAACCCGGAAGTGTGTCGGGTAGTTAGCACAGCGTACTTCATACCTGCGGACTTGAACGCCGCCACCCACCCGGCCACATCAAGCTGCTCGGGGTTGTATGCCTTGGCGTCGGTGGCCCGACAAATCTCGATGCCGCTGAACTGATTGGTGTTGAAACAGACGAAGGCACCAAGCCGG
>CAYPGE010000349.1:0-10146 GCA_964409865.1 uncultured Pirellulaceae bacterium
ACCAAAGAGTGGGAAATCTATACCGAGAAAAACGCCCCCATGGAAGAAATCTGGAACTACGGCGTGGCCTACGATGGCAAGAGTAAAGTCTTCCTGGCGGTTTGGGGCAGCGGCTGCTTGGAGTTCGACGTGGAAAAAGACCGCCAGCAGCGCGGCGATCCGTGGAAGCTGTACATCGACCCGGACGGCGAGATGGAAATCGACCTGTACCGCGACGATGGCATCGTCCACGTGATCGTGACGGGAGCCAGCCCTGCCGAGGGGATGCTCTGGGTCTCGTCCTACTTCGGTTGCTGCCGCTACGACGGCCGGCACTGGCGCGGCCTGTACGCCCACGAGACCGGCTTGCCGAGCGACTTTACGAACAACGTCAAAGCCCGCAGCGCCGGCGAATGCTGGTTCGCCCACGACAAAGGCCTCGGAGTGGTGGCCGATTTCCCCACCGAGACCGTCGTCGCCTACACCCGCGACGAGAACACGCTACGCGGCAAGGCCCAGATCTATCGCAGCGGCAAGCTGCTCAAGACGGTGGACATGGAAAACGCCGTGCCGCATAACTTCATTATCAACCTGGACCACGACGGGCACGACACCTGGGTGGCGACCGGAAAGGGCCTGGCGTGGGCGATCGGGGACGGATACTACCCCGGACTCAAGAAACAACCCGATTGGCTCGTCAGCCACAAGTGAGGCTTACCATGCGCTATCGAATCATCGCCCCGTGGGTCATCGTGTTCGTTGGTGGTATTGCCGGTGCCCAGCAGAACCAAACCGCAGACGAGCAGACTGCGGCGACACCTGACTGGATGCCGCCGATCGAAGTGGATGAGGACACCCTGAAAGTCCTCGAGACCATCAATTCCGTCAACGCGTACCAAACGCCCAAGCTGCCGCTGAAGCTTGACAACCACTACGCGAACACCACGGACGACGTGCAGCCTTTTCGTCACGTCGAGCCATTTAAGCGCCACTTTCTCTTGCAGATGGAGTACACGGGCCCCGGCCGAGCGATCCCGGAACCGGAAGATGTCCAGTCAGTGAAGATCGGCTTTCTCGGTCCTATCGAGGCCACTGTCTCTGTGGCCACAGGCGGCAAGAGCTACGAAGAGAACATGGGCAAGCAGATGCTGCACGGGGCACAGTTGGCCATCGAGCACGCCAACGCGCAAGGCGGCTACCTGAAGCGCAAAATCCCGTTCGAGTTGGTTGTCAGCAACGACAACGGCCTGTGGGGCGCCTCCGGCGAAGAGATTGTCAAACTCGCCTACCTGCACAAGGTCTGGGCGATCCTGGGCAGCATCGACGGGGCCAACAGCCATATTGCCATCCGAGTCGGGCTGAAAATCGAGATTCCCATGATGAACAGCGGCGACACGGACCCCACGTTCATCGAGACGAACATCCCGTGGGTCTTCCGCTGCATCGGCGACGACCGCCAGCAGTGCTACCTGCTGGCCGACTACCTGTACCGCAGACTGAACCTCAATCGCGTCGGCCTCGTCCGGTCCAGCAATCGCTATGGGCGGTTTGGCATCCGGGAAATGCGGGATTCCAGCCGGAGATTGGGAAAGCCCGTGCCGACCGAGATGGCGTATGCGCTGGGAGCGGAGGATTTTTCGCTCCAAATCCAGCGTCTAAAAGATGCCAATGTGGAAGCGATCGTTCATTGGGGCAGTACCGTCGAGGGAGCCAAGTTCCTGAACCAATTACGCGCTGCCGGAATGCAGCAGCCGTTCTTCGCCTGCGATCGCTGTCTGCTGAAGGAGTTCACGGAGATCGCCGGCCCCAACGCCGAGGGCGTGATCTGTGGGGCGCCCTGGAACCCGGACCGCAAAGACCCCAAGCTGGATGCTTTCCGAAAGGCGTATCGGGAGCGGTTCCAGGAGGAGCCGGAAACCTATGCGGCGCACGCTTACGACGGAATGAATCTGTTGATCTGGGGCATCCAGGTCGCCGGGTTGAACCGGGCCAAGGTTCGCGACGTGCTGGCCCACCGCACCAAGCCCTGGCCGGGCGTGACCGGTGACATCCCGCTGAGCGCCTGCCTGGACGACACGGGCGAAGTGTTTCTGGCCAAGCGTGAGAACGGTGCCTGGAAATACTACTCGCGTGCCGATCTGGCTATCCCTTCGGGGCCGCTCAGCCCACCCCAGGAAACAGCGGCCATCTTGCCGGCGGGCGGCGCGAAATGACTCGCCTTCAGCGGCGTGCTTACATCCCCTCGTGCTTCTGCTCCTTGAACAACACCCGGTTCGCCGGGGCGTCGATCGTGTTGCAGGGCTTGCCGTTGGTCCACAGAATCCGCACCACGTCGGCCTGGGAGTAGGCCCCCAAGCCAAAGTGAGACGGGGACCGGGTCACCAGCTGGCGTTGGCACCGGGAGCCCGTTTTCACCTCCAGCAAGCTCCCCAGCCCGTGCATGTTGACCGCCAAATCCGGTGACCGGCTGGGATGCGGATCGGCTCGCAGCCTGACGTCAAGCCAGTGGTTCTGATTGCCTCCCTGATTCGCGTACCACACCAGACGCTCCGGCTGTACGACCAGCAGGTCCCAGTCTCCATCGCCATCCACGTCGCCGACCGCGCAGGCTTCGACGGGGGCGGGTGCCGTAGGCCCGAACAAGTCTTCTCTGTTCCGGCAGGGCGAGGCGTCAAAAAGTCCCACCGCCGGGTGAAACCGGCCGCGGGGATCGCCCCTGTAGATCACCACCCCCTGTTGGCTCCACCCCAGAATATCCAAACAGCCGTCGTTGTCGTAGTCCCACGTCGTTAAATCCGCCACCGGTTCGGCGCCGAGATGGTTCGACTTCAGATGCCGCACCGGCCCGGATTCGGATGTCCCGGTTTGCGTCACCCAGATACCGCGCTCTCCGCCGGTGATGAGATCCCACGAGCGATTTCCGTCGACGTCGGCCAGGCACAGGGCCGCGGCACCCTGCCATGGTTGGTAGTCCGCAGGGAACGCCTCCCACCGAAAACGCCCGTGCCGACGGTTGACCAAATAGCCCGCCGCTTTCGCCGAACTGCCCGCCAACAGCACGTCGACGTCCACGTCGCGGTTCCAATCGACCGGCAGGATGGCGGTGGCCTGGAGATCCGGCGGCGGAAGGGTGGCTCGACCGCGCAGATCGTCGAAAATCATGTCGCCTCGATTTGACCACAGCGAGACACCGGTCGCCGATGATACGACCAGGTCCAGGTCCCCGTCGTGATCCAGATCGACCGCAGAGGCCGCCAGCACATGGCTCAGCTGCTCCCACGGTCCAGGCTGTGAAATCAGCTTCAGCCAACGACGGCCCGTCTTCTCGTCCCGCACGTTTTCCAAAACCACAAGGCCGTCCGGTCCGTAGGCGATCAGGTCCCAATCCGCGTTCGAAAGCGGGGCACCCGCGTCTGGCCCCGCAGCGTCATCCACATCGCGATCGAGGTCCGCCGCGATCACGCCGCGCAACTCCTTGGGCGACTCAAAGCTGGCGATCAACTTCCAATCGCGGCCTTCGTTCCCGCGACTGAAGACTTCCACGATCCGCTCACGGACCGCCACGACATCCAACCGGTTGTCCAGATCGAAATCGACGAGTTGCACGCTGCGGACCTGAGACAGCCCAGGCAGCTGGTCTTCTTGAGGCAGCGGGACCAGCTTCACCGAGATTGGCGCTGCCGCGTCCTCGGACAGCGGAGACTCCGTGGCGAGGGCGATGGTGCTGAAGTCGTACACAACGAAAGCCAACTCGGCCAGGTCCGCCTGGTCCTGACGATCGATCCGACGACGGTCGATCCGGGTCGGATGTTCGCCGCTGAGTACATTTCCGACCGGCCGGACTTTTCGGAGCACCGAATTCCACTTCGCTTCCTCATCGCGCGAACGGTCGGCAACGGCCGCGATCGCCTGGTCGATCATGTTCAACAGATTCAATCTCCGCCACGACGGGGAGCTATCGACCAACGGTTCGATCGTCTCGCGGGCCTTGGCGAGGGTCTCGGCGATGGCGGCGTCACGGTCCGCAGCCTGCTGCAGCAGGCGGTCGCGGAGCACGCACAGATTGTCGGGCCACAGTTCGTACGCGCGTTTCAATCCCTCCCGCGCCCGCGTCTTGACGTCTGCATCCTCCGAATGCCGTCCTGCTTGGAACAGTTCGTAATAGACGACCGGGTCGCCAGGCGCCAACTCGATGGCCCTGTTCAGTGCTTCCAGAGCGCGATGGTCATCGGACCGCAAACGGGCAATTCTGGAAGCCAGCACATGGCTCGCGGCCGATTCACCCGCAAGCTGCAGCAGGTGAAGCGACGCTCGTTCCGCCCGTTCGGCGGTCTGCTGGAAGACCGGACCTCCCGATTGGACGCCCATGGCCGGAGACTTCAGGAGCAGGATGTAGGCGACCACCAGATTGGTCGCCACCGACGGTTCGTCGGGGAGTTCCTCGGCAAGCTCCTCCCACAGAACGATGCTCGTCTCGAACGCCTCGCTCTCCAACTCGGCAAGGGCCCGGTTCTTTTTCTGGACCAATCGCAGGACGTTCTCCGCCGTGCGCGGTGCCTCGTTGACGGAGGGCAATGTCGGTTGGGCAGCGTCGGGAGGCTGCGGCCGGCGGCACGCGGGAAGAGCCGTGAGAGCAAGCGCGATGGCCAAAAGCCCTGCCGTGCGTGGGACAAGCGATATCTGCATGGGAGCTGCTTTCCGGGATGCGAACCTGCTTTCCCGATGATTCTACTCCGGCTCGTCGCGTGCAAATAGGGCTTGCAGACGGCGCGGCGTTTGTCCCAGTGGCCGGGGCATTTTGCAGCGCATCTTCGTAGCATGGCTCTCCGAGCCGTGCCGAGTATTCAGCACGGCTCGGAGCGCCATGCTACTTTGGCTGTGGCCGCAGTCCGCGTTAGGCTTGCTCGCCGGCTGGGCGCTCGCTTGGCACGGGCTGAGAAGCTAACCGCCAGCGGCGGGCGAGGGCCAGCAGTTGCCAGGCGGTCAGCGCGGCAGCGACAAAGGCCGCTACCGCTCCAAGGAACATGCCGGACTTGCCGGATGAGAAGGCGGAGTACAGAAGCATCAGGCCGCAGGCCAAGCCGGTCAGTAGCAGCGGCAGCCGGTCGAAGGACTTGCGGGCGACTTCCTGCTGCTCAAAGCCCCGAATCGCCGCGATAGCCGACAGGTTGGCCACTTCGCGCATGGCGTTCAAGTGCGATTCGCTTTCGGGCCGCAGACTGAGCGGAGCCAACAGGGGCGGCTCCTGCGGGGTGGGCCACGGCTCCTCGGCGACGTCCGCTGCGGCGGCTTCCGGGAGGTTTTCATCCGACCGCACCCATAAGGATTCCGTGACGGCTTGCTGGTCCGGTTGGCCGACTCTCTGCGCTGCAGCCCAATCGTCCTCAGCAGCCGGAACCGGTTCTGCGTTGGGCTCACTCACTCGCCCCAACAGCTGCTCGATGTATTCGCGCACAGAGTGGTCCAATTCCTCGTCGTACTTCGGTTCGGTCCACCGCGGCGGTTGTGGCGCGGATGCTGCGGCAGGAGCCGCGTCCATTTCCGAGTCCAGGTGCGGGGAAAAGGTATTTCCCGAAGTCATGTCGGTTACCGCGGAATGCGTCTTGGTCTGATGCTGCAGCTGCAGCAATTCGCCGATCATCCGCTCCAAGCGGCTCAGCCGTGTCTCAAGACGATCGAACCGGTCGTGGATGTCCGCTGGGCACGCGTCAGAGCCAGGGACCAAGGTCGCCGCGTTTTCGCGGGCAATCTGTTGGTCCGGAAGCGGTGGCTGGCACCAGGCGGCGGCAGACGCTCTAGCCGCCGCCTCGGCGGAAAAGTCCGCCAGGACTTTGGCTTCCACGGAGCCGACTTGCAGGCAATCACCGGTACTCAAGGCCGCGTCCGAAAACGGCTGGCCGTTCAACCGCGACGCGCCGGACCAATCTCGAACCACGGTCCCTCCGGGTCCGCGGAGGATTACGCACTGCAGCGGCGCGCTTTCCGAGACCTGCACGGTGCAGTCTGCACGGCTGCCGAAGGTACACTTGCTGGAGCGTAGGTGCAGCACTTTGTCATCGTAGCCGCCGCCGCGCAAGCACAGGACCAACTCGCCCTCCGGTTGGTGCAGCACGGTCGCTCGACGGTCGTGTTCTGTGGATGCTTCCGCTGGCATATCGAGTTGCCCCAGATAAATGGGCCGGTTTCGCGGGCGTCTGGGGAAGACGGCCGATGCTGACGCCGAAAAACCGGCAAAAGCCCAAGTTCATTTAGCTCACGGCCGGTCCCCGGTCAAAACTCACATGCTGGCATCCGGGCGAGAAACAAAATGGGGCACTCTGGCGAGAAAAGCTTCATATCTATTGGCGATTTGTCGATTATCCGAAATCGACGGAATGAAGCGGATGGTACGAATGTTCTCTTGGGGCGAGCAGTACCAGGCCGCCAAGTGGATCCCAGCGCGAACGCAGCCAACGGGAAATCCCCGCTGGCGTGCGACCCTGCGCCGGTGGACGGTCGGCTCTTTCCAGGGCGGCAAATAGCGAAGGTGGGGGAACATGGCAATGAAAATCACTCGAAGTGAAGCAATCGCACACCTGCGGAAGGTGCTGATCAGACGCCGCGACGCGCTGCGCAGCGCGCTGGCAGGCGATTTGAGCCTGCTAAAGGAGTTGCGGGGCCAAAGTCGCGGCGACGTGGCCGACTTTGCCCTCGACGCCGCTCAAGATGAGATCAGTTCCCAGTTGGCCGAGGTGGAGAGCCGGGAGCTGGCGAACATCGAGGGCGCGTTGGAGCGAATCCGCGACGGCAGTTACGGGACTTGCGAGAGTTGCAGCGAGGCGATTCCTCTGGCGCGGCTGCAAGCCCTGCCCTACGCCACGCTCTGCATCGGTTGCCAGCGGGAATCCGAGAAGGACCATTCCCGCCGCGGCGAGCCTGACTGGGGGCGAGTCATCGACTCGGGCGGCTTGGAACACGACGTGGCATTCCGCGATTTCGAACTGGACGTCACTTAATGCGGCCATTGGCCGCAACCAAAGTAGGTTGGGTCTCCGACCCGACCCGGTCGGGACAGAGTCCCAACCTACGAAGATGCGCGCACCGTGCCCGCATCCTACGGACATCAGGGAGATGCGACGGTATGAAGGTTCGACGGCCGCTCGGTCCCCGTCTCTGCCGCGCCGTGTTGCTGCTGCTGGCGAGTTATCTCACCTCGCAAGCCGGCGAGCAAACGCCTCCCGCCGAATCGTTGGAGGCCTTGCCCGTCTCCGCCGAAGCGAGACAACAGCTGTACCAGGAAGTCGATCGGGACGTCGCCGCCCTGGAACGTCAGGGTTCGTTATTGAAGCGAGTCGTCCGCCTGGTCACTCCGACGGTGGTCCACATCGAGGCGGAGAGAAGCAGTCGCGAGGACATCCGCTTCTCGCGACGCTCGGTAGAGGAGGCGGGTTCGGGCGTCGTCATCGAGCACACGGGCGGCTTCTATATCCTCACCAATCGCCACGTCATTAACGACTCGCTGCTGGCTCAGATCAAAATCAAGCTGGCCGACGGCCGCGTTCTCCACCCGAAACAAGTCTGGACCGACCGCGGCACCGACGTCGCCATTATGGAAGTCACCGCGCCCGATTTGGTGCCAGCCCGCTTGGGCGACAGCGACAAGCTGGAAATCGGCGATTTTGTGCTGGCCGTTGGCAGCCCGTTCGGCCTGAGCCATTCGGTGACGTATGGCATCATCAGCGCCAAAGGCCGGCGCGACTTGAAGTTGGGCGACGGCAGCGTCAAGTACCAGAACTTCCTGCAGACCGACGCCGCGATCAATCCCGGCAACAGCGGTGGACCGCTGCTGAATCTGCGCGGCGAAGTGATCGGCATCAACACCGCCATCGCCAGCAGCTCGGGCGGCAGTGAAGGAATCGGATTTTCCATTCCCATCAACATGGTGATGAAGATCGCCACCCAGTTGATCGAACGCGGCAACGTCGCGCGAGCCTACCTGGGCGTGCAACTCGATTCTCGGTTCGACGCCGCTCGAGCCTCCGCCCTCGGCCTGCCGCGCCGGGCCGGCGCTCTGGTCTCGAACGTGACGCCCAACTCGCCCGCCGCGGCGTCCGACTTGCGCGAAGGGGACGTCATTCTGAAAGTGAACGAGGTGACCGTCGAGGACGATGCCCACTTGGTGAACTTGGTGAGCCTTTCCGGAGTCGGCGAGTCGATCAACCTGGTCCTGTACCGCGCCGGCAAAACGCTGGCCGTGAAGGTCAAAGTCGCCAAACGCGAGGACTTCGAGCCGGAATGATTTCTACTCACTCTTCAACGCAATCGGCACCTGGTCGATCTTGGCCGCCAGGATGAAGTCATTCTCGCTCAGTCCGCCGATGGCGTGCGTCCACAGCTCGATCCATACCCGGCGATATCCCTCCAAGTGAATGTCGGGGTGATGCCCGTCCTGTTCCGCCAGTTGGGCGACGCGGTTGAAGAAATCCATGCCTGCCATGAAGTTCTTGACCGTCCAGTCCTTGCGAATCCGCTGACCGTCGTGAGTCAGGTGCCAGCCGGAGAGGCGGGACAGTTGTGTTTGGGCTTCCTCCCACGAACACGCATCGACGCCGCCCTCACAGGGTTTGCACTTCTTAGAGACAAGTTGTTCAGCAGCTTGAACTTGCATGGGCGCTCCTCGCTCGCTTTCTTGCGTTCACAACCGGGATCGAAGCCACCGGCCCAACAATCGCCAATGGCCCCCTGTGACACTATTTGCCGAGGACTCGCATTTTCAAGCCCCCTGTGTCAGAAGCCCGGCTTTTTCGAAAGACCGGGCTTCTTCTCCGCAGACCCTCACCCTTGTTCGGCAGGTTCCAGACGGAACGCCTTGACCTCCAACGGTTCCAGATCCGGTTCCCACTGGCCGGTTTGGACGATCTGCGGGTCACCGGCTCCGAACAGGTTCCGCGCCGCAATCGCGGCGGTCGGCAGCCCCTGAACTTCGATTCGCACCGACTCGTTCGACGAGTTGGCCAGAAACAGGTAGCGATGTTTGCCGAGCGCCACGTCCAGTACCGCGACGGAAGGGAACTCCACAGGTTCCTTGTGGGCGGTGGTGACGTGCGAAGGGCCGCGAACGACGCGCACCCGGATGTCGTTGCGACGTTCGCCAAACAGGAAGATCTGACCGAGTTGCAGCGGGCCGTTGAGTTCCTGGATGCACTCGGCGTAAGCCTCGTAGTACCGATCGAAGGCGGCAAACTTCGGACGCCGCCAGCCTGAGAAAACCATGATGCCCTTCGCCCCCGTCATCAGGCTCAGATACACATCGTGCCGCACCCAGCGGCGGATCATCGGCAACCGTTCTTCCGGAGGCTGCTGGAACATCTCCGGTACGGCGATGGGAATTGCCGATCGGTTGGCTTGTTCGATCGCCTTGATCTCTTGCTCGATGGTCCAACGCACCCAGACTCGGTTTTCCCGCTGCCCCGAATAGTTCGTGTACATCCCCTTGCCGCAAATATCGAGATGCTTGACCGTGTGGGCCAGTCCTGCGGCGTCGCGGTGGCCCGGATCGTACATCCACACGGGCCGTTTCTGCGGATCTGCCTGACGAATCGCGTCCGCCGCCACCTCCAGGTACGCGATCTCGTTCTTTCGCCAGTACCGCAATTCCTCAGGTGCCAAGTACCACCAGGCGATTTCCGCACAGCCCGCGACCGCTTCGACTTGCTCCCGGATGCGTTGGCGGATCTCGTCGCGGCTCAGCACCAGCGGCTCACTGGAATGGAACTCCATCGGCAGCGAGATGGTGTAGGTGCATTTCAGCCCGTACTTCTTGGCCGCATCGACGTTCTGCTCGCGTCCGTACGGCCCGATCAGCGTCAACCCTTCCGGCCTGTCCCGTCCCAGGTTCAGGCCGTAGAACCCCACGGGAAAAGTCCGCCCTTGAGGAAAAAGCTTGTCGGGGTCGGACGTGCCGGCCAGATCGCGTGCGGGACGGAAGAATACTTCCGCATTCGTGTCTGCTGCCGCCGCGTTCGCGGCCAGACAGGCAAGGACAACGCCGATGATCGCTGGTCGTGTGACAAGTTGCATGTTTTTTCTCGTCCGAAGTTCTCTGGTCCGCTTTGCCCGTCTCTTGAATGGTGATCACATCGTGGCCCAGACGCCGCAGTTCCTCGACCACGGCGAACGGGCAACCAA
>CAYPGE010000350.1:0-10137 GCA_964409865.1 uncultured Pirellulaceae bacterium
TGTTCACCGGCACGCCGGGCGTGGATGTCAAAGCGCAGGCGGAAATGGTGCGTCAGGCGCTGCGGGACGGCTACGACGGGATCGCGCTGAACATCATCGACCCAGAGGCGTTTGACGGCGTCGCGGAGGAGGCCCGCGAGCGGGGAGTGCCGCTGGTGGCCTTCAACGTCGACGATTACTCCACGCCCAATGCGCGGCTCAGCGCGGTTTGTCAGCGCTATTACGATGCCGGCCGGACCGTCGGGCGGCGGTGCGCCGAGTACATCCCGGCGGGCACCCACATCCTGATGACGCAGCACGCATCGGGGGTCTCGGCGCTGGACGATCGACTGCGCGGCGAGCAGGACGAACTGGGCAAGAAGGGCATCACCTGGACGGCCGTCGTCACGGGCAACACGGCGGCCGAGTCGGCGGAGGTCATTACTCGCGAGCTGAAGAAGAACCCTCACATCAGGTTCGTGGTCTGCACGGGCCAGGCGGATACGGAAGGCGCGGGGCTGGCCATCGAAAAACACTTTCGCGAGCGCGGCGTCGTGGCGGCCGGCTTCGACCTGACACCGGAGATCCTGCGCTTGGTCAAAGCGAGGATCATCCGTTTCACTATCGACCAGCAGCCGTACATCCAAGGCTTCTACCCCGTGATGCAGCTGACGTTGTACAAGCGTTACGGCATCATGCCCGCCAGCATGGACGCCGGCGCGGCGGTGATCACGCAGGATCAAGTCGACAGCGTGCTGAAGCTGACGGAACAGCATTACCGGTGAGACCAAACCACGAAATCAGACCGGGCCATGACTTCGTTTTCCGAGTTCCACCGCAGGCTCCTAGCCCCATTGCTGCGCGCCTCTTTCTGCGCCTCGCGCAGCTCGTACGGCTCGTTCCCAGGCTCTGCCTGGGAACGCACTGTCTTGCCGGCTCTGCCGGCCGGATGCGAGGCAGAGCCTCGTGAGCAGTGGGTTACGAGGCAGAGCCTCGTAACCAGAGGCTGCCTCGTAACCAGAGGCTGGGTCGAGAGTTGCGGCGCAGCAAAATGTGTATTGCTCTGGTCCTTATCCCTCTTGTTCCTTTTCTGGAGCGGTGCTACTGCGAGCGAGCCTCGGGTCTATCGCGACAGTGTCACTCCGCATTGGTTTGCCAACCAGACCCGGTTTTGGTACCGCAACGACTTGCAGGACGGCGCTCGCGAATTCGTGTTGGTGGATGCCGAGAAGGGGAAGCGGCAGCGGGCGTTCGATCACGCCCGCACGGCTGCGGAACTGAGCAAGTTGCTGAGCCGCGAGGTGACGGCGGACAAGCTGCCGGTCGAGCGGTTGGAGTTTGAAGACAGCGCTCAGGCGGTGGTGTTGTCGGGCCGCGACCAGGCCTGGCGTCTGGACCTGAACACCCACGAACTGCATCCTTGTCCCGACTCCGCAGCAGCGGTGGAATCGCTACCCGCCAGTCGCCAGCCACGCCCGACACGGCGCACGGGCGCCGAGACTCGCGTCACGTTCGAGAACCGGACGCCGGGCGAGATCGTTGTCTACTGGATCGACATGGACGGCCAGCAACGCCGCTACGCCGCGGTCGCACCCGGCGCTCAGCACGATCAACACACGTACGCCGGCCACGTCTGGCTGGTGACGGATCGGGCGGGCAAGCCGCTGGGGGTGTTCGAGGCGGAGGAGGAGGAATCCAGGGCCGTGGTCGAAGGCGGCGACGTGAAAACGGCCAAACGGGAAGCTCCGCCTCCCGACGCGCCGCCGCGACGCCGCCAGAACCGGCGCGGCGGCCAATCGCCCGACGGAAAATGGACCGTGTTCCTTCAGGACAACAACCTGCACCTGCGAGCCAGAGAGACCGGCGAGGAGTTCGCGCTGAGCCAAGACGGCCGCTCCGACGACCGCTACGAGACCGGCGATTTGTGGTGGTCGCCCGACTCGCAGAAGCTGGTCGCCCTGCGCACCGAGCTGGCTCAGGAGCACAAGGTCTACGTCGTCGAGTCGTCGCCCAAAGACCAGCTGCAGCCGAAACTGCGCTCGTACGACTACCTCAAGCCGGGCGACCGCATCGCGCATCCCCGGCCGCAACTGTTCGACGTGTCTCATCGGCGGCAGATCGCGGTCGGCGACGAGTTGTTTCCCAATCCGTGGAGCATCCAGGACATCCGCTGGTCGGCGGACAGTTCGCGATTCACGTTCGTCTACAACCAGCGCGGGCATCAGGTGCTGCGCGTCGTCGCGGTCGATGCTGCGACCGGCGCGGCGCGGGCGGTCGTCGACGAGCGGAGCGACACGTTCATCTGCTATTCGGACAAGTTCTTCTGCCGCTGGCTGGGCGACGACGAGTTGATTTGGATGTCGGAGCGGGACGGCTGGAACCACCTGTGGCTATATGACGCGAAATCCGGCCAGGTCAAGAATCAGATCACGGAGGGCCCTTGGGTCGTGCAGGACGTGACGCACGTGGACGAGGATCGGCGCCAGATCTGGTTCCAAGCCGGAGGCGTCTATGCGGAGCAGGATCCCTACTTCGCGCACTTCTGCCGCGTCAACTTCGACGGCAGCGGCATGACGGTGCTCACGGCCGGCGACGGCAACCACCGCGTGCGATGGTCGCCCGGCGAGCCGTATCTTCTGGACACGTGGTCGCGAGTCGATTTGCCGCCCGTCACCGAACTGCGCCGCAGCGCAGACGGGCAACTGGTTTGCCGGCTGGAGGAGGCCGATGCGAGTGAACTGCTGGCAACCCGCGGCGGCCGCTGGCCGGAGCGATTTGCCGCCAAGGGCCGGGACGGCGTCACAGACGTTTTCGGCGTGATCCTCCGGCCGTGCGACTTTGACCCGGCGAAGAAATATCCGGTCGTGGAAAACATCTACGCCGGCCCGCAAGGGTTCTTCACGCCCAAGTCGTTCCGGGCTCGCTACGCTCACCAGCAACGGATCGCCGACTTGGGCCTGATCGTCGTCCAGTGCGACGGCATGGGCACGTCGGGGCGTTCCAAGAAGTTTCACGATGTGTGTTGGCGGAACCTGCGCGATGCCGGCTTCCCGGACCGCATGGCGTGGATCCAAGCGGCGGCCGCGAAGCATCCGGAGATGGATCTGTCGCGCGTGGGCATCTACGGCGGCTCGGCGGGCGGCCAGAACGCGCTGGCGGCCCTGTTGTGGCACGGCGATTTCTACCGCGTGGCGGTCGCCGATTGCGGCTGTCACGACAACCGCATGGACAAGATCTGGTGGAACGAACAGTGGATGGGCTGGCCGGTCGGCAAGGAGTACGAGGAAAACTCCAACGTCGTGCACGCGCATCGGCTGCAAGGCCGGCTGATGCTGATCGTGGGCGAGTTGGACGAGAACGTCGATCCCGCCTCGACCATGCAAGTCGTCCATGCGCTGGAGCGGGCCGACAAGGATTTCGATCTGGTGATCGTTACGGGCAGCGGGCACGGCGCCGCTGAGACCCCGTACGGGTCTCGCCGCCGGGCGGATTTCCTCAAGCGGCACCTGCTGGGCCCTTGATCGCGGCCGCGCTACTAGTAGCGGCGGGGGCCGCGAGGTCCGCGGCGATCCGAGCGGTCGGGCTTGGGGCGGGCTTCGTTCACCGTCACGGCGCGGCCCGCAATGCGTTGCAGGTTCAGCCCACTGATGGCTTCCTTGGCTTCCGCGTCATTCGGCATTTCGACAAAGCAGAAGCCCCGCGACCGGCCGGTTTCGCGGTCGGTCACCATGTTCACGCCCGACACTTCACCGAATTTGCTGAATTCCTCGCGGATATTCTGCTCGGTCGCCTCAAAAGAGAGATTTCCCACGTAGATATTCATGCTGAGCTATACCTCCACAGCAAACAAAGAAAGAAATCAAACTGGGAGGTCTCAAATCGATGGCCCACGACGAGCCAAGGGCTGGCCGGGGCGATGTGAAAATCCCAGACGGCCATAGTATGGAGCCCTGGGCTGGATTTGTCAACCCGTGCGTCTTGTGACACGCCAACCCGATCCTCGGAACCCGAACCAAATTCGCGCTGGGCGGCCTATTGTGAACCCCTACCGGGTTTGCCTAAACTCAAACTCATGGACCTGCAGACCGTCGACCTCTATCTTTACGATTCCTCGGAACGCACCGCCTGGTTGCGGCGACTGGGCATCAAGAACGTGCCGCGGGGTCAAGCCAACTGGCTGTCGATCACCCGCTCGGGTGTCACGCTGGATTTGATGGGCACGCTGGCCGATCAGTTGTCGGAGCACATGCCGGGGCTGAGCGATCCCGACATGGCCTTGAATAATTTGGACCGGTTTTTCGCCGCCGCGCGGAGCCGCTTGGCCTTGGCGGCGTTCTTCGAGCGTGACCCCGAGGCGCTGCCGACGTTGTTGCAGATTTTTTGCAGCAGTCAGCATCTGAGCGACTTGCTGATCCGGGATGCGGAGTGCTTCGATTTGCTGCGGTTGACGGAAGGCCAGCCGGTGGCTCGCGAGGTGCTGGTCCGCGAAATCTGCAGCGACGTCGCCGCCGCAACGGACGATCAAGACGTGATGACGGTCCTCCGCCGGCACAAGCAGCGCGAGACGCTGCGGATCGCGTACGGCGACATCGTGCGCCGGCAGCGGCTGGAGACGGTGACCGAGCAGATCTCGACGCTGGCCGAGGCGATTTGCGAAGCGGCGGTCCGGGCGGCGCGGCGGAAAGCCGAACAGCAGCGCGGCGTGCCACGAAGGCCGGACGGGCAGCGAGCCCGCTTCGTGGCCCTGGCCTTGGGCAAGCTGGGCGGACAGGAGTTGAACTACTCCAGCGACATCGACCTGGTGTTTTTGTGCGACGACGCGGGCAAGACGGATGGTCCCCGGAGCGTCAGCAGCACGGAGTTCTACGAACGGTTGGTCCAGCAGGTCGTCAAGTACCTGACGGAAAGCACCGCTTTGGGCGTCGCGTACCGCGTCGATCTGCGGCTGCGGCCGGACGGCCGCCAAGGTCCCCCCGTGACGGGCCTCAACGCGGCGCTGCGGTACTACGACATCTCCGGCCGCACCTGGGAGCGGCAGGCGATGGTCAAAGTCCGGCCGATCGCCGGCGACCTGGACCTGGGCCGCGAGTTCCTGGAACAGATGGAACCGTGGGTCTACCGCCGCTATCTCAGCTGGGCCGATATCACGGGCATCAAGGCTTTGAAACGCAAGATCGAGCAGCGCACGCACCATGAAGGCGGCGACGAACGGAATGTCAAAACCGGCCACGGCGGGATCCGCGATATCGAGTTCGTGATCCAGTTCCTGCAACTGCTGAACGGCGGCAGCCTGCCGGAAATCCGCACCGGCAATACGCTGGAGGCGATCGACCGGCTGGAAAAGGCCGGCTGCCTGACGCTGCAGGAACGCTCGGCCCTGGCGGAGAATTACATCCTGCTCCGCAAACTCGAACATCGGCTGCAGTGCATGTTCGACTTGCAGACGCACACCCTGCCCGAGGACGACGACGAACTGCGCAAGCTGGCCATCCGCATGGGCTATGCGGAAGGACCGCATCGCTCGGCGCTGGAAGCCTTCAAAGTGGATTACCGGCAGCGCACCGAGCGGAACCGGGCCATTCTGGACCACTTGCTGAACGAGCCTTTCGCCGCCGACGAGGCCGTGGCGGAGACGGACTTGGTGCTGGATCCGGAACCGGCGGAGACGCAGATTCGGGCAGTCCTCGACCGTTACCGCTTTCGGCATGTGCCGGACGCCTACCACAACCTGATGGCCCTGACCACGGAGAGAATTTCTTTTCTGTCGTCGCATCGCTGCCGGCACTTCCTGGCGGCGATCGCCCGGCCCCTGTTGCAGGCCATCGCCGCCACGCCCGATCCCGATTCGACGCTGGTCGATTTGACCAAGGTCAGCGATTCGCTGGGCGGCAAGGGGGTGCTGTGGGAGTTGTTCAGCGACAACCCGCCGTCCCTGCAACTGTACGTGCGGCTGTGCGCCGCGGCGCCTTACCTGTCGAGCATTCTGACCAGCAACCCGGGCATGATCGACGAACTGATGGACTCGCTGGTGCTGGACAAACTGCCGACGGCGAACTGGCTCGACACGATGCTCGAGGACCTGCTGCGCGGCGCCGAGGACATCGAGCCGATCTTGCACGGTTTCAAGAACTCGCTGCACCTGCGGGTCGGCGTGCGGGACATCCTGGGCAAGGAGGACATCCGCAACACGCACCGCGTGCTGTCGGACATCGCGGAAGTCTGCGTGCGCAACATTGCGGCCCGCGAGTACGAGCGGCTGGCGGCCAGGTACGGAACGCCCACCATCCACAGCGAGGACGCACAGGAACGCTCGTGTGAAATGGTGATCCTGGCGATGGGCAAGCTGGGCGGCCGCGAACCGAATTACCACAGCGATCTGGACGTGGTGTTCCTGTATGAAGCCGACGGCGTTACCCAGCACCCGCTTCGCGGTCGCAGCGACCAGAGCACGACGAACCAGCACTTCTTCACGCAACTGGGCCAGCGGATCATCAAGGTGCTGAGCCAGATTGGCCCTCACGGCCGGCTGTACGAGGTCGACCCCCGGCTGCGGCCCACCGGCCGCAGCGGCGCGCTGGCGGTGTCGCTGGACGAATTCAGCCGCTACTTTGCCGAGGGCCAGGGGCAGATTTGGGAGCGGCAGGCGTTGTGCAAGGCGCGCACGATTTTCGGCTCGTCCGCCGCCTGCCGGGCCACCGTGCAAGCCGTCCGCCGGGCTATCATCGGGCAGGGCTGGCAGAGGAGTTACGCCGAAGAAATCCGGCGGATGCGGACCAGGCTTGAGGAAACCGCGACGCCGCGGAACCTGAAACGCGGCCCCGGCGGCACGGTGGACGTCGAATTCGCCGTGCAAGCCCTGCAAATGAAACACGCGGCGGACTCACCCGGGGTGCTGCAACCCGGCACGCTGGATGCCATCGAGGCCCTGGATCAGGCGGGGGTCCTGTCGCAGGACGATTGCGACTACCTCAGCCGCTCGTACCGATTCCTGCGGAGCATCGAGGCCCGTCTGCGGCTGATGAATACCGTGGCTCGCCACGACTTGCCCAGCGATGAAAAGGAACTGGGCAAGCTGGCGTACCTGCTGGACTACTCCGGCGCCGAGGCCCTGCTTCGAGAGTGCGACCGCTTCACCCAGGAAAACCGCCAGCGCTGCCAGCGGCTGTTTGAGCAGGCGGCGCGTTGACGGAATGCCAGCCGGAAAGCGAGTGGGGTTTGAGTCCCGCGTGTGGTGCGGGTTCTGTACTGGCCATGCATCCTCCTGCTGGCAAAACGTCCGCATTCTTGGTACTCTGCTGGCTGACGCCGCGAAGGGAACCCGGTTCAAAAGCTTAGCTGCCATGCCGAGTCCCCAGCACGGCTTGTTGCCGTTTTCTATGGTTCGCTTAACCGAAAAAGGTGTCCTGCAATGAAACACACGCTCCTGCTCGTGACGGTCCTCACGGCTTTTTGCTCGCTGCCGTACTCTGCTGCTGGTGATGACGGCGACTGGCCCCAATGGCGAGGCCCCAACCGCGACGGGCGATCCGCCGAGACCGGCCTGATGAAAGCATGGCCGGAAGGCGGTCCGCCGCTGGTCTGGAAAGCCACCGGCTTGGGATCGGGTTATTCCGGTGTCACGTTGGCTGGCGACCGGCTGTTCACCATGGGCGAAAAAGAGAACGCCAATTTCGTCATCGCACTCAACCGTGCCGACGGCAAACCGCTGTGGACGACGCAGGTCGGCAAGGCGGGCGCGCCCGGCTGGGGCGGTTTCGCCGGGCCCCGCGTCGTTCCCACGGTGGACGGCGACCTGCTGTACGCGGTGGGCCAATACGGCGAGGTGGTCTGCCTGGAAACGGCCACCGGCAAGGAAGTCTGGCGGAAGGACTACATCCAGGATTTCGGCGGCCAGTTGCCGGAGTGGGGCTATACGGGCATGCCGCTGGTGGACGGCGATCAGGTGATCCTGGCCCCCGGCGGTTCGCGTGGCAACCTGGTGGCCCTGAACAAGAGGACCGGCGAACTGGTCTGGCAGAGCAAGGAATTCACGGACGCGATCCACTATTCGTCCCCGATTGTGGCCGAGATCGGCGGCGTCCGGCAATACATCCAACTGACGGACGCCAGCGTTGCCGGTATTGCTGCAGCGGACGGCCGCATGCTGTGGCGAGCGCCCCGCAAAGGTTCGGTCGCCGTGATCCCTACGCCGATCTACCAGGACGGCTGGGTGTATGTCACGTCCGGCTACGGCGCGGGCAGTCAAATGTTCAAGATCACCGCAGCCGACGGGAAATTCTCCGCCGAAAAAGCCTATGACAACAAGGTGATGGTCAACCATCACGGTGGCGCCGTGCTGATCGGCAAATACGTGTACGGGTACTCGGACGGCAAAGGCTGGACGTGCCAGGATTTTGCCACTGGCGAGATGGTTTGGCGAGAAAAGGACAAGCTGGGCAAGGGCTCGCTGGTCTACGCCGACGGCCTGCTGTACTGCCGCGCCGAAGACGGCAAAGGCACCCTGGTGATCCTGGAGGCCACGCCGGATGGCTATCAAGAAAAAAGCCGCTTCGACCAACCCGACCGCAGCGGCAAGAACAGCTGGCCGCACCCCGTCGTGGCCGGCGGACGCTTGTACATCCGCGACCAGGACGTCCTGCTGTGCTACCACGTGCGGGCGCAGTAAGGGAAAAAACGGAAAAGAAGCCCGGCTCTTCAAAGAAGCCGGGATTTTGTCGCGGCGGACCCGGCCGAGGGACAGGGTGCCGGCTGCACACGGCGGCCAAACGTGACGTGCGAGTCGAGCAGGCGGGAGGTGACGAGGACTGGCTGGCGGCCGCCGCAGACCGGGAACCTGGTCCTGAAGAAGCGGTCATCTTGATGGACCAGATCGAGACCCTGCTCCAGGGACTGCCCACACTACACTGCCGCGTCCTCGAACTGCGGCTCGGCGGCTATTCCGTGGCGGAAATCGCCGCCCAACTCCACGTCGCCCGCCAGACGGTGTACCGAGCGATGAACGTGTTGCAAGACCGGCTGGAGCAGAGCCTGTAGCACGCAGGTCAAGAACCCCAGCCTTGCTGCGCGCATTTTGGAGTGCGGCGCCTTGTCGCCGCTTTGGCTCGATCGCGACGCAACGACAGCCGCCTTGTGTTCCGATGCCCTGTTGTGTTTCCTGAACCCAAGCCGCCGGAGCGATGCCTTGCCCGATCACCGCTGGATCCGGTACAGGTGCGTTTTGGTGCGGAGGATCAGAGCGTCGCCGATGACCGCTGGCGAGGCCATGCAGCCGACGTCCAGCGGGTTTTCGGCCAGCAGCCGGAACTCGCGCGGGTTGGCCTCGATCACGCGCGAGCGGTTTTCTTCGTCGAAGAACCAGATGCGGCCGCCGGCGTGGATGGGTGACGCGCTGTGACGGCCGCCCATGCGGTGGGTCCAGGCCGGTTGGCCGGTCCTGACGTCCAGGCAGGTGACGATGCCTTGATCGTTGACCATGTACAGGTGGTCCCCCACGATCAACTGGGAGGGACGCGTGGGCGTGGCCCGGCCGTAGCTCCAGGCAATGTGCGTCTTGGTCACGTCGCCCGTTCCGTCCGGACGGACGGCCAGCAACCGGAGCCCGCCCTCGGTGTTGATGATCACCAGGCCGTGACTGTACAGCGGCCTCGCCGCCGGGTTGAAACCGCCGTGGTAGACCTTCCACAGTTCCTGGCCCGTCAGCGGGTCGTAGGCCACGGTGCCGACGGCGGCCGGACTGACCAGTTGCAGGCGTCCCTGGTGCTCGAACACCGCCGGCGTGCAGTAGGCTTTCTTCATGTCGCCGTTGTCGGTGCCGTAGTCGATGCTGCGGTCGGCCTTCCACACCGTCTTGCCGGTGCGCTTGTCCAGCGCGACGACGTACTGCAGATCGTAACCGTCGAAATTCACGATCAACAGGTCGCGAAACACGATCGGCGAGGAACCGGGCCCGCGCCAATGATCGCAACGCAAATCCTGGCGCGCCCACACGACTTGACCTGTGGCCGTATCCAGGCAGGCCGTTCCGGCGCTGCCGAAATGGACCCACAAGCGGCCCTCCTCGACAACCGGAGTCGGACTGGCGTAGCTGTTGTACGGATAGCAGAACATGGGCTCGGCGATCTCGAAGACCGTGATGTCGTGCATGACCTTGCCCGTGGC
>CAYPGE010000351.1:0-10062 GCA_964409865.1 uncultured Pirellulaceae bacterium
TGAAGAGTCTGGCCGCAAGACAAGACCACGGAAAGACGCCGCGTCGTCATTCGTTGAGTTGCCCCTTGATGGTTCGCTGAGCCACAGGCCACACCTCGGCCAGATGCTCCAGGTATTGTTCCGGGGTGAACAAGCCGTCGCCGGCGCCGCGGATCTCCAGCAGCCACCCCTCGCCGTACTTGTCGGCGTTGATCGCCGAGGGATCCAGCAACAGCTGCTCGTTGACCATCGCCAGGACGCCCGCGATGGGCGCGAACAACGCACTTTCCGCCTTCTTGCTCTCGATCGAACCGATCTCCTGACGCAACTGCAACGCCGATCCCGGAGCGACCGTCCAATCCAGGAAGTACACGTCCTGCAACAGACGCACCGCGTACGCGGTGAACCCGAAACGGATCGCGCCGCCGCGCCGCTGAGCCCACATGTGGTTCCAGGCGTACTGGCGGTCAGTCGGAAACTCGGCCTCGTACCGGCCCATCCGGAAGATCAAGGAGGTGCTCATGTGCGGCGCGCCCGGTAATGCTGCGGCCCGTTGGCTACGGTTGTGGTCGTCATGTTTCCAGCGGTCTTAACGGAAAAACTCGGCGACTTGCACGCGAAAACCGCCAAGCATCTCGGGGAGAGTGAAGTCCTGCGAGGAGGTCAGAATCCGCACCGGCTGATCGCCGTGGTACAAATAAGCCGTTTCGTCCGAGGGATCGGGAATGCATACGGCCGTCACGCCTGCGTCGAGGTACTCCGCGACCTTGGCCAACAGCGCCGACCAGCGATCGGACTCGGAGAAAACTTCGAAAACGAGATCCGGGACCGTCTCCAGATAGCCGTCTGGCAATTGACCTTTCCCAACTCGGGCCTTGCTGTAAAAGGCTACGTCCGCGCCGCGCAAAGTGTCGGGATTCCGCTCGGTGATGATGCCCGAATCGTTGGTCGTCAACCTGCCGAGCATTCCATTTCGAACGTGGTTCCCCAACAGCCGGGAAACCTCGGCGCAGATTTGGCCATGCCGAGGTGTAGGCAAGTTCATCTCCACGATCCTCCCCCGCACCAACTCGGTCGGCCGTCCCGTGTCGGGCATCCGAGTGTACTCTTCGACGGTCAAAAGATGTTCTGCAACTGAGGTCATGCTCAGGACTTTGGTTGTGAAGTGGAAACTGAAATCGTCACGCCTCTATCCCTTCCCGAAACAATACACAACTCCTTCGTCGCTGGCAATGACCAATCTGCCGGCGGCGACGGCGGGCGACCCCGCAAATCCTCCCCCTGCCTCGTACTCCCAAAGCAACTTGCCGGTCTGCAGGTCCAGCGTATACAGCCGCCCATCCGCCGCGGCTGCGAACACGCGCTGCCCCACGATCACCGGCGATGCATCGACACGCGTCTTGGCGGCGAACGACCACAGTTCCTTGCCCGTGCCAGGGTCGAAAGCCTGGACTCGCCGGTTGCGGCCGCCGACCACCACGATTCGATCCGTGGCGGCAGGCGAACTGCGGTACGCGTTGCCTTGATTTTCCTCCTCGTAAATCCAGACCTGCTTCGCCTGCTTCCAGTCGATGCACAGGAACGTCCCGCCTTCGGTGCCGAAATACACGCGATCGCCGATCGCAGCGGGCGTCACGCCCGTGGGACCGCCGATCTCGACACTGCCGACCTCCTGCCCTTGGTTCAAGTCGATGATGTGTAACCGGCCATCGCAGCCCGCCACGAAACAGCGATCTTCCACAACCGTTGGCGAGCAACGAATCTGATCGGCGATGGCGTGCTTCCAAACAAGCTGGCCAGTCTTGGCGTTCAAGCAGTACAGCGTGGCATCCTGCGAACCGAACAAGACGTTCTCGCGGAAGAAGTTGGCGCTCGAATCGACCTCCGCTTCGCTGGCGAAGTCCCAGACCAGTTTTCCCGTCGCGGCGTCGATGCAACGAAACCGGCCGTCGATGTCGCCGAGGTACAGCAGACCGTTCCGCACGGCTGGCGAGGCCATGAAGCCGCTGTCGGTCTTGTAGGTCCACTTTGGTTTTCCGGTGGCCAATTCCAGAGCGAAGACGCTTCCGTCCAAATCGCCAATATACACCACGCCGTCGACGATCGCCGGCGTGCCCTCGAAGCTGCCTTTGGGCACTTGATACTTCCACAGCAGCGAGGGTTGGTCGGGCAGCGTGGTCTGCGCTACGCCGGTCGAACGCGGGTCGCCGCGGAATAGCGGCCAGTCGCGGCCGGCTTCGACAGACGCCGCAGCGGGCGCCGGTTGCCCGTCGCCGACGGCTGCAACCGGCTCGCCCGACCTGGCCGATGGGCTTGTCAAAAAGGCAATCAGGACGACGAAATTCACGATGAAGCTCGCAAATGGACGATGCCGCGACATAGGTACAGACCTCCTGAACTTAACCGGCTGCGCCGGAACCGGAAAACCCAATCTTTCATCTAACGGACCGGCGAGAACCTCACGTTGTCCAGATAAAACGCCGTGTCCGCCGCGGCGGTGCTGCTGAAACCAAGCCAGTGCAACTCGCGAAACTCCGTCCCGGAGATCGGCAGGTCGGCGAAGGTCTGCGGCTCGGCTCCGGCCACTTGGAGCGTCACCTTGAACACGCGCGGTGCGTTCTTGCCCAGGGCCGCTTCGATCTCCACGTGTAACCACGTCCCGGCAGGCACCTGGGCCAGCCGTTTTCCGGCGGCGCCGACTTGACCGTTGCCGTGGAAACTCACGCCGGGTCCCACGTTGCGCGGGTATTCAGCGGCGTCACGCCACTCGGTGAAGAACTGTGCGTTGCGGTCGAACCAGACGTCGAAACTCTGACGAACCGTCCCTTCGCGCAGATGCGGTTCGTAGTAAAAGTGCGGTTCCCAGGAAGGCTGAAGGTCCTTCGCGTCGGTAACCTTCACGCTGCGTTTGCCGCTCGCGGCGCGTTCGTCGCTGACACGGATCGACGCCCCCCGCCCCTCGCCGCTGAGGCGTGCCCGCGCCGGCGGAGCGCCGATGGGCGTCTTCTCAAAATCGTCGTCTACCGTCAGCGGAGGAGGCGGAGGAGGAGGTGCCGGGAGAGGACGCGACGCGCAGTTCCCGTGGCGGACATCGCCGACCCAAGCCGGGTCTCCGTACAGTCCGACGGTGCTGATGTCAAACGGCTGGAAGCCGAGCGGCAGGGCCGGGGAATCGGACTGCAAACGAAAGTCGTGGGCCTGGACATCGACGAATCTCGGATCCGCGATTTTCGAGTTGGCGTCCAGACGAAGCGCCTGCCACTCGGCCAGCGAGCGCCGATAGAAGTGGAGTCGGTCGCCGCCGCCCGTGTGCCAGAAGAGGTTCTCGTCCCAAACGCCCAGCGATTCCTTGGCTGCCAGACGTTCGTTCAACGAACGTTCCCCGTGGGGGATGAACAACTCGCCCTGGGTGAGATAAACCAGGTTCCGCCGAAATGTGTTGGGCCGTTTCTCATAGTACGGCCAGAGCGCGTGATTGGCGGACAAGGCGAAGATGTTGTTCTGAATCACGTGTTCGTGCCCGCCGTTATTGTACATCAGGCCGCCGCTGAGCGTGTTGTAGACCAGGTTGTTCTCCACCGTGTAGTTGCCGCACTGGGCATCCAGATAAATACCCCAGCCAAACGGCGGCGTCGAGTAGGGCCAAATGTCGTGAAAGACGTTGTTGCGGATGACGCTGCCGGGCGACACTCCCAGGCAGTAGATCAATCCCGCATCGCTCAATACGCCGTGGACCAGATCGTGAACGTGATTGAACTCGATCACGTTGTGGTGCGTGCGGTTCGGTTCCAAACCCCAGTTCCAGCCGATGCTGATGCCGGAGTACAACAGGTCGTGAATGTCGTTGTGCGAAATTCGATTCTCGCTGCTCTGCGCCACCCAGATGCCGACGCCGGCCGCATAGACGTGGCCCCCGTCGTAGATGTGATTGTTGTCCACCAGGATGCGGCTCGATTCGGCCACGTCCGTCGCCGCCATCTTCGCTTCACCCACGCGCACTCCGCCGGCGCCTAAGTCGTACAGCGAATTCTGCTGGATGCGGCAATCCTTGCACCCGTGGCGAAACCAGATCCCGTACGGGCCCACATGCGCCACTTCGCAGCTTTCCACGGCACAGTGCAGGGCGCCGTCGGCCATCACGGCGGCAGGCACTTCGACCGCCGCCTGCGTGCTGCTGTTGCCCTGAGGGGCGAGCACCCAATCGGCGTGCTGAAATGCCAGACCCCGCAGTGTCACGTGTTGCACGCATCGGCCCTCATCCGCGTGGCCCGCCAGCCGCACCAGTTCGGACAGCACGGGCGCGATCACTTCGACTTGCTCCATCTGCTCGCCGGGCAGCGGCCAGTAGCTGAGCACGCCCGTGGTGCGGTTCAGGTACCACTCGCCGGGTCGATCCAGCAATTCGAAGGCGTTTTCGACATAGTAGCGCTGACTCTCTTCCCAGTAGCCGATGCTCCACCATTCGCGCATCGGCGCAGCGAAATGAACCGTGTTCGACTCGGTGTCCACCGATTTCAGCGGGTGGATCGAGGTCTCCCAGGAGTGCATGAGAATCACGTTCACGTCATCCAATTGTGGCCAAGGCTGGATGTCGCCCGCAGCGAATACGAACTTGTCGCGGGCGACCGGCTTGGCATTGGGGATCGGAGGACCGGGCAGCAGCGCGGCGATGCGGTGATAGCCGGTGTTGGGCGAGCGTGCGCGCTGGCGCCGCTGGCCGCCGACGAACAGTTGGCGGAAGTACCACTCGCCGGAGCGAACCTCCGGCAACTCGGCTTGCCACACATCTCCCGCACCCTTCCGCCAGCCCGCGATCCGCCGCCCGCCGCTGAAGACCGGCCGCTCACCCGGATAGGCCGCGTACAAGACCGGCCGCTCGCGCGTGCCCGAATCCTGCGGCTGGAGCACCAACGGTTGCTGCAGGAAGTACGTCCCGCCCCGCACGAGAACCGTCACCGCGTCCGTCGCCTTCAACCGGCGGGCCTCCTCTTGAGCCCGCTGAACCGTAGCGAACGGTCCGTCGGCCCCCGCGGGATTCGGCTCGGCCAACCGCCCCGACCAGGTGTCGTTTCCGTTCGTGGCCACGTACAGTTCGACGGCCTTGGCCGCCGACGCCCAGTTCAGAACGATGCACGCGATCGCAAGTCTGATTAACATGGTTGGCTCCTTTTCACGCGGACCGTGTTCCCGTCGTGGGCCGTGGCGAACCTTCTGCCGTCGATCGCGGTGCTGGGCACCAGCACGGCGCGAGTTAACGACGAGCTTCGTCTCATGGCCATGTCCTTCTTTGCGTGACGTCAAATCCAAGGGCTCCTGGCGGAGAAGAACGCGAACGCTCCCGTTCATCAGCTTACGATTCTACCACATGACTGCGGTGGGAACAGCGACCGTAGGGGGCCTTGCGCGCAGAGCGAGATCCTGGCCATCGGACGAGGAACCGCAGAAAGGAGGATGCGACAGCCACGCCAAGAGGCTCGACTTCTTGGCGCAGTTCAAAACTTCGCGTAAAGTCATCGTCCATACCTCAGGACGCAACACCATGAAACAATTCGTTTGCACGCTCGCCCTCCTGTCGCTCCACTCCGCCGCGGCGCCCGCGTTCGAACTGGCATCGCCTACGCAAACCGCCAGCGTGCTCGTGCCCGCGGGCGAGCCGGAAAGCGTGCGGCTGGCAGCGGAAGACCTCGTCAGCGATATCAGGAAGATCACCGGTCGAACGCCGGACATTGTGCGGCGCGTGGAGGACTGCGGCACCCGCAGTGTCGTGCTGGCCTCGCTGGACCGGCCGGCGTCCGCGGCGTTGCTGGAGCAGCTCGCGCCCGGACTGGGCAACGGGCTGAAAGGCAAATGGGAAGCGTATCGGGTCCAGAACGTCGGCTCGCGGTTGCTCGTCGCGGGCAGCGACGAACGGGGCACAATGTTCGGGCTGTATGCGTTCATCGAGCAATACATGGGCGTCGATCCGATGTATTACTGGTCCTCGCGCACGCCGGAGCGTCGGGCGACGCTGGCGTGGGACGAAATCAAGCTGGCGGCGGACGAGCCCACGTTTCGCTTTCGCGGCTGGTTCATCAACGACGAGGACCTGCTGACGGAGTTCCGGCTGGATGGGGGAGAACGGCGGCTCGATTATCCGTACTACCACCGCGTGATCTCGCCGTCGGTTTCGGCGCGCATCTTCGAGGCCATGCTGCGGTTGCAGTACAACGTGGTGATTCCGTCGTCGTTCGTGGACGTCCGCAACCCGGCCGAGGCGCGGCTGATCGAGGACGCCACGCGGCGCGGGCTGTTTGTCACCATGCACCACGTCGAGCCGCTGGGCGTGAGCGCGTTCGGGTTCGACAACTTCTGGAGGGACCGCGGCCAGTCGGTGCCGTTCGCCATCACGCAGCAGCGGGACAAGTTCCTGGAAATCTGGCGCGAGTACGCGGGGCGGTGGGCGAAGTTTGCACCGCAAGTCATCTGGCAACTCGGCCTGCGCGGCATCGCCGACCGGCCGGTCTGGCTGGCCGATCCGGGCGTGCCCAAATCCGACGAAGGCCGTGGCAAGTTGATCTCGGACGCGATCGCCGCCCAGTGGGAGATCATCCGCAACGTGGATCCGCGGCCGGATCCGCTGGCGACGACCACGTTGTGGATGGAAGGCGCATCGCTACACGCCGCAGGACATTTGAGATTCCCGCCGGGCGTGGCGGTGATCTTCTCGGACAACAGTCCAGGCTGGGAGTTGCAGAGCGATTTCCACACCGTCGTGCGCGAGCCGAACCGGCAGTACGGTATCTACTATCACCATCAGCTCTGGGGCAGCGGCCCGCACCTGGTGCAGGGCGTCTCGCCGCAGAAGACGCACGAGATTTTCAAGCTGGCGGTCCAACGCGGCTCGACGCATTACGCCATGCTGAACGTGTCCAATGTCCGCGAGTTCGTGCTGGGCATCGACGCCAGCTCGCGGATGCTGCGCGATTTCCCGGCGTTCGATCCGGACCGGTTTCTAACCCAATGGTGCGAGGCACGGTTCGGCGACCAGGCGAAGGCCGTCGAGTCGGCATACCGCGAGCACTTTGCGAGTTTCGTGGCCGACCCGGCGACGGGCAAGCGGGCGCTGCTGGACGGCGAATGCGTCCACACGGGCGTGCGATTGGCCAAATCGCTGGCCGCGCGACTGGAGAAAGGCGGCAAGCCAGACGGCAAGACGGCGGGACTGCTGAAGGGATTGAAAGCGCAACGCTTACGAGTGGAAGAGGCCGGCGCGGATGCGGATCGGATCGCGGCCAGCCTGGAAGGCTCCAGCCGCGTTTTGTTCGAGAGCAACTTCCTGGCGCAGCACAGAATCATGCTCGGCCTGCTTCGCTGGGTGGAGCACGTCGCCGAGGCCAGCATCGCGCTCGATGAGGACAACCGGGCGGCCGTTTCGCGGCACGTGCGGGCGCTGCAGGAAGCGTTGGCCATGATCGACGCCGGCAAAGCGCTCGCCAGCCGCGGCGAATTCCAGGACTGGTATCGCGGCGACCGCAAGATGAACTTGGCGCAGTTGAACGAGTGGACCGCGAAACTGGCCCTGAACCCGAAACCCTGATCTTTCACCTAATCTTTCACCTAATCTCTTCCTACTGCCTTGGAGCCGGGGGAGATTAGGCGAAAGATTAGGTGAAAGATTAGGTGAAAGATTAGGTGAAAGATTAAGGTGCGCGAATTCATCCACGACGATTTTCTGCTGAAGACGGAGACAGCCCGGCGGCTGTATCACGAGTTCGCCGCAGGGCTGCCGATCATCGACTACCACTGCCATCTCGATCCGCGCGATCTGGCGGACGACCGCGTGTTTGAGAACCTGACGCAGGTCTGGATCGCCAGCGATCCCTACAAACACCGGGCCATGCGCATCGCGGGCGTGCCGGAGCGGCTGATCACGGGCGACGCGACGGACCGCGAGAAGTTCGACGCCTGGGCGGCGACCGTGCCGCAGACACTGGGCAACCCGCTGTTCCATTGGACGGCGCTGGAACTGAAACGGTACTTCGGGATCACGGAATGGCTGTCGGCCGAGTCAGCAGGCTGCGTGTGGGAGACCTGCAACGCGCTGCTTCGTTCGCCGGGCTTCACGGCTCGAGCGCTGATCGCGCGAGCCAACGTCGAATGCCTGTGTACGTCCGACCGGCTGCAGGACGATCTGGATTCGCACGCCCGGCTGGCGCAGTCCGAGTTTGCGACGCGCGTGCTGCCGTCGCTGCGCGTGGACGACTGCGAAACGGTCGACCGCGCCCTGGGGGCACAGCGACTGGACGTGTTTGAGCAGGCGGGCTGCCGGCTGGCCGACCACGCCCTGGACGATTTCAGATCGGACCATCTGCGATTCCTGGCAAGTGAATATGGGCGGCGCGGCTGGATCATGCAGCTGCACATCGGCGCGCAACGCCAGACGAGCACCCGCCTGCGCCGCTTGGCCGGGCCGGCGGGCGGCTATGCCACGATCGGCCGCTTGTGCGACATTCCGGGGTTGTGCCGATTCCTGGACGATCTGGACAAGGACGCGTGCTTGCCGCGAATGATTCTGTATCCCCTGAATCCCGCCGACAACGCCGCGCTGGCGACGCTGACCGGCTCGTTTGCCGAGGACGGCGTGCGCGGCAAGATCCAGTTCGGCCCGGCGTGGTGGTACAACGATCACGCGCTGGGCATCCGCAACCAGCTGGACGCGCTGGCCAACTACGGGCTACTGTCGGCGTTCATCGGCATGACGACCGACTCGCGGAGCCTGCTGTCGATGACGCGCCACGAGTACTTCCGTCGCGTCCTGTGCGACTGGCTGGGCGACCAGGTTCAAGCCGGCAGTCTGCCCGATGACGACCAACTCCTCGGCCCGCTGGTGCGTGCGGTCGCTTACGACAACGCACGCCGGTGGCTGTTCCCCGAAAGAACCGACAAGCGATGAGGGTACGCGATGAATAGCCCCTTCTTCCAGAACAAAACCGCCGTGGTGACAGGCGCGGGAGGGACGCTTTGCTCCGCCGTCGCGAAGGAACTGGCCCGACTCGGCGCCAAGGTCGCCTTGTTGGGACGCACGTTCGAGAAGTTGGATTCGGTGGCCGCTGACATCCGGGCCAGCGGCGGTGCCGCGCTGCCCATTGCGGCGGACGTGACCGATGCCGAAGCGATCACCGCTGCGTGCAAGGCTATTTCGGAGGAATTCGGTCCCTGCGAGCTGCTGGTCAACGGAGCCGGGGGAAACCAGCTGCAAGCGGTGACGACGATCACCGAATTTGCGCCGGAGGAAATCAGCCCGGACAAACCAGGGGGCATGCGCGGCTTTTTCAACCTGGACCTCGACCGCTTCCTGGACGTGATCCGCGTCAACCTGATGGGAACGGTGATTCCCTGCCAGATCTTCGGCCGGGAGATGGCCCGGCAGGGCCGCGGCGCGATTGTCAATTTCGCCTCGATGAACAGCTATCGCCCACTGTCCCGCGTGCCCGCCTACGGCATGGCCAAGGCGGGGGTGGTCAATCTCACTCAGTGGCTAGCCGCGTATCTAGCTCCGGCGGGAGTCCGGGTGAACGCCGTCGCGCCGGGGTTCTTTCTGAACGATCGCAGCCGCAAGATCCTGCTGGACGAAGCCGGAAACCGCACGGCCCGCGGCCAGAATGTGATCGGCCACACGCCGATGCGCCGCTTTGGCGAAGCCCAGGACCTGCTGGGCTGCGTGTGCTGGCTGCTGGACGACGAGCAGGCCGGGTTCGTCACCGGGATTACCGTACCGGTCGACGGCGGATTCCTGGCCTCGTCGGGGGTCTGATACCCAATTGGGCCAGTCGCAGTCTGGAATTCGGTCCTCTTGCGCAAGTATGGCGGAGTCCTCGACCCTCACCGCCTTGATCCTCGACGCTTGCCGTCGTGTACTTCAGGCTTTCGCCGCCTTGATCCTCGACGCTTGTCGTCGAGTACTTCAGGCTTTCGCCGCCTTGATCCTCGACGCTTGTCGTCGAGTACTTCAGGCTTGTGTCCTACGAACGCGGCCATCGCTTTGCGGTTTGATCCTCGACGCTTGTCGTCGAGTACTTCAGGCTTGTGTCCTACGAACGCGGC
>CAYPGE010000352.1:0-10037 GCA_964409865.1 uncultured Pirellulaceae bacterium
CACCGCAGCTCGCAGCTGGCACATCGAAGGGATGGCATCGGTCGAGTCATCGTCGTGTTCCTCGAGTCGAAGGAAGGTGGCACGTTTCGGGTGCCTACGGAGGACGTGTTCCCCGAAGCCCTCACTGATAACAAAGGCAGGCGGAACGCCCTTCCCGGCCTGCCTTTGTTTGATTGGGAAGAGAGGTCGATAACGATGACAACCGACAGCCCGTACGAATTTCTGATCGCGCGGCCCGACTGGGATCGCGCCGTTCGCGAGTTACTTACGCGACGTGGGTCCTGGGCCGTGGGGCTCGTGCGGCGAAACCAACATGCGTTGCGTCACGAATTCCTCGCTCGTCACCTGGCGGTTGTGCCCCGGGCGCCGGAAGGCCGCGAGTTCTTGCCGTTAGCCGACTGGGTGGCGATCGCCGCGCCCGAAACGTTTCGCGAAGCGAGCCTCTGCGAACGGCTGGCGGCGTTGACCCCGCTGCCAGGACAGACGCTGATTCTGCTGAACCTCGGTCTCGGTCCCGACCGCAGCGGTTGGGAGGGCTGCATCGTCCATCGCAGAGCCGCGCAGCCGCTCGACGCTTTCCGCGTCGTCGGGCCGGGAATGCTGCACGTCCGCCGGATCGCCGAAGGGAGCCGGCCCCAGGCAATTTGGCCTACCCAGACCGATACGGGCGAACCGGAGGATCGTTGGAGCCGCACCCGCGGCGCCGTCGGTGCGGCGGTCTTGAGCCGGCTGATCGAGTCGAACGTGGCGATCTTCGGCGCGTCGCGAAACGGATCGCTGACGGCCTGGCAGTTGGCCGCTTTGGGCGTACGGAAACTGGTCCTGATCGATCCGGATCGGCTGGCGGTACACAACCTGAACGCCACCTTCGCGTTTGAGGAAGCGGACGTGGGGCAGTTCAAAGTCGAAGCGCTGGCCCAGCACTTGAACCGGTTCCGCAGCGATCTGGCCGTTTGCGGCTTGCCTTGGTCGGCGGCCGATCCGCGCGTGGTGGACCGCATCCGCGACGCGGACCTGTTGGTCACCTGCGTGGACAGCGACGCGCCACGCTTGCTGTGCGCGCGGTTGGCCACGCAATGGCTGAAGCCGCACCTGGACATCGGCACCGGAGTGCATCGCGAAGGGGACGGCGCGCGGACGATCGCGGCCGACGTTCGCCTGTTGCTGCCGGGCGAAGGCTGTGTGGCCTGCGTCGGCGGGTTGCGGGAGCTGGAGCAGGCACAGGACGATTTGCTGCTGGGGCCGGGAACGCTGCCGCTGAGACCCGCAATCCCCTGGCATGAACAGCGCGCCGGTTCGCTGGTCACGATCAATGCCATGGCCGTTTCGGCTGGCGTCCAGCTGTGGCTCGACCTGCTCGGCGGCGACCTCCGTCACAGCCACTGGAGTCGACTGCTGTGGCAGCCCGGACAGGGACTGAGTGTGGACGAAGCGGACGTGACGGGCCTGCCAGACTGCGCGATTTGCCGGGGGAAGGCAGTTCGAAGTTCAATCGGAGATTAGTGGCGTAAGCTTCCAGCTTGCGGTAGATTGCAGCATCGCAAGCTGGAAGCTTACGCCACTTAACAGACGGATCGCTCAACGCCGAGGACTGTCGCCATGCCAGAGAGACTGCCTTTTCTCCGATCTCAGCCGGTGCTGCGGCTGATCGACTTCGAGGCCCCCTGGCCGCATCTGCACCCGGACAGATTTCGCGAGGCGCTGCCCGGCGACGCTTCGGGCACTCCAGGCGATGCGGTGCCGGCCGGATGGACGCCGATCCCGCGCGACGCGCTGCTCGCCGCGTCCCTGCCCGACGACGACCGGCCGCCAATCCCGCTCGACCGGCTGTGCTTCGTGACCGATGCCGGTTTCGGCAAGAGCGTCAATCTGGAATGGCTGGTGAGCGAGATCAACCGCCGCAGTGTTTCCTCGTCCGCTGTCGACGGCCAGACGTCCGGCTCGCGCCAGGTGGCGTTCCTGATCCACCTGGGCGACCGAAAAGTCCAGGTGCCCAAGCCGCAGTTCTTGACCGAGTTCCTATTCGATCAATTGAAGAACTGTAGGGCGAACGACAAGCTGGAACCTAAGCCTGCCGCCGAATGCCTGAACCGGCTGCGGCGGCAAGGCCGGTTGACGCTGGCCTTTGATGACCTGGACCAAGTGGACGAACACGATCAGGCGGTGAGCACGTTGCGGGATCTGCTGGCGGATCCCAACTGGCGGACTTGCCGGTTCATTGTGGCGGGACGGCCTCATGCCATCGGCCGCACGAGGGACACGTTGTTCAGCGACGACCTGATGCGGAACGCCCCTTGGCAATTCCTGCGGTTCCTGGGTTTCAGCGAGGAGGAGGCGACGTTGTACCAGGGCTGGACGCGCGACGGTAGATTGCGCTATCGGCTGCTGCCGCCGGAGTCCCGCGAGATCGCCCACACGCCGCGCGTCGCCTACTACCTGCGGACCAAGGTAAAAGATGAAGACTTCTCCAAGATTCACACGCGCAGCGACGTCTACTGGCTGGCCCTGAACTACATGGCCTCGGAGGGGCTGAAAAACAGCAAGGAAGCGCGGATGCTCGGCGCCCCGGCCGGCAGCAATACGCCGCTCGATCTGCCCGAGTGCGTCTCCCTGGCTCTCCAACTACTGGGCGCGATGGCCTTCGTCATGCTGACCATCTCGCCCGCCGGGTCGCGCGATGGATCGTCGACAGTGTCGCTGGCCAAGCCTAACTTCAATCGCCTGGACGACGCCGAGGGAATTCGCCTGCTGAAGGACGCCGTCTACCGACGTTTTCTCTGGCTCTACCAAGACGGCGGCGGTCGGCCGTTGTTCGAGCGTGATTTCGGCTGCCTGCGGGCCATGAACGATGCCCTGGAGCAGGGCATCGTGGATTCCCACAACCTGCGGCCGATCATCTGGCGCAACCCGTCGCTGCAGGAGTTTCTGGCCGCGTATTGGCTTTCCTGGGGCGGCACGGAGGAAGACCATCGCGCACTGGCGGAGCGAATCTACATGCCGTACGACCCGGCGACGCACGACTTGTACTGGGTCTGGCGGTTCGCGGCGGAGATGCCCTACGATGCCTGCCGGCAAAAGCACTGGGTGCGGGCGATGGCGCCGCTGTATACGGCGGCCAAACCGGACGGGCCCCCGCCGCTGCGGTCCTGCGAGATGATCCACCGCTCGTTCGAGCACATGGAACGGCTTCGCGATCAGCAGCGTCACGCGGAAGCCACTCGCGTGCTGAACGGCTTTCAAGGCGAATTCGAGCGCATCCGCCGCGGCGACTTCGGGCCCGATAAACAGGCCGACGCACAGGATTTCATCGAGCACTTCAAGGAAGTCCCCGCAGGATCGTTCACGATGGGGGCGCCGCTGGAGAAACAAGGCATGCCGGAGACGGAGCGGGAAGATTGGCGCCAGAAGCTGGCTGCCGTCCATGCGGCAGGGCTGACGCCGGAGCAGTTGCAGGTGCTGGTTGACAAATTCGTGCGTTCGTTCTACACGGTCACTACCCGTGAGACCACGCAGTGGCTTGCAGAAGCACGAGACTGGTGGCTCGACGTGTTCGCCAACCAGAACGTGGATGCGATCGAAGGGCGCTCGTACAGAAAGGACGAAACGCCTGACGATGACTGGAAAACCCCTGAATTCCGCACGCCTTTCCTGCTGAACAGGTATCCGACGCTGAACAAGTGGTTTCGCCTGTTCGAACCCCGTCACCGCGAGCCCCACGCAGAAATCTACCAGCGGGTTAGCCCCACGGGCGACCATCCGGCCATTTTCGTGACTTGGTACGATGCCTGGGTCTTTTGCCGCTGGGCGTACTGGGATGGCCAGGGCTGCTGTTTGCCGCATGAAGACGAGTGGGAATACGCGGCCAAGGCACCGGCGGCAGGCAAGGACGACGATGGCCGCACTCGCTGGTGGGGTGACGATGACGACCGGCTCGCCGAGTTCTGTACGTTCGGCCAGCCATTCGACAAGGGCAGCACAACGCCGCCGCGCGACTACGATCCGCTCGATCCGGTCTATCAGGACCCGACTCGCAAACCGCTCGGCAACCACCGTAATCCCTGGGACTTCATCGACATGCTCGGAAACGTCTGGGAGTGGACGGACGATCTGTACCGCAAGCAATACACGCGTCGCCCCGATGCACCGGTGGATTCTTCCGCCCGTGTGTTGCGTGGCGGCTCGTGGGGCGACAGTGCCGACGGGCTGCGTTCTGCGTACCGCGTCCGCAGCCACCCAGCGGACACCGAGGACTACAGCGGTTTTCGCGTGGCCAGGGCTCTACACCGAAAACCTTGATTCTTTTTCCCTTTCTTTCCCCTGCGCTCGCCGAAGGCGAGCGCGCGAAAAATTTTTGAGATTTGGCGATGCACGTAGCCGCGTCTCTCCGAGACGCGGAATCCGGACTCGGAGAGACCGGCCATCGTAGGCGTGTCGCTCCGCGACACGATTCCGCTCGCGGAGCGAGCGGTCTACGATGTCGTCTACGTGGGTGTGCCATCCGCTTGCTCCGCCTGCTTGCGGGGCCGCACGAACTTGTATTCTTTAAGCAGTCGGCGGACCAGGTTGAACGTCTTGGCGTGGGACGCGTGCCCCATCCAGCTGATCAGCCGCGCGCGCAGCTCCGGCGCGGTGGCTCGCCCCGCGGCATTGGCGCGCTGCAGCCGCCTCAGTCGGCGGCGGAAACGCAAGACATTCGCTTTGTCCAAGATTCGATGGGTGGCAAACACGCGGTAGCCCAGGAACCGAATGCCCTCCGCGACGGGAAAGACCTCGGACTTCCGAGGATGCAGCTTCAATCGGAACCCGGCCAGGAAGTCGCGAAGCTCGTCGCGGCCGGTGCCTAACTGGCCTTTGTCGTCGGAGAACAACAACATGTCGTCGGCATACCGCAAGTACCCGCGGATCCGCAGTTGCTCTTTGATGAAGTGATCCAGGGGATCGAGCATCACGTTGGCCAGGAATTGGCTGGTCTGATTGCCGATGGGCAGCCCCCGCGTGCGCTCGTACGGCGTGAACAGATCGTCCCCCGGAAACCACAGCACGTGCGGTTCCTGCGGGCCGGGGTTTTGCACGATCGTACGGATCAGGTCCAAGACACGCGGGTCTTTGATCCGCCGCTCGACCAGTTCCAGCAGAACGGCATGGTCCACGGTCGGGAAGAACTTCTGGATGTCCGCCTTCAGCACGTAACGGTAGCGGGCGGCGAATTCGGACGCCCTCCGCACGGCGGCGTGGTTCCCTTTTCCCTTGCGGCAGGCGTAGCTGTCGGGGATGAAACGCCGCTCGAAAACCGGCTCGATGACGTTGCACAACGCGTGATGAACGACCCGGTCACCGTACGGGGCCGCGCTGATCAACCGCCGTTTTGGCTCGTAGATCACGCGCGTCCGAAACGCGCCGGGGTGATACGTTCCGTCCCGCAGTTGCTGCTGCAATCGCAGCAGATTGTATTCCCGGTCGAACTCGAACGCGGCCACGTCCGGGCGATAGCGTTTCCCCCGCCGGGCCCGCTGAGCGGCCCGGTCCAGATTGGTCCAGCTGGTCAGTTCGTCGAACAAGCCGCCGACCCGCTTCATCACTTGGCCTCGACTTTGCGTCGCCATCCGCCCAGTTGCCGTCCGATCTCCTGCAGCCGTTCCACCGCATAGCCCTGGCTCTTGACCGACAGCAGGTGCAAGTCCTTGGCCGTGCGGAACAGGAACCGCAGATCCTCGACGCGCAACGCCGCCTGGCGCAGGAATTCGGCCTTCTGTGAGGTGAATTTGGCTTCGATCAACAAGTCGAACAGCTCGTGCATTTTGGTCTCAATCCGCCGGCCCAATTCGTGCCTCTGGGAGCGTGGGAATTTCTCGGTATGCCGCAGGGTCCACAGTCGCAGGTCGTAGGCGTGCGTGACGATTGTCAGTTCCTGGCTCATGAGCGGCTCCAAGAAAAGGTGCGGCCGGCAGGGGGTTCGGCCCGGAGGGGCTACTGACTCTGCCGGTCGCGGGGGTAATTTCGGCCGGCAGGTTTGCTGCCGACACGCGAGCGCCGGTCTGGGCTCTACACTGGGTCGGAACGAACGACGCCGTCGTCGCACGCCCCTTCGGTCCGGCAGTCCGTGAACCGCCGACGACGCACCCGCAAGCAACGAAAAAGCCTTGGCCACGCGAAAACCGCTGTTGTTCTCGGTGTTCGCTGGGTGGTTGTGGTCGCGGTACGCAGAACGCAGCCTGTCGGCATTGTTGTTCCACGAGCCGCCACGCAACACACGGGCGGAACTTGACCGGCACCCGACTGGATGCAATATCTGGGCTCACCGGCTTCGTGTCAATGGGAGCGCGGCCTGCGAGTAGCATGGCTCTCCGAGCCGTGCAGATTCTCGCGGCGGGCTGAAGAAAGAATGCACGGCTCGGAGAGCCATGCTACGGAAAATTTTTCGCGCGCTCGCCTTCGGCGAGCGCTGGGGGAAGAAAGAGAAAAAGAATCAAGGTTTTCTGTGTAGAGCCCTGGCCACGCGAAAACCGCTGTCGACCTCGGCGCTCGCAGGGAGGTTGAGGACGCGGCACGCAGAACGCAGCCAGACGGCAAGGTAGAACCACGAGCCGCCACGCAACACACGGGCGGAACTTTTGGGGGGTGCGTCTGCGCGTGTGTACTCTCGCCTGTACAGGTCGTCCGTCCACTCCAACACGTTCCCCAGGATGTCGATGAAGCGCCAGGGATTAGCGTGGTTTCCGTCCGGCTTCTGTTTTCCGTCCTGGTACACGGCATCGAACGGGTCGAATTTCCGCGGCTTCGTCGTGTGGCCCTCGTCATACGGCTGATTGTAAGTGCAGTGCTCGGCGAGCAGCTCGTCCGGGTCGCCCCACCACCGTTTCCATTCCCACGGACTGCCCGCCTTGGCCACGTATTCCCACTCGTCCTCGTGCGGCAAGCGGCACTCCAGCCCGTCCCAGCAGGCCCAACGGCAGAACACCCAGGCGTCGTACCAGCTGACAAAGATCGCCGGCTGCTCGTCACTGCCACTCACTCGCTCGTACACGGTCAGATAGTCCGTGGCTCGCGTTCCGTGTTGCGGATCGAACAGACGATACCAGGCGTTCAGCGTCGGATAGCGGTTCAGCGCAAAGGGTCCGATCGCGGGACTCTCCCAGTCCTTCGCCGGTGTCTCGTCCGGCGGCGCCCACCAATTCTCCAATCGCCGCAGGTCCTGAGTCCGAATGATCGCTGCAAGTGTCGCCTCAGCGCGCTCCCGCCTGGCTTTGCCCTGTTTCCCCAGTCCGAAATAGGCCGGCGCATAGAACCGCTTGGCGTTCCCTTCCGGATCGTCTTGCCACTCGGCCAATTGCCGGCGCCGGAACTCGCGTTCTTCCGGCCCGAATCCCTGGTTCCGTTCGGGCGTGCCCATGCGGAATACGCCGGCTGGGACGCCGTCCACGTGCTGGAAGTGGTCCACGAAGTCCCGGGCGACTCGCTGCCGTTCGGCGCCGAACCGGCCCGCGAGGATCTGCTCGAATTCACTCTGAAAATCAGTCAGCACTTGTTCCGCCGCCGCGTGGCCCTCGTCGTCCCGCAACGTTTCCAGCCGCGGCCAAGCACGATAGATCATCTCGCACGAGCGTTCGGTCTTGCCCGGATCCTCGCCGCCGGGCAGGAACAGCGGCTCGACCGCCCGCACCCAGCCGTCATCGTCACACGCTTCGTCCGGCATCTCGGTCAGGAACCGCCAGACCCAGTAGTATTCCTCGCTCAGCGGTTCGTGGGGCAGGTAAACCCAATCCCAAAGCCGCTGGGCGTCGTCGTCCGTGCAGAAATTGCCCAGCCACCAGGCGGTGAAGAACTCCTGCAGCGTCCGGTTCCGCCACAGAACTTGCGTCAGGCCTTGGGGACTTTCCACGTCGAAGAAGGCATTGTCCAGGAAATTGTTCAGCGCGGCCAGCTTGTTCAGGTCGCTGCGGAAGTAGCGTTGTTGTTCTTCGGTGCGGTCCTTCTTCACACGCCGACAGACGGCATCCAAGTAATGCCGGAACTGAGCCTTCTTCCTTGTCTTTAGCGGCACCCTCTGGAAATTGGGCCGGGGGTTGCCGTCTTCGTCGCGCACCGTCTGAATGGTCATTTCGTAAGCCATGGCGCCCAGCAACTGCATTGCCCAGTCCACGGAATCCTCGCTCGCATGATCCGGCCGCTCGTCGAAGCCGCGGCCGATCCCGCAGCCTTCTGCGCTGCCTTCCATGTCCTCCGGCAGCATCTTCCGGATGGCGCGCCAGTACACGTCGCTGGGCGTCCGGATGGAGCGCAACGTTACGTCGTCCAGCTTGCGCAGGTATTCCAGCACGCGGGGCACGCCCAGGATCTCGTGGGCTTCCTCGTGAATCAAGCCGTATCGATCCTCACGTCCATCGGCGGTCCGGCCGAGCATGATCCGCTGCTCGTCGGGCGTAAATTCGTCCAAGCTGACGAACCGCCACTGCGACAGGTACGGCTCGAACAGCGTCTTCCGGAATTCGCGGATCCTCATCGCGTACGGCCGGCCGGCCAGGACGATTGGGCAGCGTTTCCAGCGGGGGTTCTTCAACAGCGATGCCACGGCGTCCACGGCCGGGCTTTTCGGACCGATCTGGTCCAGTTCGTCCAGTAGCAGCACGATCCGGCCTTGATCCCGCAACCGCCGCAGCAAGAGGAGGGCCCGCTCGTCATCCAACGATTCCACGCCCGTCTGCTCCGTCAAGCGGAACTCCGGCAGCAGCGCGCAACGTTCGAAGTCCTGGTTCGTCACTTCGGGCAACGTTGGCAGGCGGAACCGAAATGCGGCGCAGCGCGTATTGACCGCGGGCGCCGGATCCAAGCCCCGCACCAGCCTCAACCCACCGTTGATCTCAAACGCCAACTCTTTCAAATTCAGCGTCTTGCCCAGTCCCGCATCGCCGGTAAAGGCCACTCGCAGCAACCGGCCGTCGTCGTTGTCGCCATCGCCCAGCAGACGCTGGACCAGTTGCTCGCGATCCAGCGGTTCCCATGCGGGCGGCTCCTTTGCCGCCGCACCCGGCCCGCCCGCCGCCATCCCGCGCCGCTGCCGCAGCGCGGCCAGCGTCAAGTGCCGAAACGGATCCACCCGATCCATCAGCAGTTGCATCCCCTGCGATCGCAGAAACGGTTCGGGTATGTGCTCGTCCGTCACGTCAGGCCCCCTTCGCCGTAGAATCGCCCGCCCTACTCCGCTTCCGCCCCAGCCATCTCCATCTCCGGTTCTTCTTCGGGAGCGAAATAGTACTTCTCACGGAACGGCTTGATCTGCTGTTGCTGGTAGGCCCGCGTATACTTGTTCAGCGCCCATAGCTCGCCAAATGCTTTGCCGATGGTGGCGACGCGGGCGATATGTACTTCGCCGTCTTTCGTCTGGATGGTCTGGTCGATCTCCTGTCCCAGGGCGAGCACCACCAGATCGATGCCCGAATGCTCGCGCGCCGATCGATGGACAACGTCCACTTTCAGTGGAAGCCCACCAATCACATCCAGCTCAGCATCTTTGAGTCTGTCCGGTCCGCCGGCGTATGGAACTTCCCGGTCGCTGAACATCGCCGTGACGACGGCGCGGTCATCCAGTTCCACAGGGCCGTGTTCCGCTTCGTCGGGGGCAGCGCCGTTAGCCGCCCACAGCGCGCAACATACAGCGATTTCCAGGGACCGTCCGTGGAGTACCGGAACGGCGAGGGCGTTGGGATTCTCACCCCAATACGGGGCAAGACGCCAACGGGCATGGAGCAGACGGTCGCTAAGCCCCGACCGCCACCAAGCGCGCTGCATCGCCTCATGGAATCCGTCCTTTCCACGCGACAGCAACGTGAGCCCCAGCGAAAACGGGTCTGGGATCAGCGGCCCTGCGCCCGCGAATAGCTCCACGGTCAGCCATCCGATCTTACCCGAGTTCCCAACGAAGTCGGCAAACAACACGGGCGTCCTGGCGGCACCCCGCAGTTCGGGTAAGAAAGCTCTGTCGTGGTTGTGCCCGTAGAAATGCCTCGCAATCCAATAGCCCAACGATCCGCCCCCTGTCC
>CAYPGE010000353.1:0-10017 GCA_964409865.1 uncultured Pirellulaceae bacterium
AAAACGCGAAACAGGGATCAAGCATTTTCCCAGGAGGTCAAGAGTCCTGAACTTCCATTCCTGTGGCTTGGTCCGGTGACGACGAGAACGGAGCCGGCTCGGGAATCGCCGGCTACGACGTGTACGTCGCGACCGACGGCGGCCCGTACGAGCGCTGGCTGGCGAACACGGCGGCGACGAGCGGGCAGTACCCAGGCTTGCCGGGGCACGAGTATGCCTTCTATAGCGTCGCCACCGACTTGGTGGGACATACCGAGGCCGCTCCTGCGCAGCCCGACGCCGTAACCACGCTGGTGGCCAACCCCTGGCACAACTACGCCAACCCATGCGATGTCGATGGGATCGGCGGCGTCCAACCGCAGGACGTGCTGATCCTGATCAACTACATCAACGCGCATCCCGGCAACCCCGCATTGCCGGCCTCGCCCGCCTCGCCGCCGCCCTATTACGACGTCAGCGACGATGGCGGCGTGACCCCTTTGGACGTGCTGATGGTGATCAACTACATCAACAGCCATCTCTCGGCGTCAGCCGAAGGAGAATCGCCGCTGTTTGTTGATCGCGGTCTTGCTCCTCCCACGCCCGCCACGGATCAACAAACAGCGATCCAATCTGGGCAGAGTGGCGCCGCATACTCGGCAAAAGGCCATTGCCTCAGACGAGGGCCGTTCAGAGCACAATCCGCTCCCCCGGCTTGACCACCACCGGTTGTGCGGAGGTCGACTGGCGCACGGCGGTTGCCCAGGCCTGCGGGTCTTGGGAAATGGGCGGCCAGGTGTTGTAGTGATCCGGCACGACGCGCCGCGGCTGAATCAACCGCACCGCCTCGCAGGCGTCTTCCGGACCCATGGTAAACAAATCGCCGATGGGCAGGACGGCCAAGTCGATGCCGGCTGCCCCGATCTGCCGCATGTCCCCGAATAGGCCCGTGTCGCACGCGAAGTAGACCTTCTTGCCGCCCTCCAGCGCCAACAGGAACCCTCCGGGGCAGCCGCCACTGGAGCCGTCCGGCAGCGTCGAACTGTGAAAGGCCAACGTCATCTTGACTCGCCCAAACGGCAATTCGACGCCGCCGCCCAAATTCATGCCCAGCACGTTTTCGACCCCGTGCTTGGTCCGCAACCACTCGGTAATCTCGTAATTCGCCACGACCAAAGCGCCGGTGCGGTGGGCGATCGGCGCCACATCGGCCACGTGATCGGAATGGCCGTGGGAGACCAGAATGAAGTCGGCTTCGATGTCGGCGGCCTTCCGCGGCGCCGCCGGATTCTCGTCCAGGAACGGGTCCAACACGATCCGCTTGCCGGATGCCTCGATCAGCCAAGTGCCATGCCCCAGCCAAGTCAGTTCAATCGCCATGTTGGTTCTCTTTCTTGATGGGTGCTTGGCCGAAACGTGGCTGGCTCCGCCGGAACCCGAAAACCTAATCTTCCACCTAATCTTTCACTTAATCACTTCTTTCCTTGGAGTTGGAAACAGATTAGGTGAAAGATTAAGGGTCCCTTGGTCCCGACCTACCCGTGTCGCATCCGTTCGCCGACCACGAGGTGTCATTCCTCCACCGTGACCTCGACCGGGTCGCACTCCCAGAGCCCGTGCTTGGTGCAGTAGGACATGGCCGTCAGTTCCAGCTTCTTGCCCGCCGGGACGATCTGGAACGTCACCTCGGCCTGACCCTTCTGGCCCTGCCCGCCCAGCGCGCCCGCGGTGAAATTGGCCTCGGCCAGCAGCGTCTCGCGGTTGTACAGCGAGATGCTCTTGATGTAGTGATCGTTGTCGTCCGGATGCGTATACTCCTTGCCCACGCGCACCGTGACCGAAAACTTCTGTCCGGCCTTGGCAGTCGCCGCACACGTGATGAACGGCGAGTGGCGGTCGATGTAGTCTTTCTTGGCTTCCCGATCCACAGTCGAGATGTCCACGTAACGGTTGATCTTCGGCATCGTTTTTTCCCTTGTTGTAAGAAGAGGTACGTTGTCATTATCCGCCGATATTCTAGCGTCTTCCACGCCCGCCGCCAGGATGCCAGTCGGAGATCGAGCGGAAGGGAGTCACAGACATTTTCGTCAGAATATGCGGTGTAGGGGCGTTCCAGGCAGTTGCGGGAGACGGCATAATTACGACACAATTGACGGCGTGCGGTGGAGGCTGGCACATTCGTACTACGATTCCACGATTTGTTGTTCCGCGAGCGAGATCCGAAAAAGGAAATGAATGGCGAATACTGAATACTAAATACTGAATACTGAATGCCTTGATGTCCGATCATTCTGACTTCCGTATTCTCTATTCCGTATTCACTATTCGTTCCCGCTGCAAAGAAGCCACGTCTGGCCAACCGCGCGGTTTATTAAGTGTGCCCGGAGGAGGCTCTTTCATGAAACGTCGCCAGGTGTTACAAGCGTTGGGATCTGCCGTGCTGGGATGGCCGTGGGCTGCGCGGCTCGAAGCCGCCCAGCAGACACGCCCCTGCAAGATCCTCTTCTTCAGCCGCAGCGTGCTGTTCGAGCACCCCGTCGTCCGCCGGCAGGGCGAGGAGTTGTCGCTGGGCGAGAAGACGTTCGTGAACATGGCCCGGCAGATCGGCTGCGAGGTCGAGTGTACCAAGGACGGACGCGTCTTCGATCGGGACCTCGACGCATACGCAGCCGTCGTGTCCTACACCTGTGGCAGACCGGCCGACTTGATGAAGCCGGACAGCCCGGACCACACCCCGCCCGTGTCGGAAAGCGGCTGGAAGAAGCTCGACGCGGCCGTGCGTGCGGGAAAACCTTTTTTCGCGATCCATCCCGGCGCCTGGCTGCTGCCCGAAGCCGTCGGGGCCGACTGCCTGGGACATGGCAGCCAGCAGGTGGCCCGGATCCAGGTAGTTTCGCCGCGGTTTCCCGGCGCGGAGAAACTGGGGGACTCGTTCTCTTTGATGGAAGAGTGGTTCTCCCTGATTCGCTTTGCCAAGGACCTGCACGTGATCCTGGTGCAGGATTGTGCCGGAATGAACAAGGATGCGGCGGCCGACCGCCGCTGCTACGATCGGCCCCCGTTTCCATCCACGTGGGCTCGGATGCACGACAAGGGACGCGTATTCTACACCTCCTTGGGCCATCGCGAGGACGTGTGGTCGAACAAGATCTTTGAGCAAATCGTGCTGGGCGGGCTGTCGTGGGCGCTGGGCCGGCTGGAGGCCGACATCACGCCGAACATCGACCAGGTGGCTCCGCAGGCTAACGAGTTTCCGAAGGCATGAGGTACTGACAATGACCAAACCAGCGCAAACCAAAAAGTCAAGAGCACTGCGATCGTCCTCGGCGCGGCTGACGCGGCGGGAGCTGTTGAAAGCGGCTGCGGCGGCCGGCGTGTGGGCGATGCCGCGGCTGGTCCCGGCGCGGGCGCTGGGCAAGGACGGGACGGTGGCGCCCAGCGAGCGCATCCTGCTGGGCGGCATCGGACTGGGCGGCCGCGGCCGGACGGTGCTCGGCGAGATGCTCGCCGAACCGGATGTCCAGTTCCTGGCGATCTGCGACCTGAACAAGAGCCGGCGCGAGATCGTCAAGAAGATGGTGGACACGAAGTACGGCAACCAGGACTGTGCCATGTCGAGCAACATTCGCGAGTTCCTGGCCGAGCGCACGGACATCGACGCGATCGTGACAGCGACCGGCGACCGCTGGCACGCCCTGGCGGCCACGCTGGCGATGCGAGCGGGCAAAGACGTGTACTGCGAAAAGCCGTCCTGCCTGACGATTGCAGAAGGGCAGATGGTGGTCGAAACGGCCCGGCGGTACGGGCGGGTGTACCAGACGGGCACGCAGGGCCTGAGCACGCCCAATCGCGTGTTCGGCATCGAGTTGGCCCGTAACGGCCGCCTGGGGCAACTGCACACCGCCTATGCGCAAATCGCTCCTTGGGAAAACGCCTTGATGCGCCGCGATTGTCTGCCTGCAGAACCCGAACCGCCGAAGGAGGAGTTGGACTGGGATGCGTGGCTCGGACCCTGCCCCTGGCGGCCGTACAACTCCGCCTACGTCCGCGGCGCGTGGCGGGGACATTGGGATTTCCACACCAGTTGCATCGGCGAATGGGGCGCGCACACGATCATCCAGGTGCAAGCCGGAATCGGCGCGCAGGATACCTCCGCGATCGAATACGAGTACGTGGACAACCCATTCGGCGATGGTCTGGTCGCCCGCTATGCCAGCGGCGTCAAGCTGGTCCTGTCCCTGAAGCAAGAGAGCTGGGTCGGCGTCTCCGGCCAGCGGTTCGACGGAACCGAGGGCTGGATTGCCAACTCCGGGGGCGAGCACGAGCAATCGCGCGCCTCTTCGCCGGCGCTGCTGGACGACGTCCAGAAGGTACTGGACGAGTACACGCAGCGCACCGGCCGGCCGCTGAACCACTCCCGCAACTTCTTCGACTGCGTCAAGTCGCGCAGCCAGACCGTCGCCTATCCGGAGGCCATGCACCGCGCCATGACCACGGTCCACGCCGCCAACATCTGCATGTGGCTCGGACGGAACCTGAAATACGACCCGGTCAAGGAAGAGTTCATCGACGACGCGGAAGCCAACCGGCTCCGGGCGCGGACGATGCGTGCGCCGTGGATCGCGTAGGAGGTCAACCCTTCCCAATGCGGAGCCCCAGTGCGCGACGCACATGCTCGCGCACGCGCCGCGCATGCCGGATGGCAGATCGTGCTTGGCGGGACGAGGCGTGCAACCCTGGGTAGCGATACTCGACGGCGTACTGGGTGAGAATGTTCAGAATGCGCCGCAACAGAGCCATCTTCGGCTGGTGAGGCAGCAAGAGGTTCAGCAGAACATCGAGGTCGTGGGTCTTGGGGATGGCGACTCCGTGTTCCTTCAGCAATGCCTTCAGGTACTTCTCTGCGGTCTACTGGCAGTGGAAGCACAGGGGGTCACGGACGGGCGGTCTTGCGCCCGCCAATTGCTCGGCGGCCACAAAGTCTGCCTCGGCCTTCCGCACCCACTCCGCTGTCAGCTTTTTCATAAAGCACCTTGCCTTGAGAGAGGATTTCCTGCAAGAAGCAGTCACCTGCCTCCAATCGCTCTTCCAAATGTTCTGGCGTCCGCACCAGCAAATCCAGCGGAAAGGGATGTTCCACGGCTAAGCGAATTCGGCAGGCTTGGGCCACGGCGTTTTTCGTGGGCATCACCACCAGCACGTCCACGTCGCTGTCGGCTGTCGGCCTGCCATACGCGTGGGAGCCGAAGAGAACGATCTTGTCTGGATGGAACATGTCGACGATCTGCTCGACCATCCGACGCACGGCGGGGATGAGATGCGCAGACCGGCCAAGCGACGTGTCGGATACCGACGGGGACCTGCGCTGGGTTGTCATGCAAACCTCACCGCGCTGCGGAAATGCAGTCTGCTTATCATTCCCATTTTCACACGCGGCCGCAGACGATACAAGATTTCCATGCCAATCCTACTGCACATGATACCAGACTTGCGTCAAAATGTGCAGTGCGGTGACGTTCCAGGCCGCAGTCGAAACCGCAGTGGGACAAAGCCGAACCGTGGCCTCAGAGCGAGCAAGCTGCGCCGCAGGCTCATGATCGCGCGGAGTAGCGCCGAAGGGGGAATCAACGATGCCGCAGGCAAGCGAAGCACAAGGGCTGCTGCCCGTGATGGACCCGCGGATCGACCTGGAATTGCAGCAACGGATCCTGGGATACCTGAACATGCAACAGAAGCTGCAAAGCCTGGGCGTGGAGGTGGTCTGGCCCGGTCGCGTCGTTTGGCCGAGGCGGTGCGCGGAGTCGTCGGACAATGTGCGGCTCAATGCCTTGCATGGCATGCCTGTCGTCACGTTTGTTTCGTCTTTCGACCGCATCCTATCGGCCCCGTAATCATGATCGACCGATCGCGGCCTCGATGCAACTTGGCTGCCCAGTCGCTCGGATTCCGGCGGAATGCGAGTCTTGCTGTAGCCTGTTCTTTCGACGGCGGCGTAAGCTCGCTCTGGCAAGCCACCACTCCAGTATGCGCGGTTCACAGCCCGCGGAAGGACTCACCGCGGCACGCCCTCGTCGTGCAGCCGATCGTACAAGGTGCGCAGGCCCACGGGTTCGACGGCTACCTCTTCCAAAGGTGCACGGGACAGCCACTGCAGCAGCGGCGACAGTTCTCCCGGCGTCTCGATGATGATCCGGCCCTCGCCATCGGTGTGCAGCGACAAATCTTTTTCCAGACCTTGCGGCACGGGGGGAAGCGGGCCTTTCAACTGGGCGCGGATCCGGTGACGCCGCCTCAACTCGGCCATCGCCTGCACGTGGACCAGCCGCCCGGAACGCAAGAACGCCACGCGATCGCAGACGGACTCGACTTCGGACAGCACGTGCGAAGAAAACAAGATGGACCGGCCGCGCTGGCGAGCTTCCGACACCAGACGGAGCACGATGCCGCGCACCGTGGGGTCCAAATTCGACGTCGGCTCGTCCAGGATCACCAAAGGCGTGTCCGTTGATAATGTCACCGCCAGCGCCAGTTTTTGCCGCATGCCCGTGGACATGTAGGCCACGCGCCGCGATAGTTCCAGCTCCAAACGCTCGGCCAGTTCCTCGGACCGCTGCAAATTGCCGCCCGGCCGGATCTCGGCGAAGAAGGCCAGAACCTGGCGGCCTCGCATCGCGCGGAACAGGCGCGCTTCGCCCGGCAAGTACGACACGATCCGCCGCACGCGGACCGACTGGCGATGGCAGTCCAGGCCATCGATCGTGGCGTGGCCGGAGGTCGGTTTCAGGTAACCCAGCAGCAGACGCAGCAGCGTGGTCTTGCCGGCGCCGTTGGGACCCAAGAGCCCGAAGATCTCGCCGCGCGCAACGCCCAGCGTGCAGCCGTCCAAGGCCGCGAGATCCCGATAGCATTTCGTGAGGCCGTCCGTTTGGATGAACAAGATACACCTTTCGCGGGCTGCAGCCGCAACCGAATCTCAAATTTCAGATCTCAGATCTCAAATCTCAAATCTCAGATCTCAAATCTCAAATCTCAGATCTGAAATCTCAGGTCTCAGATCCGAAACGAATTCAAGCACCAGAAACTCGAACGTCCCCCAAGTCAACCGTCTTCACGAGCCATTGTTGGCCAAGGACGCACCGCTTGCAAGGTCTGCGTCCGTCTCCTGTATACTTGCGGTTGCCGATGTGCCATATTGCCTCAGGACGCCCAACTTCGGGCACGAGTACAAACTCTTGCAGGTTCAAGCCATGAACAACCGCCAATCATCCCGTCGATCCTCCCTCAACCGCCGTCAATTCGTCGGCACCGCCGCGCTGGCTGCCGCGATGGACGGAAACGATCGCCGACGACGAGCAAGCCTGTGCGAGGCTGTCCCGCCCGCGGCGCCGGGGGTATGAACTGCCGAGCGTATGACAGATAGGGGCTGAGACGTACAGAATTCAAAATTGGCCTGCCACGCCTTGGCTTCGGTCAGGCTGCACGACGGCCGATTTTGAATTCTGTACGTCTGAGCCCGGCAACTTGGTTAGCGGAACGCCCGCACGCCGAACCAGCGCAGGATCGGGGAACGGCGGGGGCTGGCGGCCGAGAAGTCCTCGGCGTTGATCGCCAACGCCACGTTGATGTTCTCCCAGGCGACCAGCTGATCGCCGATCCGCATCATGGCCTGGATGCCGCCGTCCTGGGAGATGGCGAAGCCCAACGAGCCGAGGCGTTCAAAGCAGTAACGCATCATGGCTCGATGCCGGGTGCCGAATTGCGTGATTTCCACGCGCCGCAAACGCGACGGCGTGGCCTCGGCGTCCCCCGCCATGAACACCTCGGCCAAGTTGCTGTCGGCCCGCAGTTCCACGCCGAACCCGTGTACGGCCAGCGTCTTGTCCAGCAGCACCACGCCGTCCACGCACGACAGGGCCGCAATCCAGCGCAGGCAGCCGAGGACCTCCTCCTTGCGCTGTTCGACATCGAGGTGCATATTGCGCAGCGTTGACAGCGTCGCGTACAGATTGCTCGGAGCCCCGCCCTTGACCGACTCCATCAGCGCAGCCGAATCCTGGGCCCGCCGCAGATGCACGCGGACGAGCCCCACCACGGCACTGCTGAGCCGGTCGTAGTGAATGCGATACTTGACGTTCGACCGGTCGAAATCAACCCGCGGCACGATGACCAGCCCGCCGCCATGACGATACTGCTGGATATTGACCAAAATCCGCGAAAGCGAGTTCAGCCACCGCAGCAGCAATTCCCGGTCCAGCCAGGCAGGATGCGGCGAGCCGCATTCGGCGGCCAGCTGCGGATACGCTGCGCTCACATAGCCGCGCAGGTGATCTGCCAGCAACGCGTGCACCGGGCCGGACCAGAAGACGTCGTACTGGGCCTCGACCAGAACGTCCTGAGCCAGACTACCCACCAGCGTCCCGTTGCGGTAGACGCAGATGCTTCCCGAACCGTTGATCGTGGCTTGAAACAACCCCGGCCGGTGCACCTCGCTGTCGGCGGACAGCGCCAGCTGATCTCCTTGCCGTGGCTCCTGGTCGACCATGCCCCAGATGGACAACTCGCCCGTGTCGTCGGCGAACACGTTCAACGAGGCGACTTCCGGATCGGCGGCCCGCGCCAGCTTGGTGACCGTGCGAATATCCAACGGCAGGGGATCGGAGAAAGGAAACGCAATCCAGCGATTGGCGATCTTCTGAGGCGGCTCGCCGCCCGCCGGGTTGGAGCGCTCGACGAAGTTCACCGTACACAGGGTCTGCCGTCCCTCGTCCGTGCGCAGGCTGGCGAAGTACAGAACCTCAAACAAGCGGACCAGGACGGCTTCGTCCAGCGCCCGCCCCGCCGTTTTCTCCATGTGGGTCGCTACCAGCCGCGCCAAGTCAAACGGATATTGCGTCGTCTTCTCGATTGTCATTGCTAGCACCAAACGGACGTTCGACACTGCTTCGGGCAATGTATCAAGTCGCCCTGCTTCCAGCGAACCTGGTCGGCCTGTCTGCCTCGGGGGGGCGACAAGGTCCGCGACCAGGTGCGGGACCAGGTTCATCGAAGGTGCGAAGTATATCCCGCCGCTGGCGGCGGGCAAAGACCGACTCGAATCGACGACACCGCGTCATTGGCGACGGCCTCACGACGGAATGTGCTGCTCGTCGCCTGCCAGGGCCAGCGCGCTGCCGCGCGGTTGGCGCAGGATGTAAACCCACAAGGCGACGACGGCCGCCAGCAGGACCAGACTGATCCACTGCGAGATCGACAGGGACGTGTGGAATTGGCCGGGCTCATCCACGCGGATGCGTTCCTCCAGGTATCGCACCAGCGGGTACAGCGTCAGCAGCAGCGCGAACACCTCGCCGTCCCGCCGGCGGAACGGGTAGTAGCACCACAATAGCCAGCAGAGGATCCCAGCTCCGACGGACGCGTACAACTGCGTTGGGTGCGCCGGCCGGCTGCGGGCCGGAAGGCCGGAAAGGCGAATCGCCACCGGGCCCTGGTCCGTCGCCAGTCGAAGCTCTGGCGGCGCGACTCGCAACAACTCTTCAGCCTCGGCGAACGACGCCACGCGTTGTCCGTCAATCGCGCGCAACTCCGCACCCACCTGCAATCCGGCAACGTCGGCAGGCCCTCGCGGCTCGACGGCCACCACGCGCGCCGCCCCCGTCGCGGGGTCCTGGCTGATTTGGAATCCGTGCAATTGGCCCACAGACCGCTGGTGCCGGTAGGGCTCGCTGTGCGGCGGGAACGTCACGCCCAACTGCGGCACATCGCACAGTCCGCCGTAGCAGCAGCCGTTGAGGAAACAGCCGATGCGGCCCAGAGCCAGCCCCAGCAGTAAGCCGGGAGCCATCAGATCCGCAAGCGCCAGCGTCGGCAACGCGTGGCGGCGGAGGAACCACAGTCCGCCCAGCATGGCGCCGATCAGCGACCCGTACACGACCAGCCCGCCCTGCGTGACGTTCAGGATCGCGCCGATCGTGGCGGACAGAGTCGCCCGGTGAAACTGCGGCCAGTACTCGATCACATAGAACAACCGCGCCCCGATGA
>CAYPGE010000354.1:0-10009 GCA_964409865.1 uncultured Pirellulaceae bacterium
CGCAATGTTCGCCAACCGTGGGCAGCGTGGCCCGCATCGAGTATGATGTCTCTGGTTTGCGCGGCGCGGCCGGGCAGCAGGCACCTTCTTCGTTTTGGGAGCGAGTCCGTGAAGACTATCTTTGTTTCGGCGGCGATTCTCGGAGTCTCATGGCTAGCGGTCAGTCTGACCCGCGAAGCATCGGCAGGCGAGAAACAGGAGGCGGGTTTCCAGACCAAGGTGCTCATCCTGGTCGGCGGCCACGGGTTCGACCAAGCCAGCTTCGACAAGTTCTGGAGCGGCTACGACGACATCGACAGCCGGATCTGGAAGGGCAGCCCGTACACGGCCTTCGACGACATCAGTCAGGTCAAGGCGGACGTGATCGTCATGTACAACCTTTCGAGCGGCATGACCGAGAAGCAGAAGCAGAACTTCTTGAAACTGCTCGAACAGGGCGTCGGCCTAGTGGTCTGGCACCACGCCCTGGCGAACTGTCAGGACTGGTCCCAGTTCGAGAAGATCGCCGGGGCAAAATTCTGGCTCGAACCGGGCGAACGCGACGGTGTCAAGGTGGGCAAAAGCGGCACTGGCTACGGCACGCTCAAGATGCACATCGAAGACCCGAACCATCCGGTCACTAAAGGCCTAAGCGACTTCGAGATAACGGACGAGCCCTACAACCATCAGACGTTCTGCGACGAGAATCACGTGCTCGTCTCGACAGATAGTCCTCAGAGCGACAAGACGATCGCCTGGGTGCATGAATATGGCAAAGCCCGTGTGTTCGGCTGCCAAAGTGGTCACGATGCCAAAGTGTGGACCAATGACAGCTTCCGGCGTCTGATGGCTCAAGGCATCCGTTGGGCTGGAGGTCGCCTGCCGGGTGCCCAGCCATGAAGATCCCTGACGTGACACGACGACGCTGGCGGAAGACCGCCGTCTGGATTGCGATTGCGGCGGGCCGTGTCATCGTCCAATCGGGTTGTGGCGGCGGTCGGCAAGGCTTGGGCGGAGGCACGCGATCCGTTTACTTGGCACCAGGACGAGGCGAATCCTATTCTCCGCCCCTCCCAACGCGGCTGGGACTCCTCCAACTGGCGATCTGTCCGGCAGGCGCCGATGGCTACTCGGGAGTGATCGAGGCCGCGATCACTCGGTACGGCACGGCTCCCGCGCTGGCCCCGGAGCCGGCAGCCCCTTCCACGAGGACATGGCCTCCCAGGCGGCCGTGGTGCGCGAGTGGAACGACAGCAAACAAACCCGGGACTGGTACATGTACTATTCGTACCGCGGAAAGGACGGCACGCCGCCCGGCAGACGCACCATCACAAGATCCGGGCTCACGAGACGCGCCACTTCCTGATCCGCGAGAATCGCTGGATCGACGTTTTCCCCGCCGAGCAGGCTGCGGCCTGGGCGGGCAATTACAAGCAGTGGGGCGACTGGGAGATATGCCTTCCGCTCCGACCGCGTTCCCAGCTGCCTCCAAGCAGGTCGCCACGGGCAGCGGCCACCCGACGGCGGTCCGCTTCCACCGGGCCTGTAGCTGGCTGGAGGAGGCCGACCGTTTTCAGACCGAGGACCAGACCGACCACGTCCTGATTTTCCGTTGGACCGCCTTCAACGCGGTGTACGGCCAGTGGGACCTGGACCGGCACGAGCCCCTGGCAGACCGGCAGAGCTGGCAGGTATTTCTGAGCCGCATGCTGGAGCTGGACACGACCGGGCACATTGTCTCGCTGCTCAGCGAGCACCGCGGCTTGGTCCTGGCAATCCTGGGGAATCCTTACCTGAACGACTACTTCTGGCAGGATCCCTGCCGCGAGAAGGCCGGGAAAACAAGGCAGGGCGGGCGCCACAAGGCGGAAGCCTGGTACGCGCAGAAGGACTGGCCCCTTATCCTGGACGAGGTCGTCGATCGGATCTACCTGCTCCGCTGCCAGTTGGTCCACGGCGCCGCCACGTTGCGCAGTGGACTAAACCGCGAGGCGGTCAGGCACTGCGCGACGATGGCCGGCCTACTGGCGCCGACCTTCCTGCTGGTCTGGATCGACCACGGCGCCGACGAGGACTGGGGCATCATGTGCTAGCCGCCGGTGCAGCACGGGCCCGGGGAGGTCCGACGGCGTCGGCTACGTTGAGTATGTTCGATTTCCGAGAGGTTGCAGTTGGTGACCCCATGACACCTTCCCGTTGCACTCGCCTGCTTGTTGCCGCACTGGTCGCCTGGTGCGTTTCAACGGCAGCATCCGGCCAGCCCGTCCCGTCAAAGACCCTCGACGACATCTTCGCGCCGGTGGTCGTCGGCACGCCGCCGGTGGACGCCTTCAACGGCCTGTTCCGCTGCCCGGACGGGGAAATCCGCCACTACGGAGACGGCGGCTTCCTGTTCAGCCGGGATAACGGCCTGACGTGGAACGAGCGGCGGTTTGGCGAGGTTGACGCTTCCAGCAAGGCCGGCGGCGGACGTCCGCTGGGGATGAATCCCAAGACGGGCACCTGCCTGCGGCTGGTCGGCGGGAAGGGCGGCATGTTCGTTCACCGCTCGACGGACGGGCCGGACGGCAAGTACACCGTCCAGAAGATTGACGAACGCAGTCTGGGCATGGTGCGTCCCCCGTACTTCCTTCAATCACGGCCGCGTGTGCTGTTTGCCGCCCACGGGGAACGGCCCGAACGCATCACGGTGTTCCGATCCGACGACGACGGGCTCACCTGGGCCAAGACCACGCTGCCACCCGGCCCGGCCTTCGTGGTCGAGTCGCCACACAAAGGCCCGCGGTGGGAAAACTGGTGCGTCGAACCGACGATCCTGGAGCTACGGGACGGCCGGCTGTGGATGCTGGCCCGCACCTCGCGGGACAAGCACCACGAGTGTTTCTCGGAGGATGCCGGCGAAACGTGGTCTGCCTGGCGGCCCTCGCGGTTCTACGGCACGCTGACCATGCCGACCTTGTTCCGGTTGTCCGACGGTCGAGTGCTGCTGTTGTGGTGCAACACGACGCCGTTGCCGGAGGTTGACCGGACGTACGACCCAATCCCCGAAACCGCCAAGAACGGGCGCTGGGAGGACGTGTTCACCAACCGCGACGCCTGCCACGCCGCCATTTCCGAGGACGACGGCCGGACCTGGATCGGATTCCGGGAGCTGCGGCTCAACCCATGGCGCAACGCCGGGGACGTTGGCAAACGCGCCACGCACGATTTCAGCGTCCACCAGCCGCAGGCCCTGGAACTGCCCGGCGGCAAGGTGCTCGTCGCCCACGGTCAGGACGCCGCTGTCCGGGCGCTGGTGATCTTCGACGTGAAATGGCTGTACGAGCCGCGCCGCCGCTCGGCGTTCGAGAACGGGCTGGCCGACTGGTCCACGCACAAGTACCTCAAAGGCATCGTCGGCCACTGCGCGTACAACCGCGTGCCCGGCCCCGGACTGATTGTGGATCGGTCTCTCCGAGACCGAGAATCGCGTCTCGGAGAGACGCGGCCACGTGAAGGCGCCAAGGTCCTGCAAATCCGTCACCCGCTTGATCCCAAGCTGGTGTTCGACAAGGACGGGGCGGTATGGAACTTTCCGGCCGCCGTGAATGGCTCGTTCACCACCCGCATCAAGCTGCTGCCCGGCGGTGGCGGCGGTCGGATTTGCCTGCTGGACCGCTGGTTCAATCCCACCGATCCGGTCGTCCAGGACTATTCGATGTACGTCTTCACCTTCCCCGGCGATGGCCGCCTGGGCAACGACGTAGTCCTGACATCCGGCCGCTGGCACGACCTGCGTTTCGAGTGGAGCGATTCCCAGTCCTCGACGTGCGAACTGACGATCGACGGCGGGCCGACGACACTGACGCTCCCGCTGGCCCGGTCGGGCGTCACCGGGATCAGCTACGTTCACTTCCAGGCCCTGGCGGGGGCGGAAGACCAGCAGGGGTTTCTGGTCGAGTCGGTGGAGGGCGGGAGGTAGCTACCCTGGAAATTCCGCTTGGAGCCAAGCACGCCGCAAGGAGAAAACGAACATGTAATGACGAGACTTCATCGGGACGAACATGCTGGCCCTGGCCGGCGGAGCTTTGGCAGCGGGCGGTCTGAACGCGGCCGACACTCAACCGGACAAGGGCGCTGCGATTCAGAACCGGCTCTCCCCCGACGTTCAAATGCAGTTCATGCGGCCCGCCCAGTTGGAGGCCGCTGGCCGCAAGTTCCCGGTGGTGTACGTGCCGTTCGGCCTGATCGAGTGGCATGGCGTCCATCTGCCGCTCTGCAAGGACGCGATCAAGGCCCGCGCCATCCTGGTCAAGTGCGCCGAGAAATTCGGCGGCGTGGTCTATCCCCCGGTGTACTTCCACAACGGTTTCAAGCAGGAACACCTCGTGCCCGTGCTAACGGACCTGTTCAACCGCCTCAAACGGACCGGGTACCGGGTGATCGTGGGCGTCTCCGGGCACAACGTCCAGAGACAGATCGACATGATCAACAAGGCGTTGGAGCCCGTGACGGCCGACGGCACCGTGGCCGGGATCGGGCTGTGGGAAATCACGCTCAGCCGCGGCGGCGAATCAGGCACCGATCATGCGGCCAAATGGGAAACGTCGAACATGATGTTCCTGTACCCCGACATGGTGAACATGACCGAGCTGGGCGACGGCCCCATCAACCTGGACATGAAGCCGCCATCCGGGATTGGCGGCATGGACCTACGTCAGCACGCCTCGGCTGAGGTGGGACGGCGGAACGTGGAGCTGGCGGCCGAGGCGATCGGCCGGAAAGCTCAGGAGCTGCTGGCCTCGCTGCCCGAGGGCCAGCGATCGTTCAACCTGGAGGCCGTGCGGCCGGGACGTTGGTGGCTGGTATAGCTGCGGCGGCGGGCGCTGACCAAGATCGTGCCCTGCCGGGGGAAAGGTGCGCATCGGGAATTGGTGGATTTGCGGCCAACCAGAGAATGGGCAGGTGAATCATGCAGTCAATCTGGGCGGGTAAGGGAGCCGCGCTGAGCGACAAGTCTGCTCGGCAGGAGTTTGGCCTGACTCAGCAGGAAATCATTGCCGCCATTCGCGCGGGCAAGTTGCAGTTCCAGCAGAATTACATGCACGGCAACCCGTGGTTTCGGCTGCTGCGGCACGAAGTTGAAGCCCTGGTCAGTGAGAAGGGCGGGCAGGACTATCTACGCCGGAAGAAGCTCCAGAAGGAACTGACGGATCTCGACAAGGAGGCCAGGAAGATCAAGACTCGCCAAAAAGCCATCGAACGGCGGCGGGCTGAGTTGATGGCGGAACTCGATGGCTGATGTTGACGTGCCCATCAGCACACTCCCGTTTGTGCCGTACCGTGAAGGAAGTCGAAATGAAGATCCACGCCGTTACGATCACTGCCCTTTTGGTTCTGGTTTCCCCCGCTAGGGCAGCCGAAGACTTCACCGGCACCAAGGAAGTGCGGCTGATCCAGGGCGACCTCGGCAGCCCGAAGGCCAAGACCGTGGTCATCACGGGCAAGGCCAAGATCGAGAAGCTGCTGGGCACCATCAAGTTGACGAAGAAGGAACCCTGCGCCTGCGACCACATCAACCACGCCGTGTTCGTCAAGAACAAGGGGCAAGTCACGGTGTCGCTGTGCGACCACTGCTTCGACGTGGGCAAGAACACCTACGTGATGCCGCCAGAGTTCTACAAGCTGTATACGGCGTACTGGCAGGAGGCAGCGGCAGTACCCGCCGAGCAAACGAAGCTCGCCTTCGACACGTACTCTGGCTACTTCGTGTCCAACAAGTTCGAGCCGGACGCCGCCGAATCGTTCCTGGTCGTCACCGACCAAGCCAAGTTCGATCAAGTCTTCGGCGTGGCGTTCGTCATGGGGGACAAGTCGCACCGGCTGCCGAAAGATGCCTTCAAGTCCAACATGGTCCTGGCAGCCATCAAACGGGGAAACGCATTTTGGGAATACAAGGTGGAGGGCGTGACGGTCGAGCAAGGTGTCGTCCAGTTGCGGTACGCCGTCGCATCGAAGGCTACGCCGGACACAATTTTTGCCTGCCCGCTGATCGTGTCTGTGCCCAAAGACAACTGCAAAACGGCGGTGTTTTTGGAGAACGGGAAGCCGGTCAACAAGGTGAAGCTGGGCCGTGCCCTGGGGGGGAAGCCGTCATCAGCCAAGGAGACACCCTGACGTGAAGACCTTCGGACTTTCGGTACTCGGCGGCATAGGAGGCTACGTCGTCGGCCTGTTCGGCGGCATGGCCCTGGTCAGCGTGTTGTCATCAAACACCCACGACAAGTCGATCGAAGTTGTCATGACCGGGTTCTTCGTGACCGGGCCGCTCATGGCCGTGGTCGGATTTATCGGCACGCTCATTTTCCGGCTGGCGAGGTCAAAACGATGATTCGTGGCAAACTCTGGCTGGTGCTGGCGCTTACCATGGCAGCGTTATGGACGCTGGCGGGGCTGTCAAGTTGTCGCATTCCCTAATGCCCGGTACAATTTGGAAGCGACAAGAACACCGGCGGTGTCGGCAGGTTTCCCGTGTTGATTTCGGGCTCGCTTCACGCCACCGCGTCCCGCCCCGCACACTCCCGTCATGCCAGGTACTGGAGACAATCATGCCCAAGATCCAAGAAACAACAACGCGTACAACGTCCGGGGGGGCAATCGTCCACCGTGCCACTCTTCGCACAATGAACACGCAGTTTGAAACGAGAATGACCTGCTTGATTTGTCTCATCGTGTTGTGCGTGTGTTTTCTCCAGTCAGGCCGCGTCGAGGCCCAAGAAAGTTCCGCGGCAGCGCCCCCCATGAAAGGCTTGTTCTGCAACATCGACGATTCCGTTTTCTTCTGGAACCGCGATATTCCTGAGGGAAAGGCTGGGGAGTTGATTGACCAGTATGTCGATGTGATGGCTGGCACGGGCACGACCGTGTTGCTCTGCTGCACCAATGCCCGGCGAACCAACTACCGCAGCGCTGTTTGGGACGCCTATTGGGACGGTTACAACCCCTCCGGTCCGGACAATCAACCTTTCCTCGCACCCGTTCCACGGGACGAGGTGGCCGGTATTCGGAAATGGATTGGAAATACGCTGAAGGTTCATCAACAGGGAATCGACTATCCCGGCCGCATGATCGAGCGATGTCGACACGACGGGATATCGCCGTGGATCACGTTGCGGATGAACGACTGCCACTACAACAACATTCCGGACCATCCGTTTCATGGGAGTTTTTGGAAGAAGAACCCGCAATTCGCCAGAAAGAACGCCCCAGGATACTTTGCCACTTGTCTCGATTACGCACACCTGGAGGTCCGCGACTTTTTCAAGGCGTTGATCGCCGAGACCTTGGATCGCTACGACATCGACGGCTTGGAACTCGACTTCATGCGTGAATGCTTTTTGTTTAGCGCCGGAAAAGAATCTGAAGGGGCGGCGATTTTGACAGCATGGATGCGCGAAGTCCACCAGTTGGTCAGAGACGCGGCCACCAAACGCGGACATCCGATTCACCTCGGCGTTCGTGCGCCGTCACGTCCCGAGACTGCGTCGGATCTGGGGATTGACGCCGTCACGTGGGCCAAGGAAGGGTTGATCGACATGCTCGTGGTCACGCCTCGCTGGGCTACTGTGGAGTTCGACATGCCGCTCGAACAGTGGCGCAGTTTGCTCGGCAACGCAAACGTCACGCTGGCCGGCGGACTTGAGATTTTGTATCGGCCGCTGCCTGGCGGCTCGGCATCCCCAGTAACGCCCGAGCTTGCCAAGGGCGCTGCCGTATCCGTTCTCTCCCGCGGCGCGGATGCCGTTTACCTGTTCAACTATTTTCAGGATGCCGATCCGAACGCTAGGTGGTCGGTGCCTGTCTATCAGAAGACGCTCAAGACCATGACTTCGCTCGACGCGCTGCTCAAGCAGCCGAGAACCATCGGCATCACCTACCGCGACATCACGGCGCCCGGCGAAACGTATCACGCCCCGTTGCCGGCCAAGGGGAAGGAAATCGTCTTGCCCATGCGGCTTGGGCCGATACCGGACGATCGTGGACGGTGCGAACTGTTGCTTGAGTTTGCGCCGCTGGACGGCAGGCCCATCGGCACGCCCATTGTTCTGGTCAACGGAAAGGCATGCGAGGTATGCAGCGACGCCACGGCCGGCAACGGACATCGCTCGATGTCGTTCCACGTTCCGATAGCGATGTTAGCCGGAGCAAAGGTTCAAGAAATCAAAATCGTCGGCAAGGACGCGGCGGCGACGGCGTATCAGGTCGATCGCATGGAAATGTCGCTGCAAGAATTAGGCGATAACTGAAGGGGTGATGTACACGAGTTTGCTGACTTCGCTGGCCAATCCGCGGCAATCTAGCCGTCAGGGTGTCGCGATAGCCGTCGCCGGTGACCGAATCAAGTTGGAGCAGGTCGTGAAACTACCCATCGACGAAGTGGCCGTGATCGACCTCGAAGCCCCGGTACTTGGGGGCCTACGAGGCGAAGTACCGAGGCGTGGTCCGGTGGTTTGTTTGGTGCAAGCACTGCCGGATGTGCCACGACCACAGGCCAGCGGAAGGGCACCGGACTTCACACTGCTTGGACCAGGCCAGCTCGTATTGGAAAACCGGCTACAATCTGGCGTTTGCGGGCAAGTGGCGGGACGGGCCGAGGGCGAGCCAGTGACCAATTGTGGACTGGAGGATCGACCATGAGCAGGAAAGTCGCCGTGGTGTTCGGATGGGCCGTGGTGCTGGCTGCGTGGTCCCCTACCTTCGCCGCCGAATCGCCGAAGACCATGAAGGTGCTGTACGACAATTACGTTTTCGACCAGGCATGTGGCTCGGACTGGGGCTTCGCCTGCCTGATTTCCGGTACGGAAAAAGCGATCCTGTTTGACACGGGGGCCAAGGGGGAGCTGCTGCTGGCCAACTTCGAGAAAATGAAACTGCGCCCAGCAGACGTTGAGTTGGTCGTGATTTCCCACAACCACGGTGACCACACGGGTGGGCTTCTTCCGTTTTTGAAGATGAACGAGCGCACCGGCGTCTACCTTCCGGCTCCCACGCCAGCATCGTTCGTCAAGGATGCACAAACCCACGCCGTCAGCGTGTCGGTGGTGACCAAGCCGGTCGAAATCTGCAAGGGGGTGTTCGTCGTCGGCCCCCTGGGCGACAAAATCATCGAGCAAGCCCTGGTCGTGGATACGAAAAAGGGCCTGGTCATCATCACCGGCTGCTCGCATCCGGGCGTGGTCGCCATTGCCAAGAAAGCGAAAGAGCACCTTGGCCGGGAAATCTTCATGGTCTTGGGAGGCTCGCACCTGCTGGAGCATTCGGACGAAGATTTGCAGCGGGTCGTCGATGACCTGAAGGGACTGGGCGTCCAAAACGTCGGCCCGACACATTGCTCTGGCGACAAGGCGATTGCCAAAATGAAAGAAGCGTTTGGCGACAGATTCGTCACGATGGGAGTTGGTCGGGTGATCGAGATCGGGGAATGAACTGACAGACCTAGCCGACAGGGCTGCAACATGGCCACCGTGAACCCCACCAGAGATTGGGAGCGACTCTCCAATCTACGGCTGACGTTCGACTTGGACTGCGGCGAACTCAATGGCGTCGGCCTCGGCCAGCGGTTGGACCGACTGTCATTTCTTGGCCCCGTCGAGGACCGAGATGGGCTGAGGGCAGGTGAGTATCGGTATTGCTCGCTCGGCCTTTCTGTTGGTTGCTACAACGACGCCCAGATCATCGACTGTTTTGATATCGTCCAGAAAGACCGGTGCTCACCCCAGTACCGGCCTTTTTCTGGCATCTGCCATTATCTTGGTGAAAACCTCGATCTCGGACGCCTGACCGAGGAGTCGGCCATCGAAACCTTCGGCTCGCCGTTTTGGAAGAATCAGGACGAAGAGGAGATCATCCTGTTTTACGAGTTTCCGAATCGAGAATGGCAGGTTGAGTTTGCCCTGGACCGAACGTTCAACAGGATCATCGTCACCAGCAAGCCACTCATGGCTGACGAACGACAACGAAACGCCTACGGAGTAAACAAGCCGTGGCCACC
>CAYPGE010000355.1:0-9978 GCA_964409865.1 uncultured Pirellulaceae bacterium
GCAGCCTACGGAAACAGCTATTGCCCGTGCGCCGTTGTCCTCGTCGCCGGGGGCATGGAACTGGGGGGGGGGTAGGAAATGAGTTTCACGGAAGCCTGGCAGGCAATCGTGGACGATTTTGTCCTTTGCGTCGATCACGAGAAACTGCCACCGCTCAGCGGGTATCTTTCGGACTACGTCAAGAGCGGTTGCGATATCGCTCCGGCGGATTATCGCCTCGTGCCCTTGACGCCCGACTTGCTCCGATGCCTGATCACCTCCTCGAATTGCCTGACCGATTGCATGTTCGAGCTGCAATCGAAGTACCAGCAGTTCGTTCCGGATGATTGGGGCGGGCACATGGACAAGGGCAGGCGTGATCTCGCCGTCGTCGGGTTCAATATCCTGGAGGGCGTCGTGCTGGAGATCCAGGAACTCAACCCGACCACGGCTCACCTCGACTGGGCGCAGCCCAAACTGGATTCGCTGAAATGGGAGCGCCTGCTGATTCGCGCCGTCGTCGATTTCGGACGGCACTGCCAAGCGAAGCAGATCCGGCTGCAGCCTGGACATCGGCAACCGATCGGCGCAGAGTCAGCGGCAGACCCGCTGAAATCGGCGGGGCTTCGCGAGGAGTTGAAGCAAAGATACGACAGCAGCGCCCGCGAGTCCGGGTTTGAGTTTGACCAGTCCCTGGACTGTTTTGTGTTGAATCTTGCCTGAGCGTTGCTGCGGGAGGCCTGGATTGACTCTCGCAACAAGCCGGGCTTTCCGGTTCCGGGGGTCACTTGACCCGCGACATCCGCTGTCCCAAGTAGCTGGAAAGCGTCACGTCCAGCGGCTGATCGGTGCGGACCAGCAGATAGTCCATGCCTTGGCTGCGGCAACCGCGCTGCAGCTGTTGTTGATAGGCGGCGAATTCCCGCAGGTAGGCTTTGCGCAGCGAACGCGGATCGGCCGGCACCTGGGGCATTCGCTCCAACCCCTTGAACAAGGTCGGACTGCGGAATGGAAAGTCGACCTCGGCCGCGTCCAGGACGTGGAACAAAATCACATCTTGGCGGCGATGCCGGAAATGCTTTAATCCGGCCATCAGGGACGTGACGTCGTCGAAGAAATCGCTGAGGATGACCACCACGCCCCGCTTGCGGAAGCGTTCAGCCAGTTCGTGAAAGATGGGGCCGGTCGCGGTTTGGGCCCGCAATTCGGCGGATTCCATCACTTGCAGCAACTGCCGCAAATGCGCGGCGCCGCTGGAGGGGCTGACGTTGGCCCGAATCTCGTCGTCGAACGTGACCAGGCCCACGGCGTCCTGTTGCTGGAGCACCAGCCAGGCCATGGCGGCGGCCACGCACTGGGCGTACTCGAACTTCGACAACGGGCTGTCGGGCCCCTGGTAACGCATGCTTTCGCTGACGTCCAGCACCAAATAGCAGATCAGGTTCGTCTCGTCCTCGTACTGCTTCAGATAGTACTTGTCCGTGCGTCCAAAGACCTTCCAGTCCAGGTAGCGCAAGTCGTCGCCCGGCGCGTACTCGCGGTGCTCGGCAAACTCGATGGAGAAGCCGTGGTAAGGACTGCGGTGCAGCCCGGAGACATAGCCTTCGACGATGTGCCGGGCCCGCAGAGTCAGCCCCTTAAGCTTGGCCAGCGTCTGCGGATCTAAAGACGTCGGAGGCTTGTTCTCGGTGGCGGTCGGCTCGGTCATGCGGCGGATCTTCGACGACTCGCGGAACGAAGTCGATCAGGCGGCGGACGATGTCGTCGGTCGACACGCCCTCCGCGTCAGCGTTGAAGTTGGTCTTGATGCGGTGCCGGAGCACCGGCAAGGCGACGGCACGAATGTCGTCCTGACTGACGTAGTAGCGTCCTTGCAGAATGGCGCGGGCCTTGGCGCCCAACACCAGGTACTGGCTGGCCCGCGGGCCGGCGCCCCACATCACGTACTGGCGGACGAACTCCGGCGCGTCCGGCAGTTGGTGCCGTGTGAGGCGGGCCAACTGCAGGCCGTAGCGCGCGATGTGGTCGGCAATGGGTACGCGCCGGACGATCCGCATCAACTGCGTGATCTCCGAGGCGTCCAGCGTCGGCGTGACTTTCACGTCCAGATCGGCCGTGGTCCGCTTGACGATTTCCAGTTCTTCGTTTTCGTCGGGATAGTCGACGAAGACGCTGAACATAAAGCGGTCCAACTGGGCCTCGGGCAGCGGGTAGGTGCCTTCCTGTTCGATGGGGTTCTGCGTCGCCAGCACGAAAAACGGTTGCGGCAACTTGTGCCGCTGGCCGCCGACGGTGACCTGATGCTCCTGCATCGCTTCCAGCAAGGCGGCCTGGGTTTTCGGCGGCGTCCGATTCACCTCATCCGCCAGCACGATGTTGGCAAACACCGGCCCCGGCAGAAATCGCAACTGGCGGTCGCCCGTGGCCTTGTCCTGTTGGATGACTTCCGTGCCCGTGATATCGGTGGGCATCAAGTCCGGCGTGAACTGGATGCGATTGAACTCCAGCGACAGGGCGTCGGCCACGCTGCGAATCATCAGCGTTTTGGCCAGGCCCGGCACGCCCACCAGCAGGCAATGTCCGCGGGCGAACATGGCGATCAGCAGCTGTTCGATGACTTCCCGCTGGCCGACGATCACTTTGTCCAGTTCGCCCGTGATCTGCCGATACGCCTCGTGCAGTTTTTCCACAGCCTGTAAGTCGTTGTCAGTCATCTGGCATTCCGTTCGTCACCAGCGCTGGGCTCAGACGTACAGAATTCAGTTTTCGCGGGGCGAGCGTTTTCCACGTGTCTGGACAATCGGCCGCGAAAGTTGAATTCTGTACGTCTGAGCCCGGTTCTGAGTCAGTCGTCAGTCGGCTTATCCTAGACTTTACCTTGTCCGCTGGCGCCGTGTCTACGGCCGCGCGGCATTCTGGAGAATTTGGGGGCCGGACATTTCAAAGGCCGACAGCCGGTCGGCGGCTGCGATCAGCAGCCAGCCATGGGCGATCAGCAGGTTTCCACCGGTCAGCCCCAGCGGCGCCAGATCGATGGGCTGCCGGGTCTGCTGTGGGCCCTGCTGGTCGAACACATAGATGCGGTCGCGCGTCGGCCAGTAGACTTGGTCGCCAGCCAGAATGCCACGACCGTAGCCGCGCAGGGCTTCGTCGGGGCCGCCCGGAAAGCGGGCGATGATCTGGCCGGTTTCCGCGTTGATCCAGTACAGACGGCGGCCGCTGGCGATCAGGTTTCCACCGCCCACGCCCAGCAGGTATCGGACCTCGTCCGCGGCTTCGGGCGCGGTGGACCACAGCAGCAGGCCGGTGGCGGCGTCGAGCGCGAACACCCGATTGCAGTCGGAGGGGGCGACGATCACGAGTCCCTGGTGGATCAAGCAGGGCGTGAGGCCGCGATCTGGCCCGTGCGATGGGCCGTAGGGGGCGCTCTCATCCGAAGCGATTTGCGGGTAGCGTGTGACCCACAACATCTGGCCGTCGCTGGCACGCACTGCGGCTACGACACCGAGGTTCGTGTTGAAGTACAGGATGCCTTGGTCCAATGACAGCAGGTTGTGGGTGTATTCGGTGGATTGCGACTGGCCAAAACTTTCGGCTGCCGCTACGAAGCGCTGCCAGACGAGATCGCCGCGTTTGGCGTCGAAGGCCGCGATGTGCGTCTGCGTGCGGACGCTGTCCCGTTGACGCAGTGCGACGTACAGTCGCCCGTCGTCGGCCAGGGGCACGCCCTCGACAGCCCAACCGTCTCCCCACGAAGATCGCTCCAGGCGGATCTCGAACAACCGTTTCTTCTCGGCCTGCAAATCCAGGGCGGCCAGATACCCCAGCGGCGGCGTTTCGCGGCGGTCGGACAGCGGCGCGGCTGTGGCCTGCGAGCCCAGTTTGACGTACAGCCGGTCGCCATCCACCGTCAGCGTGTATGCCGGAGACCCGTATCCCCCGCCGCCCGCAACGCTTGTGCCGCCGGACGCCTGTGCCGCCGCCATCAGCTCGGCTGGCAGCGCGGTCTCCAGCCAGAGCGGGCGGCCGGTGTTCAGGTCGTAGCCGTGTACGTCGTCGATCGTGTCGCCCGTGACGATCAGCACCGACGCTCCTCGGACGAGCGGATGGTAGCACAGCGCTCGCTCCGGCGTACCGATAGCGGACGGGGCGCCGTCAGATGCCTCGTCGCCAGCCGGGCGGCGTGGTAGCGCTAGGGACCAGATCGGCTGCTGCGCCACATCGACCTGGGCCGCCGCCGCTTTGCCGCGACTGGCGTTGCCGCCGAACGTGGTCCAATCGGCCGTCGCCGGAGCCTCGGACCAGGCGCGAGCGGCCGTCATGAGCCCGGTCAGCAACTCGAGGTACCGCCCCGACTTGCCGCCCAGCGTTCCCTGGGCGTCCGGGCTCACCTGGCGAATCAGCGCCAGTTCTCGTTCCGCCCTCTGCGGCGAGCCTTCCAGAATCGAAACCAACGCGAGGCGGGCCCGCACGGCGCCAAGATCGAGATCGGTATCGGGATACGCCAGCCACGCCGGCGCACGGGCCGGCTCGGTCAGCAGCGGCCGGATGACGTCCCACTGGGCGGCGATCTCCTCGTCGCGGAGCGCCAGACCCAGCGGGCTTCCCGGAAGGCCGTGCAGGAACGGGCTGGACGCGGTGGGTGTCCGCAACAGCGGGCTCAGTCGCTCCCAGGCATACCGAGCTTGCGTCCAGTGGCCTCGCTCCAGCTCGAATTCCCCCAGTCGCAGCAGGGCCTCGTCGCCACTGCGGCTGAGAAAGAAGCGATCGACGATTTGCCGCAATCGGACGAGATCGCGCTGGGCGACGGCTTGTTTCAGCCAGGCCGCGGCCAACGGATCGACGCGCTGGCGGTACAGTTCCAGGGTCTGCGGCGACTGGCTGGCCAGCGCCGCCAGACGCCATTGGCAGTACTCGTAAAGCGGGACGAAGCGGACGAACTGGCCGCCATCGACGGACACCGCGGGCGGCAGCGCCATCAACCGCTCGCCGCTGGCGTCCATCAAGTTCCGCAACGCGTCGATTGCCTCGCCCCCCTGTCCCTCGGCCAGATATCGTTCAAACCGCTCCAAATGCGCGCGGGCCGTGTTGTCGACTTCGTCCACGGTAACCGCGGGCGTCGCGTTGGGACGGAGTGCGGCAGCGGGCTCCTGGGCCGGCAATAGAGAATGCCGCAGAGGCCCGACCAGAACGGCCAGCAGCAGCCAACGGAGACCGTGGCTGATCCACCGCGATGGTCTTCGCGACTGGCAGAAAAACGCGGCCACGGGACGATACCACCTCCGAAATCGGACCATCGCAAGGGAACTATGGTGTCACAACGCTGGAACTCCACCTCTATGGTACGGGAGCGGACCTCGATCAGCAACCGCCATGCCCTGTGGCGTGTGTGCGGCCGGTTGGCATACAATACACCCTCTTCCACTTGATCTCCCCCGGCTCCAAGGCAGTAGCAAGAGACTAAGTGAAAGATCAGGGTTTCAGGTTCCGGCGAAGCCGGCTCAGTTCATTTTGGAAAGGACCGAAGAAGGATGCGACTGAAGGACAAACACGCCGTGGTCGTCGGGGGCGGCACGGGGATCGGATGGGGCATCGCACGGGCGTTTGCGGCCGAGCAGTGCCGAGTGGTGATCGCGGGACGCCGGGAAGACAAACTGCGCGAGGCGGCCTCCGCGTGGCAGGGAACGCCCCCGCTGTTGTATCACCCGGTAGACGTGGCCGATCGCCGAAGCGTAGCAAGCCTGTTCCAGTGGGCCAACGAGCAGTTAGGGCAGATCGACATCCTGGTCAATTCCGCCGGCGTGAACATCCGCAACCGGACGATGGCCGAGATGACTCCGGAGCAATGGGACGAAATCATGGCCATCAACGCCACGGGGGCCTACAACTGCATGTACGCCGTGTTGCCCCAGATGCGTGCTCGCCGGGACGGCTTGATCATCAATCTTTCGTCCATCTCCGGCAAGCGGGCACTAACCCTGGGCGGGATTGCCTACTGTGCGTCAAAATTCGCCATGAGTGCGTTGAGTACGGCTGTCGCCAATGAGGACGCGCCGCACGGGATTCGCGTGACGAACATCTATCCGGGCGAGGTAAATACCCCCATTTTGGAAAAACGCCCGGCGCCGGTCAGCGAGGAACGAAAGGCCGCCATGCTGCAACCGGAAGACCTGGGGGCGTTGGCGGTCGCGATCGCCTGCCTGCCTGCTCGGGCGCACGTGCCGGAATTGGTCGTCAAGCCGACCGTGCAAGAGTATGTCTGAGGTCTGGCATTGCTGATGCCCTCTTGCTACCATTTCTATCGACTTTACAATCATTCGTCCGGAGCGTGTCTGCCGAGTGGCTCGGACGCGTTGGCGGCGTGCGTAGACAGACAAGACTTGGGCCCCGTGGGAGCGATTTTGTGGGAACGAAGAAAACAGGAAAAGGTCGGCGAAAGATCGGTCGCAAGAAGCGGCGCATGCGGGCACGGATCCGCCATCGCAAGAAATAGTCGCAGCGGTCGAGTACGGCTCGTCCCAAGTAAACGCGGCATTTCGCGACGCGGAATGTCGCGTCGTGGAGTGGCGGGATCCGTTGGCTGCGCCGTTCCCGCGCCCTCAATGCCCCGTTCGGGAGCCGATCACTCGCGGAAGCGGGCCGATCGAGTTGAACATGTCGTCGAGCGCCGTTGAGGGGTCTTCGGCAACGATCAAATGGTCGCCCGGGTAGAGCGTGTAGTCATACAGCGGATTCACTTGCGCCTTGGTGTGGTCGTACTTGACGTCCAACTTGGCACGCTGCTGGCCCGCGACGCGCATGACTTCGATATTCATGCGGCGGAACCTTTTTACCAGCTTCGCTTTCTCCAGTGCCTGCTGTACGGTAGCACCGCTGTCCAACGGAAATTGAGCCATTTCCGGCTTCTTCTTGCCCACCGGCCGGATCTCCATGGTGATCGACGCCGTTGGGCCAGGGGCTGCGCTCGCCGCCTCGCCCGGCAACGGCAGACCCTTGTCGGCGGCCGTATCCATGACGGTGCAACCGGAATACAGCAGAACCAACGTCGACGCCACGCCAATCCGCCCGAAACGAAGCGAATACCTGTCCAGCCTCATAAGCGTTTCCTTTTCTCTCTTCCGCCTGCGGCGAATCGCTGGCGTTGCTTGCACTCCGGCACGGATTTCCTGGTTTACCTAACCGGAACGGTCGTAAACAATCGTCAGCTTCGGCCGCAAACTTGCGTCAAATTGAAAATTCGGAGGGAAAAAGGAAAAGATTGACCAAGCTTACTGCCGCGCGGCAACCGTTCGATTTCGTCCGGAGAGCTTGGCGCATCGCAAGGCGACGTCCGCCTGCCGGAAAAGTGCGTCCAGCCCGCCAGGAGGAAACGCCGGCGAAAACGCGAACCCCGTGCAAGCGGTGACCTGGACGTGCGGAGTCCCGTCACAAGCCGCGATGCGCAGACGTTCGAGTTCCGCCGCGGCCGAGGCCTGATCTCGTCCCTCCAGCATCAGTGCGAATTCATCGCCACCCAAGCGGGCGACACGGTCCGAGTCGCGGCGGGCCGCAGCCAGCCGGTGCCCGATGTGGCGCAGGACCTCATCCCCGGCGATGTGCCCGAACCGCTCGTTGACGGATTTGAAGAAATCTACGTCGAACAGGGCCAGACAGACGGACGACGTGCTCGGAGTGCCGCGCGTGGCCCTGGCGAGCATCTCCTGCTCCCAGGCTCGCCGGTTTGGCAAGCCGGTCAGCGGATCGGTCAGCGTCAACTGACTCAGCGTCTGCTGCAACTGCCTGCCGCGCCGGCACTCGCGGCGCCAGCGGACCACCTCGGCCAGCAGGCGGCAGGCCAGTTGCAGTTCGCGCGGCGTGAAATCCGCGGGTAGCGTAACGTCGCCCGCTGGAACTCCGCCGATGGACACCACGCCCACGTCGTCCCTTGGCCACACCTGGCCAGGCAACGGGCTTGCCGGTGCATCGCCGATCTCGCAATCCGTGACGATCACGTCCGGCGACCAATTCGCAGGCAGATCGCGTACGTTCTGCCAGACCTGCACGTCGCTGTCGACCAGGAATTGACACCACTGGCCGGCACGCGCGGCATCGGCACTCAGCACCAGGATTGGGATGGGGCGACTCATGGCACGGGCTATTATAAGATGCGCATCCGAGTTGTCGGCGGGAGAGAAGCCCGGCTTTTCGGAAAAAGCCGGGCTTCTGGCCGTCGCGACCGTTGGCGGACAGGGGGTTGCTTGTCACGTCTCGGCCGATTGCTATACTCCAAGCAACAGGCCGCAATTTTCATGGGAGGGAAAGAGCTGTGACTGCCACGACCGCTGCCACGGAGTTTGGACCGTTGCCCCGTTTTCCCGAGCATTGGCGCCGTCGCCACCTCTTGGGCTTGGAGGATCTTTCGGCGGATGAGATTCTCACCATCCTGGACACGGCGGCGGCCTTCAAAGCGGCCACCGGTGGGTTCCGGCGGAAACTGCCGGAGTTGCAGGGGAAGACCAGTGCCAACTTGTTTTTCGAGAATTCCACTCGTACCCGCAACAGCTTCTCGCTGGCCGCGCGCCGGCTGGGCGCGGACACCGTCGAATTCGTGGCCTCCGGCAGCAGCTTGTCCAAGGGCGAGACCTTCATCGACACGGCCAAGAACATCGAGTCCATGAACGTCGACGTGATGGTCGTGCGGCATCACACGCCGGGGGCTCCGCACCTGCTCTCGCAGAACGTGCGTTGCGGCGTGATCAACGCGGGCGACGGGCCGCACGAACATCCGACCCAGGGCTTGTTGGACATCATGACGATCCGCGAGCACGGCCGGCGGTTCGAGGGGCTGACGGTCGCCATGGTGGGGGACATCGCGTACAGCCGCACTGCCCGGTCGAACATCTGGGGCTTGAAGAAACTGGGCGCCCACGTCATCGTCTGCGGTCCTTCGACGCTCGTGTCGCGCCGCTGGGAGGAATTCGGCGTGGAAGTGGCGCACAGCCTGGACGAGATCCTGCCGCGGTGCGATGTATTGAACCTGTTGCGGATTCAGTTCGAGCGTCAGCACACGCGGCCCTTCCCGTCGGTTCGCGAATATGCGTTGCTGTTTGCGATGAACGGCGATCGCATGGCTCGGGCCAAGCCCGACATCTTGATCATGGCTCCCGGACCGATCAATCGCGGCGTGGAAATTACCCCCGACGTGGCGGACGGACCGCAGTCCGTCATCTTGGACCAGGTGAACAACGGTGTCGCGGTCCGCATGGCCGTGTTGTGGCTGGTGGTCGGAGCGGCGGCGCGAGCGTAGGCACCCGATCCGGTGTTCTTAACGGAAAAGAAGCCCGGCTTGTTTCAAAAGTCAGGCTTCCGCACAAGCGAAGCACTCCAGAATCCCTGAGCGTGTGCCCGAATGGCCGGCTTTCTCGATTATCTCCGCTTGCTGCGATTTGCCAATGTGTTCACCGCGTTGGCCGATGTGATGATGGGCTACGTCCTCGTCCAACGTCAAATGTCGCCCCTGCCGCCGCTGGCCGGCCTGCTGGCCGCCTCGGCGCTGCTGTACTGTGCGGGGATGGTGTTCAACGACATGTTCGACGTCGAGATCGACCGGCGGGAACGGCCCCAGCGGCCATTGCCGTCGGGCCGGATCTCGTTGCCGACCGCGCGAATCTTAGGGTTCACTCTGATGCTGGCAGGGTTGGCCGCTGGCTGGGGCACGGCAGTGGCCGCCCAGGTGCCGGTCTGGCGAAGCGGCATGTTGGCTACACTGCTCGCCGCGTGCATTCTGGCTTACGATGGCGGGATGAAGGCGACTCGGCTCGGTCCGCTGACGATGGGCCTCTGTCGCTTCTTGAACGTGCTGCTGGGGGCGAGCAGCGGGGCGGTGGACGCGACGGGTGGCGATTTTCTGGGCTATCAACCCTATGTCTTAGTGGCCGCCGCCGGGCTTGGCGTCTATGTCGCGGGCGTGACCTGGTTCGCTCGCCGGGAGGTCGAGCCGAGCGTCGGCTGGCACTTGGC
>CAYPGE010000356.1:0-9971 GCA_964409865.1 uncultured Pirellulaceae bacterium
GACATCCCCATGGCAGTCACCCAAGCAGGAATCGGGAGGTGCCAAAAGTGCACAGGTCGCGCCCACCCAAGCGAGTAACTGCGATCCGGCGACCAATTTCATCAAACAGGACATAAAACCCTGTAGGTTAACGAAGCGTCCGTGGTCAGTGATGTGATCCACCTGTGCGGCCGGCAAATAACAGACGCCATATTGGCTACTCGGGAATGCCAAGGTGCTTCAGCATCGCGGCACCACCCGGGCTCTGGGGCGTTAGGTGGGCGGCTCTCGCCTGTGCGCCAGTGTAGACAACCACCCCGGGCTGGCTGTGCAGTTCCCAGGCCGTGGCCTGTCGCGTGACGATCACGATGGCCTGGCGCCGCAGCACGCGGGGTTGAACGAACTCCCTCACGAAGTCACGCGCAAGCTGGACTGACTTCAGCTGACGAAGCCATCCGCCCGCGTCCCGGAACGCTGGACTGTGATACGGGAGCAACTCGATGCTCGCGATTCTGGATGCTAGAAATAATCGAGCTTCGGCGAAAGAGATGTCCCGACTTTTCTTGATGCGTTGGATTACCCCGGCCAGCTTGTCGTGCCACCAATGGAACCCGCCATGCCAAGCGAACCTCGGATCCAGAAACAGGAACGGATACCGCGCACCGCAAAATCGCTGCTTGAGGTTCTGAAGGAGGGCTCGCCTGTAGTCTCTCACCTCGTACTCGCCGTAGTAGTCGTGTGGTCCGAGTCCTGGGTTGAGCAGGAGCAGGTAGATCGTCGCGCGGCGGAGGTCGCCGCAGAAAGGTTGCGGCAGCAGGCCGAGATGGAGACATCTGTCGCCGGGCGCACAGAAATCCGGCGCATTCCTCGCTCGCCGCCAGCTAGCGTGCGATACGACCACCCTGGCACTCCGCGCCGACTCAAGAACATCGAGATCCTCCCGAAGAACGAAGGGAGGGCGCTTCGGCCGCCACTTCGCCCAAGCCTCAAGCAGGTTCATCAGTCCTCTCCGCGTCCGTCCAACGAACGACTGCGATTACGCGGCGACGGCAAAGCAACATTTAGAATCCGCCGGCCATCGCCGCTGCCGTGCATCGTTTTCTTTCCAGTTACTATTTTCTCGACGGAACGTACTTTGGTACAATCTCCGCGAGACGTTCGACGTACTTGGTCTGGTGTCCGTGGCCAGGGAAGGGAACCACGTGGATCGGCACTTCCAATCCCGCCTGCGCTGCGGCTATGCGGACGTGGGGTTCGATCTTCTTGAGTGTTACGACAATAGCTTTAGGCTTCAACGCGGCTATTCGCCGCGCAAAACCAGCGACCGATTCTGCCAGCCGACGGGTTCTCTCCTCCACCGCCAAACCGTCGATTGGTGAGTGACTGATGTCATCGAGAAAGCACCCGCACTTCTTAAAGTAAGTCAGAAACTCATTCTGGTCTGTGGCAGAAAACGTCAATCCGTGGGCGGCCTCGAACGCCTTAGCCGTAAATCTTGTCATCGGGCCTTTGTCGTAGAAAAACTTGCCGCTGGCTGGAGGCGATTCGCCAACGAACAGCAGCCTCACTCGATTGGGGCGGAACTGTTCGCGAAGTGCGTCTGTGTTCATGACTCACGCGACCCGATGAACGACACGGTGCACGGGGCCGTGCCAGACAATTTCCTATCCTGCGCGACCTTATCGCGGCTCCCATGCACCCTGTTCGCCGTTCGATCAGTTTTGATTGTACCCAAATTCGCGCGACAAGAGAACTTTCTTCCAGTGACCTTCGCGCGCCCGGACGTAGCCAGGACTCGCGTTAATGTCGCACACCTCCAAAATCGAAAACTGGAAGTTGTTGGCGTAATCCGCCCCCTTTTCGCGCAACAATGACCGCAGTTCTTTGTTACCCCCGTGACCGGTCACGGCGTAATCGGACCAACGTTGCCAAAGCCCGACACCACCGTAGGCGCTGCCGACGTATTGCAGCCCGCTGGCAACATCCGAAATTACGTAGACGCCCGAAACGTTCGAAAGTGCTGACCGCCATGAAGGATTGTCCTGTCGCACAATGGACTTGAGCATGTCGTAGGAAAGCAGCACGCTGTTGAACCCTGGAAAATCAGCGATGGACATTTTCTCAGGCTTGATCTCCGAGACGATCAATTCCGTCTCGTAGTTCTTTCCCACCAAGTACGAGGTCCGAAAGTCCTTCTTGAAATGCACGATCGTTCGGCCGTCAAGGTGTTCGAGGTTTGGCAGCTGCCGAAGATCGTAGACGTAGCCATCCCCGTCCTCCGCTCGCTTGACACCGTGAACGGCATATACGCCGACGTACAGCCACCGCCGGCTGTTACTCAGGTTAATCAATGAAACGACGTGATCGCACTCAAAGTTCTTCTGTGACTGTTGCGACTGACCGATTTCAAAGGTGCCACAGTAGTACTGCTCCAGAGGACGCCATTCGCTACGATCGTTGTCGACGGCGCAGTGAATCTTGTAGTTACCAAGATCAACGCCAGCCATGCGGATGAGATCAATGAGCTTGAGCATACTGTTCTCGGCGACCGAGCTGACGGAGCCGCCGCCAATCAGCGTGGCAATTAAAACTCAATCAGATCGGCGGCCTTCCCATTTGTCTGGAGTATCACTAATCCGCCCTTCCGTCAACGTAAGCGGCGGTCAAACCGCTGTCAACAAAAGGTCGGCGGTCCCGTTTCGGGACGTTTGCCCCGGGCTTGCAGCTTGCAGATGACCAGGCCGCGAGTTTCTTGAAAGTCGATATTAGTATCTTGAGCAATGCGTCTGCGGGGAACGTGCTTGGCTGCCCAGTCGTACTCTGGCCGACTGCCGTTGGGCGCTTGGGTTTAGTCGTTGCGCACTCAAATCAGACTCACCCAAGCGCGCAACGGGATGTGCCCAGCGCGCACAGGTCGCGCCCACCCACGCCACGAACGCAGTTATCCGCTCGCAGCGCTGACCTGTTTCCTTGCGCGGGCATTGGTCGCCGTTCACTGCCGGGCAGAAACATCGACGACGTTCACAGCCGCAGTGAATCATTAAAAGCAGATATGGTTATATACTTTAATTCGGTTTAGTTTGTCCCTAATATGATTATCTATATTCGCCAATATCACCAGCGCTAAGCAGAATTCCCATCGACTCCATTTGGGGCTCTTGGGCCCCATCGGCTCCATTTGGGGACGACGAAAGACTCGATTTTCCAGCCGGACCGTCTCGCCTCGATCTTGCCCAGCATTCCGGTCTTCACTGCTCGAATTCACGTCTCGACGGGACGGCGAGAACGTGCCGTCAATTCGCCAGTTGCCTCAATTTATTCATTTTTCCTACGTTCCAGCTTCCGCCTTGTGAATCGGCGAAAGCACCACGTGACGTTGGTGGCACCACGGCCGCCACGTAGGTTTTAGGCAGAGCCCCGATTGTGGCCTCCCGGTTCCACTTGGCGGTGCGTCCCGCTGCACGATGACTCAAGCTCCTGAAAGGCGGGGGATTGGAAGGCCGCTTGACCGGCGGCACTGCCCTGCCGATCATTTATCGATCTGGGCGGTTCACGCCCGAACGAATAGCAGATCTCCGCAGTCCTGGTTTTGGCAATCAAGACCGGACATCAAGTCGAGGTCTTCGATACCTGCAGCGGGAGACGAAGCATGATCCGCAGCGAATCCTTTTCTGTCGAGACATCCGGGGACATTACCATCGTGCGCATCGCCGACACCAGATTCTTCGACACCGACAAGTATGCCAAGCTGCAACACGATCTTCTGGCGTTCGTCACTGCGGGCAAACCGCGCAGGCTGCTGGTCGATTTCACCAACGTCGACTACTGCTCAACCGCGCTCATCAACACCCTGTTGATCGCACAAAAACGAACCAACGGCTGGAATGGGCAGATGAAGCTCTTCGGCCTCAGCGAAATCGTCCTCGAAGCGCTGCAAAGCCTCAAGCTCGTAAACACCTCCCTCTCGGTCTGCGCCGACGAAGAAGCGGCCAGACAAGCCGTTGCTTGAACCGAGAGGCTCTGTTGACGCATCCCCCATCCGGCCGCGGACGCGGCAGGTCACCGAAATCGCAGGATGGGAGTCAAAGCCCGGCGTATGCCAGGTACCGCACATCGCCTTCGCGGCGGGTGAAACCGGTGCGGTCGAGGTACTCGCAATACGGGACGGCGTACTTGCGCGTGGTGGCCAAGACCTCGCGGATTTCGCTGAGGGTCGCTCCGTGACCGTCGGCCAGTTGTTTTCGCAACAGGTCTTGCAGCCGGCGGTCCACGTCGCGATGCAGGTAGTAACCGGCGGCGATCTCGACCAGATCGCCGTTGGCGGCGGCCAGGGCCAGCAGCTGAGGCACCGACGACTGGCTCTTGGCCGCCCGCTGTTGACATTCCGCCACGCTGGGCGACTGGATGCCGGCGGCGCGGAAGATCTCGATCAACTCGTCCAGCAGTTTCCGTTCGTACTGCGACAATTTCGGCCCGTGGCCGGCCAGTGCCAGGCCGTCGCCGAAGATCTGCAGGCGGCCGGCGCTGCGCAGGTCGTCCAGGATGGCGGCCAACACGGCCTCGTCCAGATAGGAAAAACCGGCGGCCAGCTGCTGACGTTCCAGCTTGGATCGCAGCGGCTGTTGTTCGTGCAGCTTGTGCAGCGCGGCTTCGACGCGCATCGCCTGCTGTTCCAAGACCCGGCGATGGAAGCGTCGCGAGCGCGTGGGGGACACGGCAATCTCCCGTATTTCGCGAGCTTCGAGCAGCGCCCGATAGACTTCGTCGGGATGGTCGATTCCCGCCAGCCGCACCAGGTCTTGCGGACGCCACGGGCGCAAGCCCGCGAAATCGAGGACCGCGGACGCGCGCCGCACGGCGTCCGGCGACTGCAGCTCGCGCAGCCGTTGCAGGACCGTGTCGTCCGGTTTGCGCAGCCGGTCCGCGTTCGGGTCGAGCACCCGGCCGCCGCCGATCGTCTCCACCGGCGACTCGCTGCGGACCACCAGCGGCTGACTCCACGTCGTCACGGCCGGTTGATTCAGGAACAGCTGGACCGGAGCCGCTTCGCCGGGCGCCAAGCTGGTGCGGTCCAGCAGCGCCACGGTGGCCAGCAGTTCCGCGGTGCCGACGTGCACCCGCACTCGCGCACGATGTTTCAACGGCCGGTGCGCCGACCCCAACAGCGACAGCGCGACGGTCAGCGAGCGGCTGGGAACCAAATGGCCGGCGGTCGCCAACTCCTGGCCCCGGCCGATGGCTTCGTGGTGGACTCCGGCCAGATTGATCGCAGCTCGCTGGCCGCGGTGAACTTCCTCCACGGCCCGATCGTGGTTCTGCAAGCCGCGCACTCGCACCGGCACTTCGCCTGGTTCGAGGACCAGTTCGTCGCCCACGCGAACTCGGCCGCTGCTGACGCTGCCCGTGACTACCGTGCCGTGGCCGGCGATGGTAAACGAACGGTCGATGGCCATCCGGAACGGCGCGCGAATCATGGCCATGCGCTGCGATTGGGCAGCGCGTGCGGCGGTGGCCGCCAGGGCCTCGCGCAACGCTTCGAGCCCCAGACCCGTGGTCACACTGGTGCGGACCACTGGAGCGTCGGCCAAGAAGGTGTCTGCCGTCAGCGCGCGGACTTCGTCTTCGACCAGCGCGATCCAATCCGGCTCCACCAAGTCGGCCTTGGTGATCGCGATCACGCCGGCGTCCAGGTTCAGCAGCCGCAGGATTTCCAGGTGCTCGCGGGTCTGCGGCTTGACCGAATCGTCGGCGGCGACGACCAGCATCGCCAGGTCCATCCCGGTAGCGCCGGCCAACATGTTGCGCACGAACCGCTCGTGTCCCGGCACATCGACGATGCCCAGCCGGTACTCGCCCAATTCCAACTCGGCAAATCCCAACTCGATCGTGATCCCGCGCCGCTTCTCCTCCGGCAGCCGATCCGTATCGACGCCGGTCAGCGCGCGGACCAGCGAGGTCTTCCCATGGTCGATATGCCCGGCGGTGCCGAGGATCAAGTCGATGGTCATAACGAATCCCTGCCGATGTCGAGTTTAGGCTACGGGCCACAAGATTAACATCTGCCATCGGCTTGCCTTCCCGTAGCATGGCTCTCCGAGCCGTGCTGACTTTCATGACATTTCCCGATGGCCGGCACGGCTCGGAGAGCCATGCTACGAAGATTCTCGGCCTTTGGGCCCTACGCTGCACGCACGGGCGGAGGGCTGCATTCCTTGGCTTGCTGCAAGTGATTACAGGAGCGAGGCTTATGTTATCGCCGCCGCAGCGGACGCCCGTTGTGATCCGCGACGAAAAATGGTAGAATTCGCGGCTGAACGGAATTGACGCACGATCCCGCTCGACGCGCAGCCCCCCAACGAAAGGACTCCGCCCTTGCCCACGGACGTACCCCCCGATGACGAACTCCCTTCTCCTGAGGAACTTGGCGACGCCGGTACTCCACCCGCAGAAGGCATGATGCCGACCGGACTGGTCGACCATTCGATCGAAGACGAGTTGAAGAACAGCTATCTGACGTACGCGATGAGCGTGATCGTCAGCCGCGCGCTGCCCGACGTCCGGGACGGGCTGAAGCCGTCCCAGCGCCGCATCCTGGTCGCCATGCACGACTTGAACCTCGGTCCCGGCGCGGCGCGCATCAAGTGTGCCAAGATCTCCGGCGACACCAGCGGCAACTACCATCCGCACGGCGAAATGGTGATCTATCCCACGCTGGTCCGCATGGCCCAGGAGTGGAACTTGCGGCACGTGCTGATCGACAAGCAGGGCAACTTTGGTTCGATCGCCGGGCTGCCACCGGCGCAGATGCGGTACACGGAAGCCCGCCTGTCGCCCATCGCCGCCATGATGCTGGACGACCTCAAGCTGGACACCGTCGACTACGTGCCGACGTACGACGAGCGGAACATGGAACCGACGGTGCTGCCGTCCAAGTTCCCGAACCTGCTGGTCAACGGCGCCACCGGCATCGCGGTGGGGATGGCCACGTCGATTCCGCCGCACAATCTGCGCGAGATCTGCGACGCGCTGATCCGCGTCATCGACAACCCCGACGTGTCGATCGACGAGTTGTTGGACATTGTCGAGGGCCCCGATTTTCCGACCGGCGGCGTGATCTGCGGGCGGGCCGGAATCCGACAAGGCTACTACACCGGCCGCGGGACGATCGTCGTGCGGGCCCGCGCGACCATCGAAGAAAAGCCCAACGGCCGTTCTCAGATTGTGGTCCACGACATCCCCTTCCAGCAATTCCGCGACCGGATCGTGGAACGGATCGGCGAACTGGTCAACAGCGACAAGATCAAGGGCATCTCGGGGGTCACGGACCTGAGCGACCTGGACGAGCCCGTGCGCATCGCGATCGACGTCAAACGCGACGCCGACCCCGACATCGTGCTGAACCAGCTGTACCAGTTCTCGCCGCTGCAGGACACGATCTCGATCATCTTGCTGGCGCTGGTCGACGGCAAACCGCGGTTGTGTACGCTGAAGGACTTGCTGCAGGAGTTCATCCGGCACCGCGTGGCGGTGATCCGCCGCCGGACGCAGTTCCTGCTGGCCAGGGCCCGCAAGCGGAAACACACGGTCGAAGGTCTGCTGCTGGCGCTGGCCAACATCGACGAGATCATCCGCATCATCCGCCATTCGCAGACGCAGGCCGAGGCCAAGGTCGGCATCATGGGCGTGGCCTGCCCGGCGGCGATGATGGCCCGCGCCCTGGGCGAGGAAGGGTTCCGGATGTTCCAGCAGGAACGCGGCGCCGCCGACAGCTACACGCTGACCGCCGTCCAGGCCGACGCGATCCTGAAGATGACGCTGGGTCAGTTGGTCAACCTGGAGCAGGAGCGGCTCAGCGGCGAGCACCGCAGCTTGCTGGAAGAAATCGCCGAGTACCTCCGCATCCTGTCGGACGAGCAGAACATCCTGGACATCATCAAGGAAGACTTGCGGGAGATCCGACGCAAGTACGGCGACGACCGGCGGACGGAAATCACGGGCGAAGAGGTCGGCAGCCTCGACCTGGAGGACCTGATTACGGAGGAGGCGATGGTGGTTTCCATCAGCCATCGCGGCTACATCAAGCGGACGCCGACCAGCGTCTACCGGGCGCAGCGCCGCGGCGGCAAAGGCATCCGGGGCGCGCAGACCGAGGAAGAGGACCCGATCGAGCACCTGTTCGTGGCCAGCACCCACGCCTACCTGCTGTTCTTTACCAACAAGGGCAAGGTGTTCTGGCAGAAGGTTTTCAGCCTGCCGCAGTTGGGCCGGGAGAGCAAAGGCCGAGCGATTGTCAATTTGCTGAGCTTGGCGCCGGACGAGAAGATCGCCGACTGCCGCCCGGTGCGCGACTTTGACTTGCCCGATCACTACCTGATGATGGCCACCCGCAAGGGCTTGGTCAAAAAGACGCCGCTGGAACAGTACAGCCGGCCGAAGAAGGGCGGCATCATCGCCATCAAGCTGCGGGAGGACGACGAACTGGTCGATGTCGTGATCACCAAGGCCGGGGACGAAGTGGTGCTGGCGACCGCCCGCGGGATGGCCATCCGCTTCCCCGAGTCCAACGCGCGTCCGACGGGCCGCAACACGTCCGGCGTGAAAGGCATCAGCTTGCAGGGCGACGACGAACTGGTCGGCATGGTCGTGGCCGACCCGGAGGCCATGCTGTTGACGGCTTGTGAAAACGGCTACGGCAAGCGCACCAACTTCGGCCCCAGCACGGTGGCGCCCGGCGAAGCCGGCGAAGGGCCCGTGGACGAGGAAGCGTTGGCCGAGGACGAGGAGCCCGCAACGGAAGAGCCCGCGGCCGATGAGGCCGAGGCCAACGAGGTCGAGGGCGCGGAGGTCGAGGGCGCGGAGGAGAACGGCGAAGAGTCGTCCAGCAGCCGAAGGTACCGCACCCAGCGGCGAGGCGGCAAAGGGCTGCGGGACATCAAGGCCGGCGATCGCAACGGCCGGGTCGTCAGCATCGTCCGTGTCAACGAGGACGACGAACTGCTGATGATGACCGCTCGCGGCAAGATCCAGCGGATCGCGGCCAGCGAAGTGCGGCTGACCGGCCGCAACACCATGGGCGTGCGGATCATGAGCCTGGACGAGGACGATACGCTGGCCGCCGTCGTCCGGGTGCCGAAAGAGGAAGAAAGCGAAGACGAGCAGGCGGTGGAGTGACGGGTCGATGATCACCTTCGAACGCTTGACCGCCCTGCTGGATCGTTTTCCCCGTCTGACCGTCGGGCTCGTCGGCGACCTGTTCCTGGATCGCTACCTGGAGATTCCTCGCGGAGCGGAGGAGTGCTCGATCGAGACCGGCCTGGAAGCCTACCAGGTCACTCGCGTCCGCAACAGTCCCGGGGCGCTGGGCACGGTGATCAACAACCTGGCCGCCCTGGGCGTGGGCACGATACGGCCCGTCACCGTGATCGGCGACGACGGCCACGGATACGATCTGCTGCAGTCGCTGGCGTCCTTGCCGGTGGACACACGGCACATCTTGCGGTCTGCCCAGCGGCTGACCCCGACGTACACCAAGCCGCTGCGGCAGGGTGCTGACGGCGTCTGGCAGGAACTCCATCGCCTGGATGTGCGGACGCGGGCGCCGCTGGACCGCGAGACCCTGGACCAGGTCTGCCGGGAGGTGGACGAAGTGACGCGCACGTCCGGCGGCCTGATCGTGCTGGACCAAGTCAGCGAAGAAAACCAAGGCGTCGTACACGGCGCCGTACGGGAGCACCTGGCCGGGATCAGCCGCAACCAGCCGGAGAAGCTGATCTATATCGACAGCCGCGTTTTTCTGCCCCGGTTTCACTTCGGCACGCTTAAGGGAAACCGCTCGGAGATCCTGGCTGCGGCCGGCGTGGAGGCCGACGCCGAGCAGGCGGTCCGCCAACTGGCCGCCCGCACCGGCCGGCCGGTGTTCTGCACCGTCGGCGAAGAAGGCTGCCTCGTGGGCCGGCCGAGCGGCGAGACGACGCTGGTCCCCGGATATCGCG
>CAYPGE010000357.1:0-9915 GCA_964409865.1 uncultured Pirellulaceae bacterium
ACGTGGGCCGCAAACCTGAAGCACTCGACGGCAAGCGTCGAGGATTTTCGCCTCCTTGCGCACGAGACCCAGAATGACAGATTCCTGTAGGCTGAACTTGACCGGCTGCGTCGGAACCTAATCCGGCGGCAGGCGCGGGAGTCAGCGGTGGAAAAGACACGAGTGTACGAGTACGTGTAAGAGTACGAGGGGAGACCGTTCTCGCCTGACTTCGCGCCGTCCTCTTACACGCCCATCTCTCCAAACCTGTTCTTTGCTCCGATTTGTCCACATCCGCCTCTCTCACAAATACTTACCGACTCTGGTTCAGCACGCAAAAATGAAGGAGAAGAAGGCTGACAGAAAAATGGTGTGACAGAAAAATGGCGCGCGAGAAACGACCTCATTCCCACATCTTTCTGTCACCCCATTTTTCTGTCGGCCCGTCCGACCTATTCTGCGCGCCGCCGGAAACTCTTGCCCATCGTCGATGCCGCTGGCCATAATCACGGTTGGGGGTGGCGGACATTCCAGTGGGAGACGAGGCGTGAACGCGGATCGGCAGGCTTGGTGGGCGCTGGTGGCTTTCTTGGCCCTGGCGGTGGTGGTTGTGACAAGGGCTCCCGCGGCGGCAGCGGCCGGCAGCGAACCGGCGGGCGAACGGTCACGCCCGCAGGGACTGGGCCAGTTGCTCGTCCAGGACGCGCAGAGCGGCTCGGCCACGCGGCTGAATATCTCCCGCTACCACGTCCATGTGGTGCTCCAGCCGCCCGTGGCTTTGGTGCAGATCGACCAGTCGTTTTACAACCCGCTGGGCAGCCAGCAGGAAGGCCAGTTCGTCTTCAACCTGCCGCCGGGAGCGTCGGTCAGCCGGTTTGCGATGTACGTCACGCGGACCCAGTTGATCGAGGGCGAATTGATCGAGCGGCAGCGAGCCGCCCAGGTCTATCAGACGATCGTCAACTGGCGGCGCGATCCGGCGATCCTGGAACAGATCGGCGACAACCTGTTCCAGATCCGTGTATTCCCGGTTCCCGCTCATGACGAGAAGCGGATCCTGCTCGACTTTACGCTGCCGCTGGAGGCCCAGGCCGACCTGTATTCGTTCCGCTTGCCGCTGCTATCCGACTTGAACCCAATCTGGGATTTCAGCATCACGGGCGTGATTCGCGGTCCGCTCCGGACCGATTCGGCGGCCAGTCCTTCCCATCCGCAGCTGGCTTTCTCGAATGCGGAAGACGGGGCCGTCGGCCTGGAATTCCGAGCCCAGAATTATCAGCCGCAGACAGACTTGCTGCTGACCTTCGCCCCACCGGCCAAACCGGCCGCGACGCTCCGCAGTTACGTCGCCGATCCGTTGCCGGCCAGCAACGAGAAAGGCGAAGCGGCGGCGACGGACGAGGATGCCGCGCGGCGCAGCATGTACTTCTCGGCCCAGATTCCGCCGCTGGCCGGCCAGCCGTCCCAGTTGCCCGCGGACGTGCTGGTGCTGATCGACACATCGCGGAGCGTCAAGGATTTGGATTTCACGCGGGGCACGGTCCGCCAGATCTGGGAGGGCCTGAGACCGCAGGATCGAGTGCGATTGGTGTGTGTTGACGTCGCCGCCCGGCCGCTTCACGAAGGGTGGCTGAAGGCCGGTCCTTCCGCACGAGGCAAAGCACTGCAGCAACTCGACCGCCAATTCGCCCTGGGCGGCACGGAGTTGCGGGCCTGCCTGCACGAGTCGCTGCAGGCATTCGACGCTCCGGCCGCACAGCGCCGGCGTCTGGTAGTATATGTCGGCGACGCCGTGGACGAGACGCCGGACGCATCGCTAATCGCTGCCGCGAAGAGTGACGCCCAGCGGCTGGATGAGGTCCAGGCGGTGTTCATCGGCATCGCCCTGCCGGGTGCCGTGCCGGGGCTGTACGTCCGCACGTTGGCCGAGGCGAGCGGCGGGCTGTGGCTGGACCTGGGCCGCGATGCGCGGGCTGCGCAGGTGCTGGCCCGTTGGCTGGAGAGCGGTCTGCCGACGCCGGAGAAGATCGTCCAGGCCGACGTCGCTGGGGCTGCTGCCGAAGACCTGTACTGCCCCACCGCCTGGGTCACGCACGAACCGCTGTACGTTTACGGCCGCATGCCGCCGGCGCCTCAAGTCAAGCTGACCCTGAAGCTCGGACGCGGCCCAGCGGCGGTCACTCGACGCTGGACTTTGGATGTCGATCGGGACCGCCAGGACGTGTTCGCCGGCCGGCTGTGGGCCCAGCGGCGACTGGACCAGTTGCGGCTGCAGGACCCGGAGAAGAAGGAAAACGAAGACGTCCGCAACCGCATCATCCGCTTGTCGCAGGAGTGGAGTCTGCTGTCGCCCTTTACGGCGTTCCTCGTGCTGGAAAGCGAGCAGGACTACCAACGTTGGCAGATTGATCGTCGAGTGCGGCATCGCTACTGGAAGCCGCCCCAGGCGCGGGGTGACCAGCCGCTGCCGCCGAGTTGGACCGAACGCGCCGCCGCGTCGGCGCACGGAAAGGGAAAAGGACCCGCTCAGCTCGATTCACAAACGCTGGACCAGGCACGGCAAGCCCTGGCCGCGGGGGATTACGCGCGGGTGCTGGCGCTGCTGCGGGCCTGGGACAAACGGCCAGCGGCGACCGTTCCCGAGGAAGTAACGCGGTTGCGACGGCGGGCTCAAGACGGGATGCGCTCGCAGAATCTGGCCGAATCGCTCGGCCTGCATCGGGGCCTGCTGAATCCTGCTTCGCACGCGGATTGGCGGGACCTGCGGCCCAGCATCCTGTCGCTGGTGGGCACGTCGTTTCAGGCTGACCCGGAATTCAGCCGCCGCCATCCGCACGCGAACTCGTTGCTGCAAGTCGTCGACCTGTCGCCACTGTCAGGCGAGCGCCCGCTGGAGCAGTTCGCCGCCTGGCTCGCCGAGCGGACCGGCGTCAATGTTGCGCTCGACCAGCGGGCGCTCGAAGACATGGGGATCGAAGGGGATAGTCCCGTGGGGATACCTTGGCGATCACTCCACGGACCGGCCCCGACCGACGTGTCCGGGGATCCCTTCGCAGATCCCGGAGTTGCCCAGCCAGGCCAGCCCTTGGCGGCTGCGGACCAGAAAGGCCGGTCCCCAGCTCCCGCGATGCCGGCGATCCCAGGCCGGATGTCCTTGCGCAACGCCGCGCGTCATGTACTCAAACCGCTGAGTCTGATGTTGATGGAAGAACCGCATCGCCTGCTAATTACCACGCCCGAAGAATTCGAATCGCGACTGACGACCGAGATCTATCCCGTTGCGGACCTGCTGAATACGAGCCGCGTCGCCCGGCCATGGCTGCTCGGCAATCCCTATCTGGGACGCGACGAGGCCGCACGACGGCGGATCGAGGCCAAGCTGAAACGGCCGTTGAGCGTTCGCTACCAGAACAAGCCGCTGGCGGATGTTGTCGCCGAACTGGCGGCGGCATTGGACGAGCCCGTGCTGATGGATCGAAGGGGTTTGGACGACGTGGGAGTCGGCCTGGAACAACAGGTCACGGCCTCGTATCGGAATGTGCCGGCAGTGCAACTGCTGCCGTGGATTCTGGAGCAAGTCGATTTGGTCTACACGGTTCAGGACGAGGCTCTGGTCATTACCTCAGAACAAGAGGCCGAAGTTGAACGCGACGTGCGTTTGTATTCGGGCCGAGGCCTGTTGGCAGAGCATCTGATATCGTCCGACCCATGGGATGGTGCGTGGGGCACACCGGGCAGGCCGATGGGCGGGATGTTCGGGCTGGGTGGCGGCATGAGAGGCATGAGCGGAATGGGAGGAATGGGAGGTTTCGGCATGGAGGGCATGGGAGGCATGATGAGCGGATCCGCGATGGGAGGCATGGGCGCGATGGGAGGCATGGGCGGAGGATCCTTCGGGGGTTCCGGCGAGCCGCCGCCCAGCGGCCCGCTGGGACTTTCCAGCGGAGGAGATGTTCCGCCGGTCGCCGCTGAAAGCGCTGCCGCATCGCGTCCCAGCGACGGGCCGGTGGTCACCTCGGTCATTCCCGTCGATCAACCGGTGTCCCCAGGCGAACCGACGATGGCCAGTCCAGGACCCGCAACGGCGCAACGCTACCAAGTCGACTCGGACAGCATGCTCAATTTGGTTACGAGTACGATTGAGCCTCAGACCTGGGACGCCGTGGGCGGGCCGGGGAGTATTGACTTCTTTCCGTACACGCTCGATTTCGTCGTTGCGCAAACCCGCGAGGTACACCAACAGCTGGACGCTCTTTTCGGTCGTTTGCGGCGTCTGCCGTGGGGGTTTCACGACCAGCCCGGGATCCGGCCGGCGCGTGTGCCGTTTGTCGGCAGTCTGCCGGAGGATTTGGATTTCGACACGCTGATCGACCTGATCACGTCGACGATTGCGCCGCAGGCGTGGGATACGGTGGGTGGGCCCGGCAGCATCGAGGCCGATGTGCCGCACGTGGCCCTGGTGCTGAGCCAGACGCAGGACGTTCACGACGAAATCTCGCGTCTGCTGACCTTGTTGCGCCGCAGTCGCTACGAAGCCGTCCGCGGCGGCCGACCCTGGGAGGTTTCCGGCGGCGACGCCGCCAGCGGACCAGTCGCCGCCGAGACGCCGCTGGGCGATCCTTCCGAGCCTACGCGGCTGGCGGATTTCCCCGAACCTCGCCTGGCCGAATTGCAGGCATTGCAAGTTCGCCGCGATCCGGTCGTCGGCAGCTGGACGTGGCGCCGCACCCCCCTGTGGCACGGCCTACTTGTTGGCCGTGCCGATGATCGCGGCCTACTTGTTGCCCGTGCCGGCAGTGAGGCCGAACACACAATCACCGTCCGCCGCGCCGGCGACCAGCGGGAATTCGTCCTGCCGCGAGCCACGGTGCGCACCGGCGGCGACGCCGCCTCCATCGCCTGGCCCGGCTTGAAGCTGGTCGAACATGGCGATTACGGCGAACTGTTGCGCCGGGCACTTGACGTCCAGTTGCCGTGGCTGCCGCACCGCAGCAACCAGGAACTGGCCCGGCTGTTCGACGTGCAAGTCATCCCTGCGGATGCGGACGAAGGTCGCGAAGCCAAGGACGCCACCGTGCTTCGCTTCGTGCCGGCCGGTCTGGCCCCCGGCGAGGATACGTACTTGCGCATCGCCTACTCACGCGCGGACGGCCTCCCGGTATTCTGGGAATCGTACTTGGCCGGCAAACTGACCGGGCGAATTCACTTCGCCGAGCGGATCTCGGGCGAGGTCCCCGGCTGGCGAAAAGCCGTCCTGCAAGACGCGAAAGGACGCGAACTGGTGCGTTGGGAGCTGACGGCGTCTGATTCTGAACCTCCCGACCTGACCGGCGGCTGGGAAGATCACCTGCACCTGGACCGGCGCGCCAGGCACCCCTTTCTCGACACGCAGTTCGCCACGGCGCTGGATGCGATCCGGCAATTCGACTGGGCACGGGCCGAGGAACTGTTGGGCCGCTTGCCGGGAGCCAGCGCACGGCATCCGCTGGCCCGCCTCCTGCAAGCGTGGTGTCTGGAGAACGGCCCGCGCCGGCCTGGCGAAGAGCGTATCTACTGGCGGCTGGTCGATGTGGCGCAGAGCGGGACGCCGGACCTGCTGCGGCTGGTCACGCCGGAGAACTTCCCCTCGCTCACGGGCCAGGAGCGGTACGCAATCCTTTGCCTGCAGCCCGAAGCGGCGCGAAGTGCCGAAGATTACGACTGTTTGGCCCACGCAGCCATCGCGGCCGAGAAACTGCCGGATGCGCTGGTGCATGTCGAGTCGGCGCTGGCCCGCGGCAGTGGTGCCGGCCAGGAAGATCGCCAGCGTCTGCGAGTCGAACTGCTGCTGCGATTGAGCCGTAATCGGCAGGCCGTTGCCGCCGCCGACCAGTGGGCGGCGCAGCGCCATCCCGGTCCCGACAGCTTGGCGGCGATGGCAGAGCTGGTAGCGGGTTTCGCCGAAACCGGTACCGCTGACAAGTTCTTTGGGCAGGCGATGTCCGCCGCACGAGAGGACGCCGTGTTGCGTTACCGACTGCTCCGCCGCTGGGCCGCCGTCCAGTCGGGCACGGCCCGCTGCCGGACGCTGGTCGAGGCCGCCCTGCTGCAGCCCGCCGGGTCAGAACAGCGCCGCGAGTGCTGCGACGCCCTGAGAGGCGAGCTAACGACCGCCGCGCACGCCGAGACGGCGGCTCAGTTGGCCGAACGAGCCGCGGCGGATCCCGCCTTGGCCGCCGAGTTGCGCGTTTGCCAAGCCGAACTGACGCGCGACGCAGCGTTGGCCGCCGAACTCGTCTGGACGCTGCGCCGCGCCGGCCAACTCGGCGCCGGCCGGCTCGCCTGGGCCTGCCGAGTCTGGAACGCCGCCAGCCAGTCGCAGCGAGTCATCGACGTCTGTGAAGCCGAGCTGCGTGCAGGCCGTGTACTGCCCCCCGATGCGATCGACCAGTTGGCGCAAGCCTACCGCGCCGCCGACCGCCACCAAGACGCCCGACGAGCCGCCAGCGGCCGTTCGTAACGTTTCGCGCCCCCTTGTCCGGGGTCAACGCCGCCAGAAGTTGCTTGACGCCAAGCCAAACGTTCGCGCGCAGAGGGTGCAGATCACCTCGTGGTTGCCCGGACCGGCTTGTCGGCAGCCGGTAAGCGCGGTAGTCTGATTGACGGCGAGCCGCGCAGCGGGCGCCGGTTCGCATTCGGGAGAGGAAAATGCCGCTGCACATTTACCCGGACGTATATGCCTCCGGTTCGGTACCTACGGGTTGGGCTCCATCCAAGGGGGGCGCGCTCAAGTACCCGGTTCGTAACCAAGCGGTATCGCGTTATCTCCGGCAGTTGCTGCCTGGGAAATGGCACAAGGTCATCAAGAAAGGCAACACCGGTGAGGTCCATTACTTTGAACATGCATCTGGCCGGGTTGCCGGGGTGAAGTACTTTCCGGCGAAGGGATAATCATGAACAAACGCATTGATCTCGCGGCCCTGCTTGAAGGCACCGGAAAATCTCGACCTGAACAGGTCGCTCTGTTTGCTTTGATCAATCTGGGAATCGTCGAGTCTTTATCGAACGGACTGATTAGCGCCGCCGAGAGTCTGCAATTGTTCTTCCATGCCGACAACTGTCTGTTCGTCCGGAAGAAGCTGCGTATCAGAGTTGCCGATCAAATCATGAGTCACGGCGTGCAGCTCGCAGACGTTTTCGACGTTCTCCCCGCGGAGCAGGCTCAGAGGGAGTTCAATCGCGAATTGGCTAAGCTCCGAAACCTCTGTCTCGAGTTGCTGGGAGAGAAGCGATCGGCCGCGTAAAAAAGGGATACAACCGACCGCCGTTGGCGGGCATCAGCATCGGAGAAAACTGGAGCGAAAGGAACACTCTCATGACGCGATCGGTTTGGTTCTTGGCTTCGGTTCTCTGCTTGGCGTTGACGTCCCACTCGCCCCCGCTCGCAGCCGATGTGCTGTCGCCCGTGGACGTGCGGCAGGTCAAGGTAGGCGGCGAGATCGGCCGCCGGATCGATGTAACCTGCCGGAACAACCTGATGGTCCTGGACCTGGACAAAGACTTCCTCCCGCCGTTCCAGAAGAAGGAACAAGCCGAAGGCTATATCGGACTGGGCAAGACGATCGACGCGGCCGTGCGATTGGCCGCATCCACCGGCGATCCGGCGGTGGTCGAGCGGAAGCGAAAGCTGGTCGCCGCGACGATCGCCGCACAGGAACCGGACGGCTACTTGGGGCTCCTCCGGCCCGACGCCCGCGTGTTCGCGCTGTGGGACATCCACGAGATGGGCTACCTGATCTACGGCCTGACGATGGACCATCGGTTCTTCGGCGAACAGGCGTCGTTGGAGGCGGCCCGCAAGCTGGCCAATTACTTGATCGACCGCTGGTCCGCCGAGCCGGATCGCGAGCCGGGCGGCGGGATGATCACGGTCCACATGGCCGTGACCGGCGTGGAATCGGCGATGCTCGCTCTGCACGATGCTACGCAGGATCGACGTTATCTGGATTTCTGTGTGCAGATGCGGAAGCTGCCCGAATGGAACGCGCGGATCGTCACCGGCCGGCACGGACAGATCGAGGGCCACGCCTACGCCCATATATGCCGCTGTATCGCCCAACTGAGGCTGAATCGGCTGCAGCCCGACCAACGGCTGCTGAAGCCCGCGCATGACGTGATCGACTTTCTGACCGGCCACGACGGATTGGTGATCACCGGCGCCTGCGGCGATCACGAATGCTGGCACGACACGCAGGAAGGCACGCTCAATCTGGGCGAGACGTGCGCTACGGCCTATCTGATCCGCATGCTGGACGAATTGCTGAGGATGGAAGGCCGGCCGCTGTACGGCGACTTGATGGAACGGGCGATCTACAACGCCCTGTTCGCCGCCCAATCGCCGGACGGGCGTCGGATCAGGTACTACTCGCCGTTCGACGGCCCGCGCGAGTATTTCAAGGGCGACACGTACTGCTGCCCGTGCAACTACCGCCGCATCGTGGCCGAGTTGCCGGGGATGATCTGCTATCGCGCAGGCGACGGCGTGCTGGTGAACCTGTACACGCCTTCCACCGTCAAGCTTGCGCTCGCCGGCGAGAACACCGTGACGATCCGTCAGGAGACCAAGTATCCCCAGGACGGCACGGTGGTCCTGAACGTCGATCCTGCTCAACCGGCCGAGTTCAAGCTGCAGCTGCGCGTGCCGCGCTGGTGCGATACGCCTGCGGCGGCGGTCAACGGCGAGCGGCTTTCGGCTGAAGCCAAACCCGGCGAGTTCCTGACGATCAACCGCCGCTGGCAGGCCGGCGACTCGGTACGCTTGGAATTGCCGATGAAGTGGCGGCTGGTCAAAGGCCGCCAGGCTCAGGCGGGCCGCGTCGCCGTGATGCGCGGGCCGCTGGTGTTCGGTCTGAACCGGGCACGCCACGAAAAGCTGGCCAAAGTCGACCTGCGGCTGATCGTCATCGACCCGGACACGCTGCAAGAGCCGGTAGCCGACGATTCGGTACATCCCGGCGGGCTCGCCTGCCGTCTGCAGGCGTGGGAGCCGGGAGCCTGGTATCCGATGAGCAAGAAGACGCTGGACTTGACGCTGACCGAGTTCGCCGATCCGGCGGGCGAGGCCGTGTATTTCAAGGTGCCCGACCCGAAGGCCGCCGGATTGGTGGACGATGAACTTTCCAGCGGAGTGTTCCGTTGAGTGGACGGTTGCGCGCCGTCTCGCCGAAGTCGATTGCTGAAGGAAGGGAACGCAATATGGCTGGTTGGATGCCTGGAATCTGGGAACTGGCTATCCTCGGTTTCCTCGCTCTTTTCGCGGTGGCGGCCGCTGTCGCCGTCGTGGCCGTGGTACTCGTCTCCAGTCGTCCAAAAAAGCCGGCGTCGTATCCCCAACAGACGCCTTGCCCCGGCTGTCACAACTTGGTGTCGATTCACGCCGCGGCGTGCCCGAAATGCGGTTGCCCCCTGGTGCCGCCGAAGATGACGTAAGTTCCTTTCGACGCCGCAAGCAAGAGACGCGCCCCAGTGACAGACCGAAACCATGAATGAATACTGGTTCCTCGCAAACAACGAATCCGACACACGCCGGCTGGGCGCGGCCTTGGCCCAGAGCCTGCCCGCGGGTACGACGGTAGCGCTGATCGGGACGCTGGGTGCCGGCAAGACACGCCTGGTCCAAGCCGTGGCGGCCGCCTGCGGTGTGCCCGCGGAGACGGTGGTCAGCCCGACGTTCGTGTTGTGCCAGGAGTACCACGGCCGCCGCACGCTGTACCACCTGGACGCTTACCGGCTGAAGGACGACGACGAGTTCCTGCAGTTGGGACCGGAGGAATACTTCGAGTCCGAAGGCATCACGCTGATCGAATGGGCGGACCGCGTGATCGACTGCCTGCCGCCGCAACGGCTCGAAATTCACATCGAAGTCGATCACGCGGTCCGCCCATTCGATCAGCGTGA
>CAYPGE010000358.1:0-9914 GCA_964409865.1 uncultured Pirellulaceae bacterium
GCCGGTCCTAGCCGCACGTTCTGGCAGCGTTCCAGGTAGAACTGCCGGGGCTCTTCGCGGCTGAGGCACAACGCCAGAAAACGGTCTTGGCCCAGAAACCGAATGGGGCTGACGATACGGTGCGTTCTGGCCCCTTTTGCGTCGCAGTAGTCGAACTCGACGACCAGATCGTCCGGTTGATGCATCGCTCTGGAAATCAACTGGCGCATGTTCCGTCCCTCCAGCATGATCGTTGTCGGACTACGGCCATTATCGCCGCCGCCGTGACGCGGTTGGTCAACTGGTTTTGGAAAGCCGGCAAGGCGGCCGGAAACGCCACCGACGCCCTAAGTCGCCGATGGTGGCCGACCGGCTGCCTCGGATGTGGGCGGGGATACGGGCTAGCGAGCAGCACCGAACCGCTGGACGGAGATCCTGCCGGTCTTGCTGTCCAAGTCGATGTCCCACCCGTACCATTGCATTATCGCTGCGCCCAAAAAGACCACGCACATCCCGATCAGGACCACGGACAGGCCGATCATGACTGCCGGGGAGTCTGAGAGATCCCGTGATTCGACCTCGCCCTGCACCAAGCGACTGACGGCAGGTTCCTGCGGAACGTAGATCACCGGCACCGTCTTGGCAGTTTCCAGACTGTCCCAATATGCAGGCGTCACTTCGGCATTGCGAGTCCCCGTCTGCCCGCCAACGCCGGAAACACGGTACTCCAGTCGCCGCGTGACACCGTTGGGAGCGACAAAACGGCGAACGATCTCGGCCTCCCCCGGAACTCCAGCTTCCTGGAGCAACTTGGCCGTCCGTTTTTCCTCAAATCCCATCCACAGGTTGGCGATGCTCACGGCACCAAGGATCAACGCGACCGACGCAACGAACACCGCCGACTTTCGCCCCTTGCGCTTCTGGATTGTCGGCGCTGTGGCGTCCGCTTTTTTGGCGATGTGTGATTGCACCTGCTCGACGAGCGAGTCAAAGCCGTCGAATGCGTCGCTGAGCGAGGCAATCGTCTTGCCACGAATGTCATAAAGGGTCAGTTGCCGGCGAAACCCCATCGTGCTCGTGCCCGTAGCGGCCCAGCCAATATCTGCCCAGGAATAGTGACGCTGGCCCCTTCGGTCTTCGATGCAGACGCCTTGTGGGCCGACAGAAGCCTGTGTGGGTGTGCGTGACAGGACTCGTGCCGCCGCCAGTAGGCCGATGCCGAGCAGCATGGGGACCGTCGTCATCGACTGCATGGCAAATTGACCGATTCGAGTTACCAGGGCCAAGCAGAAACCGACGGCAGCAAAGCCAATGGCCGCGATGCCTCCCACAAGACACCAAGTGGCTGTGCCGCGAGTGGATTCTGACCGGGAGAAGATAAGTTCGGCTTCGAGCGGTTCCGTGGGGTCGGTGGTCATGGCGGCGCCCTGCTGTTCGAGCTGTGGACGAGTACGCGATCATCATCGTGCCACATTGGTACGGCGTCTGCAATCGTGAGGGATCGCTTCTGGTTCCCTCGGCCGATCATGTCGCACGCCAGCGGCCGCTTGCCCTTGTCTCACGCACGTCACGCCGGCCGCAGCGAGCGCAGACGTCCGCAAGCCGGCCGGAAGGCGTTTCCGGCCGGCCAGGGCGTTCTGGACGCCGCCGTTGCGTCCGTAGGGAGCCGCTAGGCCGGCGGTTTACTAGTCCGTCTCTTCGGCAGTCGGATTGACGGGATGCACTGCCCGCTGCTGTTGCAGGCAGGCCCGCAGCACTTTGTTGCCGTACTTCTCGCGGTTTGGTGACGCACCAACCACTGCGTGCGGTGATCCCGCCAGGAAGGCTTCGATCTGTTGCTGAATGGTCATGGTGAGGCCTCAAGAACACCCCTGTAGGCAGCTGAACTCGCAGACCAGGGCAGGACGCCGGCGTTGCTGAGCCAATCGCACGCCGGGCCGACAGTTGCATTTGCCGACTACTGCGGATACGCTCGATCCAGCAGACGAGACGGAGTCTGCAACGCGAAAGGCGAAAACCGACGAGGGCACTGTGGACTAGGAACCAGACAAAGAAGCGGTCAACCGACTGGACGTGGAACCACGGCCGGGCGTGCTTCATGGCGTCAGGCACGCCGCCCGAGCCGGAAGATCTGCCGCGGCACTTGAGCAAAGTCTTTGCGGCGTGGCAGAAGCAGAACCCGATGCTGACGGTCCGGGCGACCCTGCCGATCGTGCGCAACGGGAACACGGTTGCGGTGCATGTGTGGTTTGAGTGAGCCCGCGAGAATCCCAAAGGAGACTTCGATGGCGGTCACACGATGGAGTCCTGTGGCGGGACTGGTGATCCTCACCGACATGAACAAGCCGGGCGTCACGAAAGACCAAGACGTTCCCTTGGCCTGGATTCGTCGTTATGGGGAGGGCCGCGTGTTCTACTCGGCGTCAGGACACCAGAAGGACATTTATTGGCGGTCGCCGATCTTGAAGCATTACCTGAGCGGAATTCAGTTCGCGCTGAGTGACCTCAAGGCCGACGCCACGCCGTCGTCGCCGGCAGGAAACAAACATTGGCAAGTCCAGTGACTGTGGTGGACGGCATCACGGTCGTCTCGTTCGTGCAATCGAAGATCCTGTCGGAGCCCGACGTTCAAACGCTCGGCGAAGAACTGTTTGGGTTGGTTGACCGGGACGGCTGCAAATTCTTGGTCCTCGACTTCCAGAACGTCCAGTTCTGTTCCAGCGCCGTCATTGGAAAACTTGTTCCTGGTCCGCGCATCCGCCAGAGAATCGGCGGGACCTGGAAATGTACAAACCGAATTCGGACGATCACGGCTACTACCACGACAACCTGTTCTGCGATCGTCCCGATGCGACCGTGGCGCTGATGCAGGAGGTAAAGGTCCCCTGGATCGCCTTCAAGGTTCTGGCTGCCGGGGCTATTTCGCCGGCCGACGGATTTCAGTCCGCGTTCGACGGCGGTGCGGATTTCCTGTGCGTCGGCATGTTCGACTTCCAGATCGAGAAAGACGTGGAACTCGTCCGCCGGAGCTTCGCGGCGGCCCAGGCCCGCCGACGCCCATGGAGATAGGTTTCTGGTTTCACTGAGCTTATGCGGGCGCAAGAGAACGCCCCCCGGGCCCATCGCTGGGTCGAGGGCGTTTGTTTTCGACGTCATGGCCGGTCTACAGCTCGATGGCCTCGACCTCGGCCACGAAGCGGCCGGCGTCGCCGCTCAGGAACGCCGCCACGACGCTGAACACGGCGTCACTGAAGCCGCCGACGTTCAGGATGTCTTCCCGCTCCGGAGCTTGCGTCGTTGTGTACGCCTGCAGGTCGATGCAGACCAGCTTCGGCCGGTCGTTACCCAGTCGCTGCTCACTTGGCGGCGAATCGAGATCGCTGGCCTTGCGTCGGGCTGATGCCGGTGCGACAATTAGGGAGGTAACTGGATATCGATCTGGAGGGAATCAGCCTTGACCGCGGTTTTGGCAAGCCACATCGTGCTAGACGAAAGCGGGGTCGCCTGGGTCGACGACACCAACGTGAAAGTGATTGAGGTGGTGTTGGACAAGTTGGCTCACGGGTCCAGTGCGGAAGAAATGCACTTCCAGTACCCGCATTTGTCACTTGGTCAGATCCACGCGGCGCTCGCGTACTACCACGATCACCGCGACGAGTTCGACGATCAGATCGCCCGCGATGAGGCGGAAGTCAGTGCGTTCCGGAGGAAGTTGGGAGACACGCCGGGCTGGAAGAAACTGCGGGCGCTGGGGCGGCTGCCATGATCCGACGGTACATGGACGTGCATGTTCGGCGTGAAGTGACCGTCGGACTGCGGATGCGCGGCGTCGACGTACTGACAGCCCAGGAGGACGGCGCCGCAACACTGCCTGATGCGGAACTACTGACCCGTGCGACGGAGTTGGGACGTGTCCTTTTCAGTCAGGACACAGATTTGCTGCGCGAGGCTGCCGCTCGTCAAGATTCAGGTTCCACGTTTTCTGGCGTAGTTTTCGGTGAGCAACTGGCGTTGACCGTGGGGCGCTGCATTCGCGACCTGGAGCTGATCGCCAAGGTCTACGATCCGCCAGACGGGACCAGAGCTTCCGCAATTACGCCGACTACATGGCGACGGACGGATTCCAGCAGGGCGTGTCAAAGCTGTTGGCGATCGTCAGGAACCGCCGCACCGCCATCATGTGCGCCGAGGGGCTTTACTGGCAGTGTCACCGGCGACTGGTCAGCGATTACCTGCTGGCCAACGGCATCAGCGTCCAGCACATCTTTCCCAATGGCGAGGTCGAGCCGCACAGCCTGACGGCAGGTGCGAAGATCGAGTCCGGCGGCGTGACCTACCCGGCACCGCAGACGTTGTTCGACGTGGATGGGGCGTAGGGCACGGCCGCCTCACGATCAGCCCTTCGTCTTCCTCAACACCAGCCGGATCGCCAGCCAGGGAAAGAAGAAGAACAGGATCACGACCAACTTCACGAACGCCATGCCGCTGTAGTAGATCAGGTTCAGGTCGTGCGGACTCAGGCCGAACATGGGGCCGTGCAGGTTGTGGATCGCTTCGCTCGCCAGCAGGAACACGCCAGCCCAGAATACGAGCAGCAGAAGGCCGAAGATCCAGCATCGGAGCAGGATCTTGGCCAGAATCACGAAGAAATCGTGGGTGGAATCGGTCATGTTGGTGGTCCTTTTCTGCATCTCACTGTCTGGGTGGCCACGGCTTGTTTACGCCGTATGCGTTTCGTCCAAGACCAACAGGTTGCCGTGGAGCGGATGTTTCACCAAGCTTCCCCGGTTCGACTCACCCTGTGGTCGGAGGTCATTTCTCCTATCATTGACACGGGCGAGAACACACCGGACTGCAGACGTCCCAAGGACACCGGCCGCATGTTGAGTTGCGCCCGCAACGTGTTCACTTCCTGACAGGCGAAAATCTGGCGTTTATCCTGGTGGTACTCGACGATCCTGCGATCCTCCGGGGACCATGTCGTCGCCTCGGCATAGGAGCCGCCGAAGGGAATCGACAGGTCGATCCAACACGCAAAGAGCCGCTTTTCCCCGTCGCTCACCTGCACGCCGTAGTGTGATGGTTCGAGGTATTCCATGATTTTGCTCTGCGTCGAACCCATCGCGTAGGGGGGCAGCATGGCCGATCGTCCGGTCGCCGAATACCAGTTGAGCATCGCCGTCTGTCGGCCACCGGCAGTCAGCGCTGCGTAGGACTTCGAGAACCGGCGGCCGGCCCCCTGCCGAAAATCGGGAAATTCCTCGGCGGCGAGATTCAACCGTGCTGCCGCTTTCGCGCCGCCGTCGTGGCATTTAACGCAATGCGTGTTGAGAATCGGCTGTATCATGCGGATGTAACTGAAGCCCTCCATCGGCGCGTCCGGATCACAAGACCGGCGCGCGTTCACGCCGAGGTAGTTGTCGGCGCTGGCCAGGAGTCCGCCCCTTTCAAGCCGAGCCAACAGCGGATGCGGAGGCTGGCCGGCGATCGGACGCAGACGCTGCACGCTGCCGAATGCCGCAGCCTGCCCAGCATCACCGACCTGCGGTTTGCTGTCATGGCATCCTACACAGCCGATCGTTTCGCCCGGCATCACCATCGTCCAACTGCGCATGGTCTGCACGCAGCGGCCGCGCTCATCAAGCAATTGGAAATAGACGCTGTTGTTCGCTGGCACCTCGAACGCGCAACTGCCGTCCGGCGCGACGTCCACTTCGCCCAGCACGTGTTTGATGTCCCACGCCCCTCCGGCCGTCACCGCCTCGCCGGACATATCGCCGACGTACGGAATGAACTGTTCGTACTGCTTGTCGCACGGGCAGTGCATGTGCCCCGTATGCAAATACATCGGGCGATATTCGACCGCCACCACGCGCAACGTCTTGATTGTCTCCCTCGGCACGCCGTTCAGTCCCGGGCCGGCATACACATTCTGCACATAGAACTTCCCGCAAGACTTCGAGAAGTCGACGAGCGAACCGCGCAAGGGTACGGGCTTTCGCGCCATCACCGGCACTGGCTGGCTGCATTCGACGGACGGGTCGTAGGCCAGCAGCTCACGCGCGCCATCCGCCGACTGATAGTAGACGCCAAAATTCGGATTCACGCCGCTTTTTTCGAGGAGCGTTCCCTCGGGCAGAAAGGTTACGAGATAGTGCTGCTCGTCGAAGGCACAGGGATACTGCCATTGCGGCCCGAACTGGCCGAAGGCGTCGATGGCGACCACGTCGCGGCTGCCAATCAATTTCGGATCGTTCGCGTAGTTCGAGGCGTGGCGTCCCGGCTCTTCGCCGATGGCCGACCCGGCGACATAGTCAATGCCGCTGTCCCCCTGGGTTCCCTGGCGACGGTCGATGATGACGAGCTTGCCCTTCTGATGAACGTGATGGCCGGAGACGATGCCGATGACCTTGGTCGAGCCCGGGATCGGCCGGAAGTGCAAGAGCGAGGTCGGATAGAAGGAATTGTTGCCGTAGTACTCCGTCTGCGTCGTGCCGTCGGGGTTCATGGTGAACAGGGATTGCTGAAAACGCGCGTTGCGATCGTTGTACTCCCATCGCGTATAGAGGATGCGGCCGTCGTCGAGCTGCTGCGGATAGAACGTGCTCGCGCCGTCAAAAGCGAGGCGGCGGAGGTCGTCGCCGCCGGCGCCGCAGCCGTACAGGTTGGAAATCAGCGTTTGGTGGCAGGGCATGACCTGTTCACACCGGGTGGACTGGAAGACGATCCCGCCAGCGGACGTGAAGCACGGCTCGACCTCGGCGCACGGCACGACATGGCCGCCGCTGACCGGCGAGTGCGTGATTTGCGAGACTTTGCGGGTCTTCAGATCCATCTCATAAAGGTGATAGTCGTCGCCACGCCGTTTCTCGTACGCGTCCCACGGCAGCGGGGCGCGGAAGCTCGGCGAGAACCGGTGCGGGTTGTAGTAGAGGTTGTCGTTGTAACTGTCGCGCATCGCGAAAACCAACCGGCGGCCGTCATACGAAAGATTGGGGTCGCGGACGCAGCCCTCCGGCTTGTCGATCAGCAGTTCGCTGGTGACGCGGCCGTCGGGATGGATCGTCAGCAGGCAGAGCTGGCCGCCCTTGGTCCAGTTTCGCGGCCGGGCGTCGGTCAGGTCGTCCGTCACGTGTTCCGCCGAGCCAAGGGTGGCGTTGCAGCCGAACGTGTAGTGCTTAACGTAGACGATGTGGGTCGCGTGTTTCGTGACATTGCGCAGCCGCTGGACTCTCCGCTTTTCGCACAGCCGGAAATAGAGCGACCTCCATCGCGGATCGCAGCCCGGCGCGTCAGGGAGAACAAGGTCGCCGGCGTTCGCAAGCTCGCCGGCCACTTTCCCCACCATGCGATTTTCAAGCTCCGCGCCGCTGGTCGACGTGAAGGCCCTGGCATAGTCCTCGAACCCCGCGTCCTGCAACAGCCAGTCCTTCTCCAGTCGGAATCGGGGGTACGCGACAGCCGGCGGGTTCGGCCGCGGGAAGTCGTCGGGCTCGCGGTCGAAGAGCGTCGCCTCTGCGATGTCGGTCACGAGATGCCGCCCGTCGCCGGAAAAAGCATGCCCCCAAGTCGCACGGCCAGGGTTCAGCCAGCGCGTGTACGGCAGCGAATTGATCGCGCCTTCGTCCGACTCGTTGACGCGCACGCCGAAGAACCTCGCGGCGACGGGCGCCCACGTAACGAACGCCGACTCGCCGCAAAACGTCACGGGCAGCGCCTTCTTTTCCGCGATCACGCGGACCTCGGTCTTGCCTTGGGGGTCGCCGCAGGTGAAGACGGTCACGTTGTACGCCATGCGTGCAAGCCATCGCGACTTCTGCGAAACGAGTCGCATTCCGACCGTTGTCCGCGCGCGCCCGATGTCCAGTACGAACGACGCCGTAACCGGCGCGTCGCCAAACGGCGGGAGCGTCTTCGGGTCTTTTCCGCCGCGAGTGTCGTCGAGCAGTTCGGCGAACGTGTCGCGGTTCCCGTCCAACATCATCTCGGCCGGATGCCCGGCCGCCGCTTCGCCAAGAACGCATACGCCTGTCGGCCGGATCTCCTCCGCCATCGCGGCCCCGGCCGCAAGACTCGCCGTTATCCCTACCATCATCTGCCGTATCATTTCTTCCTCACGGATAAGAAGTCGGGTTGCCTGGCAAGTTCTGCGTGGCTTCAACATACCCCAGGAATCCCTCCCGTCAATGCTCGAATTCGTCAGGCTCTTAATCTATATGCCACACCCTGCTTGGGTGACGCCACGTTGCCGGTTTCACCTGCACGTTGTCCATCTGCCCGTCCGCCCCGCGGATCAGCGGCGTCCGTCCGGGCACCGCGGAATGGTCGTAGCCCGGACCTAGGCCCGCGGTGTCCAGGAACGGTGGTGCCAGGGTGCTTGTGTCGTAGAACATCCCGATGGCCGGAGGCGATCCGCCTTTGCTGATCAGCCGCTCGCGGGCCACGACCAGCGGGGGCCTGGGTCGTTTACCAGCCGCCCACGGCTCAGAGGCTATGGAATCACCTGCAGATGTGGGGTTATACTGCATTGGTGGCGTCCTAGCCGGTCACAGCAAATTGTCGAACACGACCAAATCTTGTGAAAGAATCCACGGAGACCCACGATGCCCCGATTGCTCTTGCTGCCTTTGGCACTTGCGTGCCTCTTGGGGGCATCACTTCCCGGTCGCGCTGACGATTGGCCGCAGTGGCGAACTCGTCGCAGAACACTTGCCGGTGGTTGTCGAAGGAGACCCGGTCCAGTACCAGATCAACCGAAACCGCCAGGGGTGGGTGATCGAGCTGGTTCACAACGGCGGAGTCGTGAAGAAGCTGGACCAGCCGGCCGTTGTCGATCCTCAGGCCGTGGCGCACGTCCGTGTGCGCCCCAGGGTTGCCATTCGCGAGGCGAGGGTGTGGGGTGGCAATCAGCAACTGCCCCGCAGCCAAGCCTTCTCGGTGACCGTCCCTCCCGGGCCGTCCGTGTTCATCGAACTGGTGTTGCAGGAGCCATGAAAGGACAGCAACCGTGAAGACGCGGCAGATTCCGCGGCGCACGTTCCTTCGGGGTGTGGCGCCGTTGCCCCTGATTCTGACTGCGGCGGCGAGGCCAAGCGTCCCGCGCCGCGTGAAGTTCGGACTGGTGTCGGACGTGCATCAGGATGTGATGCCGGACGGGCTGGACCGCATCCGCAGGTTTGTGGCGGCGATGCAGGAGGCAGGGGCGGATTTCATTCTGCAACTCGGCGACTTCTGCTGGCCGCATCCTCGCAACAAGGCTTTCCTGGCGGCCTGGAACGCCTTTGCCGGCGGCCGATACCACGTGTTGGGCAATCACGACATGGACGGTGGGTACCAACGGGAGCAGACGGTGACGTACTACGGAGCGCCGGGGCGGTACCACACGTTCGATGCGGGTCCGCTGCGGGGAATCGTGCTCGACAGCAACGATCCCGGTGGCAAGGCACGTGGCTACAGGAAGTTCATTGCGGCGGATCAACAGGCCTGGCTCGAAGACACCTTGACGCGGGCGGATCGTCCCGTGTGCGTGTTCCTCCATCATCCGCTCGATGAAGGTGGCGGCATCGAGAACGGCAAGGTGATCCGGACGATCTTGGAGCGGGTGGAGGCGGCGAATCCCGGTACGGTGCTGGCCGTGTTTTCGGGCCATTTCCATCAGGACTATGTGCTGGAGGTCAATGGCGTCCGGTATGTCCAGATCAACAGCGCCTCCTACGTCTGGTTGCCGGAAGCAGCAGCGCGGGAGACCTATCCGCCCGAGATGCACAGGGTACATCCACACCTCCGCAACGTCGCCGCCTACCAGGACCCGCTCTGGGCGCTTGTGACCGTGGATCTCGACCGCGGCGAGATGGTGGTCGAGGGCACTCGCAGCAAATGGCTCGGCCCCGATCCGTGGGAACGCGGTGCTCCGGAGACTGACTACCCGCGTGACA
>CAYPGE010000359.1:0-9875 GCA_964409865.1 uncultured Pirellulaceae bacterium
CAGACGGGGCGGGCTTGAGCATCGTGATCAACGGCACGACGGCCGACACGGAGTACAGCCAGCTGAACGTGGCCGGCGAAGTGAACCTGACGGGCGTCGAACTTCTGCTGAGTGGCTCGTATTCGCCGCGACCCGGTGACGCCTTTGTCATCGTTGACAATGATGGCAACGACCCGGTCATCGGCACGTTCTCCGGTTTGCCCGAAGGGGCCACGATCTCCGACTTCCCGTTTACCGGGCTATCCGCGACGATCAGCTATCAGGGGGGCACAGGCAACGACGTGGTGATCTCTCTCCCGGCCGTAGCGGAAACGAGCGTGACGCTGGAGGGCGGGAACCTGCTGGTCATGGACATCAACGGAGGCACTTCAAACGACACACTTACGCTGTCTGTCGTTGGCACGAACCTGCGGATCAGCGACCCGCGACTGTTCCTGGAAGCCGGGGCGGGCACGATCCAGGTAGACAGCCGCACCGTCGAAGTCCCGCTGTCCAGCATTACCGGTCGTGTTATGGTCCAGACTCTGGCCGGCAACGACACGGTCATTGTGACCGGCCCGGCTGTGAGCTTGCCCGCGGAATTCACGATCGACACAGGTGATGGCAGCGACGCTATCCAGCTGAACACCGACCTGACGCTGGGAGGAGCCACGTCCCTGGGCACCGCGTCGTTCACCGCGGAGACGATTACGCTTGAACCCGGCGTCACCATCAAGACCGCGACGGGCGAGATGACCGCAGCCCCGCTGCCAGCAGACATGCCGCCCCCCGTGGAAGTCAGGCTGGTGCCCGTCGACCAGGGAGGCTCGAACGTCAATTCCATGGGGCACGCGTTCGTCGAAGTGACGGTGGGCGACGCGGGGCAGAACTATCAGATCACGATCGACTGGGCGAACGGCGTGGTCACCTATCCGCCTGGTGCGAGCGTCGATAACCAGACGACATTTCGGGGAGGCCAGACGTACCGATTCGATCGGTATTACACGAGTAACCCCGATCCGACGAACGCATCGGCGCCCATCCCGATCACGGTGACAGTCAGCTACGACGGGCGTGTCGACGAAAACGGGCGGCCGTTCAACGGCATCGTCTTCAAGGAAGGCGACCGGATGTTGGCGACATCCGTCAGCGATGTGCTGACCGTCCCCGGCACAGGCCTGTTTGCCACGATCAAGGTCGTCAAGTCCGAGATCGTCCCGGTGGCGCTGCGCCACGAAGCGGGCGCGGCGCCAATTATCACTCAGGTTTCCAGCGGAAGCCAGCAGGCGACTTCGTACGAACCGCCGGCCACGCAGCTGGAATTCACCTCCTTTGCCGCTCTCCGCATTTTCTTCCGCCGCGTCGACGCCGCAGGTCAGGAAGGTGAAGACGTCGAGTTGCCACCTGAACTGTTGGAGGGCGGGTTGTTCGCTGTCTTCCAGCGGTTTCCCAACGGGCGGTATCGCATTTACCTCAGGGAAGCCAATTCGGATCGCGAACGCATGATTCAGGAGGTGAATGTCTTCCAGGGCCGCATCGTGCCTCCGGATTTCCGCGACAGCGCGAGCGAGCGGCAGATGGGCGACGAGTCCCCGAAACCGAGCGAGCCGCGTCCCGTGGACGAGCCCAAGCTGGAAGACGGAGCCCGCGGCGCCGAGAAGACACCCGTAGCGAAACCGCCGTTGCCGACAACGGAAAACGGGGCGGCAGGCGGCATGTCGGCCCAACCCGCTGCCTCGACGGCCGCCGCGGGCGGAGCCGCCGGCGCCCTGGGATGGGCCGTGGGCGGAGGCGTCCAGCGGTGGGCCGAGCAGGTTGATCGAGCCTTCCACGCGGGGCAGCGGTCGCTGTCCCGAACAGCACGGCTGGCTCGACGCCTGCGGCGGGAGAAGCCGAAAAGATGAGAGACGAACGATCAGGAATCAAGGAGATGACGGCGGCGCGGGGCGTGGTGAAGTTGGACGGCCAGAGGCCGCTTGATGATGGCTCTGGCGACATCGCTTGACGGCAGAAGGCGGACAGAGACGACAGCAATGGCAAACACACCGTCCGGAAAACAGGATCCGAAGAAGACGACTCCCGACGTGTCCGCTGTGGGCAAGACGATCGATTCTGTCGACGCTTCGGCCCTCTCGGCACAACGCGGTCAGGCCGCCGACAAGACCAGCCAGACAGTCGATTCTGTTGAGTCGGTTGGCGATATCCTTCGAGCCGACGCGGGAGGCGTTCCGATTGCGAACACGCTCGATTCCGTCGATCTTGCGGAGTCGCCAGCCCCGATTCCCGGCACGGAGGAACGCCCGGCGGAGGATTTCGGGCAGACGATGGAACTGCCCGCTTCGCCTCCGGCTGCGGCGGACTCGCCCAGGAAGCGGCAGCCGACGCAAGTCCAGTTTGATCGGACCATCGAGTTGTCGCCAGCCGTGGCGGCAGGGTCGGCCGAGGGCCGCCGCCCCCGCGTGGACGCGACGATTGAGTCCGTAGGGGACGTCGCAGGAGCGGGCCGCACCGGCCCGATGCCTGCCGACGTCTTGGCGACCTTAGACTCGACGGCAGGCGATGCGCGCGTCACCCGGCAACTGAGCCAGATCTGGGGAGACGACGTCAACGACTCGAAGCCGTCCATGACTCTCAAGGGCCAAGCGCCGGCAAGGGTCAGCGGCCGTTCGACGCTGGTCATCCAGCCGCGGGCGTTCAGCGCGGTCGAGAAAGACGCTTTGCAGCCGGCCCCGCAGCGCGCGGACTATGACCTGATCGACCTGCTGGGGGAGGGCGGCATGGGCGTGGTCTACGCGGCCCGCCAGGCGTCGATCGACCGCACGGTGGCGATCAAGATGCTCAAGCAGAAGGTGGCCGACGAGCATCAGCGCAGCAAGTTCCTTTCCGAGGCCGTCATCACCGGCGATTTGGATCACCCCAATATCGTGCCCATCTACGACTTGGGAACGAACCAGGACGGCGCGCTGTTTTACTCGATGAAACGCGTGCAGGGCACGCCGTGGGACGAGCGCATCCGGCAGTTGTCGTTGTCCGAAAACCTGGAAATCCTGATGAAGGCGGCCGATGCGGTGGCCTTCGCGCATTCTCGCGGCGTGATCCATCGCGATCTGAAGCCGGAAAACACCATGCTCGGCGAATTCGGCGAAGTCCTCGTGATGGACTGGGGCTTGGCCTTGCCGACGGCCGAGTTTCGCAAGAGCCGCAACGTGACGCCACCGGTCAGCATGGGCGGGACGCCGGCCTACATGGCACCCGAAATGGCGCTGGGGCCGATCGAACGGATCGGTGTCCACAGCGATATCTACCTGCTGGGCGCCATCCTGTACGAGATCGTCACCGGCCAGCCGCCGCACACGGGCAAGGATGTCACGACCTGCTTGATGTCGGCCTCGAAGAACAAAGTCGCCGCGACCCAGAAGAAGGGCGAACTGGTCGACATCGCGCTGCAGGCCATGGCCTCTGACCCGGCCGACCGCTACGCCTCGGTCCGCGATTTCCAGAACGCCATTCGCGGCTATTTGTCTCACGCCGAGAGCATCGCCCTGGCGGCACGAGCCGAAGAAGAACTGAGGACCGCCGCGCAGACGAACAACTACCAGGACTTCTCCCACGCGGTGTTCGGCTTTCAGGAAGCCTTGCTGCTGTGGGAAGCCAACGAACGGGCGCGGGTCGGTCTCGAAACCGCCAAATTGGCCTACGCCCGCAGCGCCTACGCCAAAGGCGATTTTGACCTCGGAGCCTCGCTGCTGGACCCGCAGGTGGCGGAGCAGGCCGAGTTGTTGCGCGACATCCAGTCGGCCCAACAGGAACGCGAGGCGCGCCAGCGGCGGCTGAAGACCTTCAAGCGTGCCGTAGCTGCCCTGATAGCCCTGGTGTTCCTCGTCGTCAGCGTGGCGTTCTTCCTGGTGAATGAACAGCGGAAGGAGGCCGAACGACAGCGACAACTGGCTGTGGCAGCCAAAGAACTGGAAGAGCAAGCACGCCGGACGGCCGAGGCGGCGGAAGAGCAGGAGCGTGCGGCAAAAGAAGCGGCATTGGCGGCACAGGACAAGGAACGCCAGGCACGCGAACAGGCCGAAGCCGCCGAACAGAAAGAACGCCTGGCCCGCAAGGCCGAGGAAGACGCCAAGCTGGCAGCCTTGGCCGCCAAAGAACAAGAGGCTCAGGCTCGCCACGCCGCCGAGCGGGCCAAGACGGAGGCAGAACTGGCACGCGAGCAGGAGACGAAGGCCAAATCGCAGGCCCAGTACCAGGCCTACATCACCTCGATCGGCCTGGCCGCCGCCAAGATCGAGGAGAACGCCTTTGACGCCGCCCGCGACCTGCTCCAGGACTGCCAGCCCGTGTACCGCAATTGGGAGTGGGGCCGTTTGAGTTTCCTTTGCCGGCAGGAAGTCCGTACGCTCGAAGCCGGTGCGCCGCTGGAAACCCTGGCGATTTCAGCCGACGGCCGGCGAGTGGCCGCCGGCGGGTGGAACGGGCTGGCCAAGATCTGGACGCTGGACGGCGACCAACCGCCCGTCGTCATCGCGCACGGGCCGACCAGCGTTGTCAATGCCGCGGCCTTGGCTCCCGACGGCAAGCTCGTGGCCACCGGCAGCAGCGATCGCGAGGGCGGGTACCTGCGGCTCTGGGATGCCGCCAGCGGACAGCTGGTCCGCCGCCTGGAAGGCCACGCCGATGCCGTCACCAGCGTTGCGTTTTCCCGCGACGGCCAGCGGTTGCTGACCGGTTCGTATGACGCCACGGCGCGCCTTTGGAACGTGGCCACCGGCGAGTTAATCCGTACCTTCGCCGGCCACGATTGGTGGGTCTGGTCCGCGGCGTTTTCACCCGACGAGCGGCGGATCGTGACGGCCAGCCACGACGGCTCGGCCATCGTCTGGACGACGGACACGGGCGAGGCTGTCAGCGTGCCCTTCACCGGGCATCGCAAGGATGGAAGCCAGACGCCCGTGTTCGTTGCGGTCTTCTCGCCGGACGGTCGCCGCGTCGCGTCCGGCGGACTCGACAACCGCGTGCTGATCTGGGACCCGGACGAGCTTCAACCCTTCGACTACGCGAGGGCGATCGCGGGCCAGAAGCCCGCGCAGCAACCGTTCGTCGCCCTCTCCGGCCACAAAGCCGCCGTCCATGCGCTGGCTTTCTCGCGGGACGGCAAACGGCTCGTCAGCGGCAGCCACGACAACACGGTCGTCGTGTGGGATGCGGAAACTTGCGCCATGATCAAGACCTTGCGGGGGCACGACGGCTGGGTCCAAGCGTGTGGCCTGACCGGCGACGGCCGGCTGGCAGTGTCCGCCAGCCATGACGGACGAGTCAAGTTCTGGGACGTGCAAGGGTACGAGGAAGCCCGCGTGCTGCGCGGACACATGCTGGCCGGCCATCTGGACGCGGTGCTCGCGGCAGCCTACTCGCCGGACGGAACACGCGTGGCGACGGCCAGCCGCGACCGCTCCGCAAAGGCCTGGGATGCAAGCACGGGCGACGAACTGCTCCAGTTCCGCGAAGGACACGAGTTCACGACGGCGACGGCGGCCTTCTTCCCCGATGGCAAACGGCTGTTGACCACGGCCATCGACAATACGACTCGCATCTGGGACGTGGCTACCGGGAGCGAACTGGCCAGCCTGCGCCTGGAAGGAACCGGACTGCGAGGCGCGGCCGCCGTCTCGCACGACGGCCGCTGGATTGTCACCGGCAGCCAACGGCCGCACGACAACGAGGCTTGGGCGGCGAAACTGTGGAACGCGGCCGACGGGCAACTCGTGCGGGAGCTGAAAGGCCACAAGACGGAAGTCTCGGCCGTGGCCTTCTCGCCGGACGGCCGGTTGCTGTTCAGCGGCGACCGCAACGGCCGCGGCATCCTGTGGAACCGCGAAACCGGCCAGCAGCTCGCGACGTTGTGGGAGGACGACCAGATCAACGCCGCGGCGTTCCTTCCCGACGGCCAGCGTCTGCTCACGGCCAGCAACTACAACGCCGTTCGCCAGTGGCAGATACCCGCGGGAACCGAAATCAAGGACCGCGTGCTGCGGCATCCCGGCGCGGTCGTGTCGCTGTCCGTTTCCCGTGACGGGCGATTCGCCCTGACCGCGTGTGCCGACGGCGGTGTCCGCTGGTGGGACGTCGCTGCGGCCAAGGAGATCCGCAGCCTGGCGGCGACGGGAGGGCGAGCCGCTTTCGCCCAGAACCTCCGCAGGCAGATGCAGGACTTCCGCTGGACGGCCCAGCAAGCGGCGGAGAAGGGTCATTTTTCCGAAGCCCTGATCCGTGACTTGTTGGCGGCCAAGACGCAGGCGACTGCCGAACAGGCCGAGAAGCTGGCTGCCGTTTTCAATTGCCGCCCAGGCGACCTCTGGAGGACCGTCTTCTCTGTAGCCGTCGCCCCCGACGGCAAGACGGGACTGACCGTCGCGGCCGACGACCGGCAGGTGCGGTTGTGGAATCTGGCCGACGGTTCCGAAGTGCTGTATCCCGCCGCCGATCGGCTGGGACCGTTTCTGGATCTGACCGGCGGCCTGTTCCGGGGCTTGGTGTGGGCCGCGGACTTCTCGCCACAGGGCGACCGCATCGTGACCGTGGGCGGCGATTCGGCGCGGCTCTGGGACCTGCGCAAAGACGTGGCCCCCCGAAACCGCGAACTGATGAGCTTCAGTCCACACGGCGCCGTCGCCTCCGCCCAGTTCTCGCCGGACGGCAAGTACCTGGTGACCGGCAGTTGGGACACCTCGGCTCGCGTCTGGGATGCGCATAGCGGCCAAGTGATTCGGCAACTCGGTGTCGAACTCGACCAGCCGCAGCAGGAGCACCGGGGCAAGGTGAACCACGCGACGTTTTCTCCCGACGGCCAGATGGTCGTCACGGCCAGCGACGACGGCACGGCCAAGCTGTGGAGCACGGCGGATTGGCGTTTGCTCCGCACGCTGGAAGGCCACACCGGCGCGGTCCTGCACGCCGTGTTCTCGCACGACAGCCGCCGCGTCCTGACCGCCTCGCGCGACAAGACGGCACGCATCTGGGACGCCGCGACCGGGCAATCGTTGAGCGTTCTGGCCGGACACGAGTGGGCGGTTCGACACGCGGCTTTTTCCGCCAACGGCCAGTGGGTCATCACCGGCAGCGACGACAACTCGGCGACCGTGTGGAAGCTGGGTCAGAACCAGCCCACGATCCTCCACCACCTCAAAGGCCACACGGCCGGCGTGACGTCAGTCGCGTTCTCGCCGGAACCGGAGCCGACCCGCATCCTCACGGGCAGTGAAGATTACTCGGCGATCCTCTGGGACGCCAAGACCGGCCAGGAAGTCCTGACCCTGAAAGGCCACACGCAAGAGGTCACCTCCGTGGCCTTCGCGCCGGACGGCAAGACCGTCCTCACCGGCAGCCAGGACGGCACGGCCATCCTCTGGCTGACGACCGACTGGAAGCAACCCGCCGAGCAATTGGCCGCGGGAACTCCCGCCGAACGGGAATCGGACCACGAGGCAGTCCAACGCCGTCCGTGAAGCAACAGGGGGAACACGCGGAAGAGGTCGGCGCGCCGGGCAGAGCACCCTCACGGCACGAACTGGAACGAGTACAGCCGCGCGTCGCGCATCACGAAGCGCAGTCGCACCGGGCGACCGGCCAGCGTGCCCACATCCGGGTCTCCCTCGGCGCGGCGCATCTTGCCTATCACCTCCGCCCGCCAGCGGGCCGGCACCTGGAGGAAGTTCCCGTTGATCTCGTCGGCATCTTCCAGCGCAAAGCCGGGGATCGGGTTACCCGCCTGGTCCTGGATCTCCACCTGCAGCGTGCCACCGGCGCCGCTATCCATGTTCAGCTGCAGCTTGCTCCCCTCGAAAACGAGCGGCCGGGTGGTCAGCTCGCCGCCGGTGTAGGCGGCGTCGGCGGAGATGAAGCCATCCCGGCGCAGCACGGCACGGCCGATGCCCGCCTCCTCCGGGCCGGAACTGGCGCCGTGCCGTACTGAGTAACCGCCGAAGTAGAACCACAGCTCGTCGCCGACCGGGATGATGTCGCCGCTAGGGAAGATCATCTTGCTCCAGAAGCTGCCCTCGACTCCGTGGCGGATGAACGGCCGGCGGCCCGGCGCGCGGTTCCACTGAATCCCGTCGCGGCTGGTAGCGAGTTGGACGTCGATCGTCTGCGGGAAGCTGTGAGCCTTTCCCTCGCGTACGTAATGGTACGTCCAGTGACTGTGGCACGTGGGCAGCGCGATGTACGCGCTGGCGCCCTCGCCGTACTGGCGGATGTTGGGGCCGTAGAAATCCAGGCGCGTCAGGCCGGCGGGCGAGTTCGCCTTGTCCAACTCGTCTGGGCGGATGATGATCTGCCCCGTGCCCCAGTGCAGCAGGTCGTCCGACTCGGCCCGCCCGATCATGCGCACGTTGAGGTCCGGGGAATCGACGCCGAACCGCTCGCGGTAGAAGGCCACTCCTTGCGGATCGGGCGGTTTGATGCGCGAAAACTGCACGTACTTGCCGAGGCGCGCGTCCCAGGCCACCGAGTACTTGGCGTCGCCCGCGCCGGTGGCAATGCTCGCCTGGCTGATCAGCTTCCAGTGGATGCTGTCGGGAGAGGAGAAGACGTGATGCCCCGGGCGGAGCGGCTCGGCCTCGACGCCCTTGCGTGGGAAGAGGAAGCCCGACGGCTTCGGTTTCGGAGCGGCCGGGTCATCCTCTTCCGGCACCTTGGGAGGCGTGAGATGGCCGAGAACCATTTTGTATTTTTCTGAGGGGCTCTTCGCGTTCGGGTCAATGAACACCTGGTCCACCACCACGCTCTTGAACGCATAGGGGAAATCGTCATTGGGGAAGAGGATGTTGTTCTCGCGGGTACCCTCCCATTCCCAGAGTCCGAGGTTGGGACGCTCCCAGTGAATGCCGTCTCGCGATTCGGCGTACAACAGGATGATGCTGTAGGGATCACCCCGCCGCAGCGCATCCGTGCTCTCACGCGAGCCGTAGTACATGCGAAACAAGTCTCCGTCCTGGAGCACGCTCAACCAGCAGTCCGACCGATCCCAAGGCCGGTCGTGTACGATCATCCGCTCGCCGGTGACGCGAGCCTCGTTCATCGTCATGGTGACGTTGCGCATCGACTCGACCAGGTAATCGTCGCGCCCATCGTCGGCCCAGGGGCCCAGGAACAACTGCCTCTCCCCCCCCACCTTGATCGGTTCAGCGCGCCCCGTCGCGGCGATGGTCAGCCCGACAACGGCGGCCAGGGGCAGGAACGATTGAAACATGGCAAAACCTCCCGATTCAACCAGAACACCACCGTGGTATCGTCGAATTTCTCTTTGGCCTTCCAGCAGCCGCATGACGTTTCGCCGGGGTTACGGGAGAACCCACTCTGGCACCTTGCCGTTTCCCGTCCGTTCTCCTTCCAGGATCCAGGACAGGTTGAAGCGCGCGACCTGCATGGCGGAGTATTGTCCGTCCGGCCCGCCTTCGAACAGCAGGTAGATCTGGCCTGCGCTGGCCGTGCCCGGCCGTCCGGCCACCAAAGACGAGTACGCGCCGTGCGGGGCATACACAAGTCGTTTCACGGGCCAAGTCGTTCCGCCGTCGAAACTGGCCCAGACGGTCATCTTCTTCCGCTCTCCCCCGGCCGTGTCCGCATTGCTGAAAATCAAAATGTCCCGGCCTTTCACGGGCAAGCGCGTCAACCCGCCTTTCATTCCGTAGCCCCGGCCGTAGCCGCCGCCGTCGGGAAGCACCGGGCTGACGTTCAGGTTTTCCCAGGTCTGGCCGCCGTCGTTGCTCCAGGCCTCGCGCCGCAGCGTTTCGTCCGGCCGCAGCGCGCGGGCCAGCGCCTTGTCGTAGTACCCGCTGTGGCTGCGTGAGTTGTAGTAAACCCGGCCGTCGTGCAGTTCCACCAACGCTGCC
>CAYPGE010000360.1:0-9867 GCA_964409865.1 uncultured Pirellulaceae bacterium
CCGCTATGCAGGTGCTGCACGACGGGGCCGGCATCTATATCACCTTCTGCAAACGCGTGGTCCTCCGCGGCAACTACATCTACGACATCCTCGACACCGGTGGCTACGGGGCCTCCGCGTACTACCTGGACGAGCAGGCCGAAGACTGCCTGGTCGAGGACAATCTGAGCGTGCATGTGGCCCGGCCGTCGCACAACCATATGGCCCGCAAGAATACGCTGCGGAACAACGTCTTCGTCTGCGACGGCGATGCCACGCTGACCTTCCCGCGATCCTCGGACTACCGCCTGGAGAAAAACGTGATCGTCGCCGGCGGCGCGATCCGCGTCACGCGGCCGGAGGGGATTTCCGAGGCGGCGGGCAACGTCGTGTTGAGCAAGTCGGGCAAAGTCGAGGGGGTCCAGTTGGAAGCCTACCGGCAGACCGGCACGCAGCCGATCAAATCGGGGGCCGGCTGGCTATTGGCGGACCCGAAGCTGACGGACTACGAGAGCGGCAAAGTGCGATTCGCGCCGGACAGTCCCACCCGCGAGTTGGGCATCAGGCCGATCGACGTGAGCGGAGCCGGCTGTGTCCAGAAGTAAGACGTCCGTTGGTACGCAGGGGAAAATCGGGTTTTGCTCCATGAGCCAGATGACGCACAGCACCCGCAACTGTACAATGACGGCTAGCTCTTTTCGGCGGACAAAAACACCCGCTCCATAGAAGCCCGGCCATTCGCTTCCGAGAACGGCCGGGAGGAGCTTGAGGCTTTTCTGGTCGCGACGTCAAAGTCGACGGTCGACTGCCGGCCCCTGTTCTGCCGACAGCCGAACTCCCCGCTTTTCCAGACGCAAAGGAGGACGGCATGAAGGTCAAATGGCTACGTACACGCACACAGGCGCCGGGACCGAGAATGTCGTCTATTTCCGCACGGGCGGCAAGAAGTACCCGCTCAGCTCGCCGCTGGCGCCGCTGAATGCTTCGTTCGGGCCGCAGTTGCTCGAGTTGGACCTGTTGGCGGGTCCGCTGGCAGGACCGGCACGGTCAAGCCGCCCTCTGGGATCGTCAAACCGCTGCCCGGCGACAAACTGCGGCCCGCCCAGGGGATGCTGAAATTGCAGGTGCTGGGCCTGAAGCCCGGCCGGGCTGGCGCCAAGGCCAGTCCCACGCCCCTGCCCGGCGCTCACATCGTGGTCCTGCAAAAAGGCCGGCCCACGGCCACAGGCGAATCGGACGGCGGCGGCCGCTACCGCACCAAGCTGTCGCCGGGTGCGTACGAAATCAAGGTCACGCACGACCAGTCTGTTCCGGGACTGGAACGGATCTCGCTCTCAGGCGGCCAGACGCTGCAGCGCCGCGTCCTGCTGCGGCCCACGGGCGTCAGCACCGAAACTCCGCCTCAGCCGACGGAAACGCCGCGGCCATCGGCTAAGATCCCCACGACCGTTCCGAAAGTCAGACCGAGGATCAAGCTCCCGCTGCCCTAACGCGGCCGCCATGGGCAAGCACCGCTGCAGAAGCCCGGCTGTTCGAAAAAGCCGGCTTCTTGGTTCAGGGCGAGGCTGAACACGGTCGGTGAATCGCCGCACTCGAGCCTTCCGATCCTCAGTCGCCGACTTCGTAGGGCTTCACGACCACGATCTTCCAGCGCGTGGTTTCGCTGGGCCTCAATGTTTCCCAGGCCGCCACGCGTTCCACCATGCGGTCGCCGGTGGGCGCGGGGCGGCGGAAGTAGCCGACGCCGGTCTTGTCTTTCATCATTTGTTCGGCGAAGCGGCGCAATTCGGGATATTGCGCGCAGGTCTGGTCCTTGAACAGATACGAGCCGATCTGGTTCAGGTCGTTGTCGTACAGCACGTACCCGTCTTCTTGAATGCACCAGAGTCGCGCGGCCTTGTCCAACCGCAACGGTTCAGGGATCAGGACGGGGATCACGCGGTCCGGGCGGAGGACGGTGGCCAGCGTGCCGACCATGCGGCCGTCGTGAAACACGGGCACCTGCAACGAGACCGCGTAGCTGTTTTCCTCTTCGACCAGCTGGAAAATCCGGCTGAAGACGGGCTTCTGGTGTTGGAAGACCCAGCGGATGTGTTCCTGGTGCGTCACATCCGTGCCCAGCGATTTTTCGTAGCTCTGCGGCTCGACGGCAGCGAGCATGCCCGGCGGCGTGACCGTCCAGAAGCTCTCGCATTGCGGGAAACGCTTTCGCAGGGCGACCAGGTACGGGCGCATGACGGCCCGATCGGTCAAATCGTCCCCACCGATCGCCTCGGCCGTCACGCGCAAGGCGTCCGTCAAACGTTCCAGGCTCTCGTTCAGACTGGCGGCCGTCTGGTCGGCCATCCGTTGGAGGTCGTTGGCCAGGCTGGCGACGCCCTCCACCGCCTGTTCCGCTCGCATGCGGGCCCGTTCCGCCCGGCCGTGCTCCTCGATCGCCCGCTGCCGAGCCGCATCGGCACGCAGCGCCCAATGCACAGCCAGGCCGGCGCCGATCAGCAGGGCGAGGATCGCCACCATTCCGGCCAGGAGCATGGTCTTGTTGCGAGCGACGAATCGACGGAAGAGTTCCCGCGGCGAATAGGCGTAGACGCTCACCACGCGGCCGTCGCGGTAGGCGCGAAGCTGTTCCGCCATGCACCCCGCGTGCTCGAACCGCTCGGCCTGGTCCTTGTTCATGGCCTTTTCGCAGATCGCCACCAGTTCCGGCGGCAGATTGCCCGACCGCTCGCGCGGCGAAGGCGACGGGCGTCCGTCGCTGACACGAGCAAGCATCACGGCGATGTCTCCCTGGTAGGGCAGAACCCCGGTGAGAAGGTCGTAGAGGATGGTGCCGAGGGCATAGACGTCGGTGCGCGCGTTGACCTCGCCAAACCTCGAATCGACCTGTTCCGGCGCCATGAAGGCAGGGGTGCCCAGGATCTCGCCGTCCACGGTCATGCCCGCCATCGCCGGCCCCAGGCGCGAGACGCCCGGACTCGCGTCGTCCGGGGATTCGGATTGCCATGGGCGCTGCACCTTGGCCAGACCCCAGTCCAGGATGATCGTCTCGCCGAACTCGCCCAGGATGATGTTGTCCGGCTTCAGATCGCGATGTACCACGCCGCGCGAATGTGCATAACTCATCGCCTCGCAGACCGCGATCAACGGGTTGAGCAGCTTCAACCGTTCGCCCTGCGCCTCGTCCGGCGGCCGGGCGCAGGCCTCGTCGATGGCGGCTTGCATCGTCTTGCCGCGGACGTATTTCATCACATAGTACAGGGTGCCGTCCTCCCGCAGGCCGACCTCGTACACGGGGACCACGCCGGGGTGCTCCAGTTGCCCGGTGATTCTGACCTCGCGCACGAACCGGTTCAGACGCCGTGGCAGGTCGCGGAGGTCTTTGCACGGCAGCAGTTCCTTGATGGCGACCTCGCGGCCCAGGGCCTGATCGTGCGCCAGAAAAACGCGGCCGATCCCGCCTTGGCCCACCGTGCCGTGGACCGAGTAGTGGCTGGCGTAGAAGTTCCCTGGACTGGTCTGCCCCAGTTGTTCCAGCGCCGCGCGGAACGGCGACTGGCTGGAGATGTGCAGTTTTATCCCGCTGCGCTGGAGATGCTGGACCACCTGCTGGACGACCCGTTCGACCAGCGTGGGCGGCTCCTCGCCGCCGCCGGCGCGGGGCGCGGGCGGACCAGTCGCGGTCCCCTGAGACTCCATCGCGAGTGTCGCGTCAGGGTCCAGCCCCTCATGGGCCGGCGCGGCCTTGCTGAGTTCATCAGACGCAGGAATCTCGGAGGCCATACGGTTCATGGTGCCGTACCCATCGACTTTCCGGTCCAACCAGTATTTTCGTACGTTGGGAGGTTTTCGCGGCCAGCGCCAGGATGGCCCTGCCGGTTACTCCTTCAGCAGTCTTTCTCGGAGAATCTCCGCCACGTGCTGGTTGTATTGTCCCGAAGTTGTTCGGGGAGCGATCCAGTTCGCGTAGTTGAATTCGGGATACGTCAAAGGCTTGCCGGGCCGGCGGTGGTAGTTGTAGAAGTCACGGACTTTGGCGAGCATCTCCTGGCTCTCATAGACGCCCAAGTCCACGTCGGCCTGCTCTGGCTCCGTGTCGCGACGCGACGGATCGAACGGGAACGACGGAACTCTCGTCACCGCCTGGTCCACGCCCAAGCCCACGTACACGTGAAATCCCCGCAGGTCTGACACGGCGTTCAGCTGTGGCCCGCCGCCATAGTCGGCCACCCAAACGTTTTCGTGCGTGGCGATCACCCGGTCTGCCGATGCCACCGAAAGACGGACTTCCGCCTCCGGATCAAATCGTTCGAGGAGTTCGATGAGTCTCTTAACTTGCATGACTTCTCACCCGCCACTCGCTTCCACCGCAGCAATGCCTGCCGAAACCGCGCAGACTTGTTCCGGCCTACTTTCTGTCGTGCCCACCAGGAGGGGAGTATGCAGCTGGAAACGGCACGGGTTCATTCTCGCACGGTTGGCCTTCGCAGACAAGCTTCTTTTCGATCATGCGTGGATGTCAATCCGGACGGAGCCATCGGATCAACCCGCGTTTCTCTTCTTCGGCCCGTTCACGGTTCAGGGCGACGAGGCGTTCCAGGATCACTTCGACGGACAAGCCATGCGGCCAGCCGTAGGCATCGAGACGCGCAGCGTCAACATCTCCGAGCGGTTCAGTTCGGGCGGCTGTTTGGGGCGTTCTGGGGCACACACCTCGCGGCGGGGCCACCAGTCACCACGCCGCAGATGTGCCCGTCAACTAGCCTTTCCCCGTCCCCTCGACCGGCTGCGTTCCCCTTGCCGGCGGGGCGGCCAGCGAGCACGCGACCGGATCGGGTTGGGCCGGGGCGTCAGTGATTGGGCCGATGACGACATGGATCGGGATCGCGCATTCCCACCCAAGTGTGCGTAGAGGCTTGCCCAGGCGTCGATCTTTGCCTAATCTAACATTCTCGCTGGATTCTCTCGACTGGCAGCACGCCAAGCAGCATACCGGAAAAGTGACGGAAGACAGAGGAGTTGGTTATGGTGCGGCACACCACCCGTTTGGAGTTGGAGTCGCAGGCGAAGACTCTGGGGTACGAGCCCGAGCGCGACGATACCGATGCGGACCTCGTTTTGGCCATCAATACGCGGTCGTCAGGGACGCGCAGGGGCCCGACTGGCAAGGACGAGACCAACCCGCACGCCGTCTTAGCGCCGCACTCAACGACGCCGCTTGGCTGAACGGCAAACCGTCTCACATTCGATCCTCGCTATTTCCGGCCCAACGGGAATGCTGTGGCAACCTGAGTTTTCGTGCCGGTTGTCGCACGCGACGAAGTCAACACCCGATTCCATCAGCGCAGATGTGAAAGCGGCGTTACGGGCAAGTCGATCTAACTTGGCCACGACCAGACGAGCTTTGCTCCGTTTCGCGTGGGCGATGGCTTTCAGGAGTTGCGGCCGGTCCTTGGCCTTGCCCGTTTCCACCTCCACGTATTCCCCAAGCAGCGTTGCGCCGTTCCGACTGACGTAATCCGTCCCAGCCGTCCGCTGGCCGTCCAGGCCCAGCCCCGACCGGCCCTGCTGCTTCGTGGAAACGCGGAAATAGCCAACCGCTCTTTCGACCTCTCGCGACATGACTCAGCCCTCCAGGAGTAATTCGCTGGCCAGCCGAGCATCTTGTCACAACTCAGTCGATGTCCGTCGATACGTGTGTTACAGCAGACGCACCAGCGCCGGGGCCCGCTCGTCGCTATCTCGCGGTCCGCGTCACGGGCAGTGCCGCCGCTGAAAATCTGCCTCGTCCCGTCCGCTGGACGGGGCACGCTGGACCGACTGCCGATCAGCCGGCCAGTGTCGAGCGAACCCCGCGCTGCGGAACGTTTGGCGGGTCTGTCAACGGACAAACGTCGCCCAATCGAGAAGCCGGCCGAACTTGTTGAGCCCAGTTGTTTGGCCCCAACCGGACGTTAGAATGCGGGGGTCGGATTCATCGCCCTTATTCGGGAGCGGGTTGGAAGGCCATCACATGAACGCGTGCCCCGTAACCACTTTCGACGATCTTCGGCAGGTTGCCATCGACCACGTGCGACACAAGCGAGACAGGTGGCCCGTGGACCGACTCGTTCTTCTGGAACACGAGATGCTGTGTCCAGCCATACCCGATCGGCTGCAATTGGGGGCTGAGTCGTGGACGAAAGTCGCCACCCCGATGGTTCGCTTTCGGATCGGCCTCGGATTGGAGGTCAAGACGGCATCGGACTGGAAATGCACCCATTTTCATGGCGATCTTGAGACAGAATCGGCAAGTCTCCACATCGACTATTTTGCGTTTGCCACATGGGGGCCAGTTGGTGGAGTCCTGGGGTTCATCGTGTCTCGCGACGGAGTGATCTTGGGCGGCGGCGGGCACTGGGCACTGCCGCCGGGGGGAGGCTCTCGCAATTGGCCTTTGGGCGTGCGGGTCGAACCGCAGCAACTGCTGACCGCGTATTCGGTGCGAAGCACGAACGAGGCGTTCACGCAAGAAGGCGACGATTTCCTTTGTGGGGCCATCACGCTCTGGCGCAAGACGGACATGGAGCAGACGCCCGGAGTCATTCTCTATCATTCGTTGCCGGACGCGGAGGGCAAGCCGATGGATCAACAGAGATGGCACTACCAGAATGCGGAGTACCATCGTAATCGTGTCGTATGCCTCACGGTGATTCCGCCATACGCTCAAGCTGAATACGCGCTTGATCCGGCTGTCGAGGCCAAGGTGGTCAAGTTGCTCGATAGCGTCGGCCAAAACTGCCGGGTGAGCAAGTTCCAGTGGCTCATCGCCACCGACGAGGCGTGCGGGGCGATCGTCCAGGACTTGGGACACGAGGGCGTAGAAAACGTGCTCGTGTTCTCCGCGCTTGTTGGGTCGGACTGGAAATTCTGGTGCAACCCGCGAGGCGAGGCGGACGAGTGGGAGTTCGACGGCGTCGCCGCATTCTTGCAGCGGCTTGGGTGAAGGCGACCTCGGATAACTGCCGAACCGCAGCCTCAAGATCATCGGCCGCTCCCGGCCGCCTCCGGGCATCAGACGCCATGATGAATCGCCGCGGTTGGCACGTGACCAAACCGATGTGTCATCAGGCTTGGCGTGAACTCTTGGAGCCGTCACCAGCTCGACGGCTCAAATGCCTTGTCCGTTCGCCGAAGCAGGTCCCGGCAAAAGGACAGATCGCACATCTGGCGGCTCCATACCTCGGGCCAGCGGGGCTGCACGTCGATTCGTTCCAGCCGGGGGCGACGCCTCAGACAATCCCCCAAGTTTTCCCAGATCCAGCACCAAGCCAAGCGCCGTTCCGGCGCAATCGTCTTTTCGGCTTCCCAAAACGCCGACGGATGCTGATTCAACCGCTTGCCCTCCAGGGCCGGCTCGATTCGCAGATGCAACAGTTCGTGCTTACAGATCAGCGTGAAGACCTCTTCGGGCGTTTCGGCGTGATTCAGGACTTGGTGGACGTAAATCGTTGGGGACGACTCGCCGACCTCGATGCAGGCCAGCGGCCCGCGGTTGACCGAAAACAGCCCCACGTCCGGCGGCGCTTCCGGGAAATGCTCAGCCCGCACCCGTTCCAGGATTTCCGGCACTGAAAACGGCGTGAACCACAGATGCGGCTGCCGGCGGGCTTGTGCCAATCTACGGCGTTCCTTGAGGTCCGTGAGTATCGTCATTGGCAGAATCCCCAGCCCCATCGTCGGCCGGCTTGAGCTTGCCGAACAGTTCCCGCGCCAGCCGCCGGGCCGCTTCTTCCTTGGTCTCGCCGGGGCGTAGCCTGGGGCGGCCGAGAATCGCCTTCAGGGGCTTTTCCCTGTGCAGAAGCTGCGGTCTGGGACATGACGCGTAGTCTTCCTTGTAGACTTGCTAGCGGCCGCAACGTTGCTCGGTGCGCGATCTGGATCCCACCACATCGTCCGCGGCTCACGACTCCGCCGCGTCATCCGCCCCAGAAATGCTTGGGCCATCGCACCCTCCCATTTCTCCAGTCTTGCCGGATTGGGAGGACTCAAGTACCAGTCAGGACTCATTGATACCCCAGCCGGTATCGGGAAAGGTGAGGCGGGATACTCCGCCAGTATTCGCAGCGAGTCGCAGGCTCCAACGACACGCTCCGCCAATTTCAATGCCTCCCTCAGTTCGGTTTCTTTGTTCATGCTGTCACCCCTCGCGTGACTGCCCCCGATTGATGTAAGCGGCGGGAAACCGGTCAAGGGTGTCCGGGGTTCGGCCCGTCGGCCTATCCCGCCGCACGAATTGTAGCCCTGTTCAGCCACTGCCGACAACACGAAGTCTGGGGCGATCATCCGGGCTGGCATCGTCGCCGCGCTCGGGTTTCGCCCCGGCTTCCGGCTCGGCACACTTGCCGGTCGCCCCGAACACCCAGTCGCGAACCACACCGACCACGCGCTGCAATCGTTCATCGGAAATCCGTTCCCGGTACATCGTCGCCATGTCGTCCCGGACATGTCCCATGATTGCGTCTACGGCCACCTGGTCCCGGCTTTCGCCTCCAATCGTCTCGAAGACATGGCGTAGCCCGTAGAATCCGCGCCCCGGCTTGTAGAGCCCCAGCGCGTTCAACAACCGGCGGAATTGCAGAACTACCGGCCCATGTTCCTTGGGCTTGTGCCAGCTTTGGCCATACTTGGTGATGAAAAACAGCCCTGCGTCTTTTTCGTCTTTCGGCTCGGAGCGCTGGGCGAGACTCGCCCTCACTGCTTCCACGGTTTCGGGCCACAAGGGCACGTTTCGCGGAACCTCGGTTTTCGGACGCGGGAACCGGACCCAGCCCGTTTTCACGTCCACCGCGTCGATTGACAGTTGTTCGCAGTCGCTGTTTCCGAATCCGCAGTTCAGGCCCAGGTAGATCATGGCCCGCAAGTGCACACTAGCGCCCGCGATCAGCGCCCGGCATTCGTCCGCCTCGAACATGCGGGCCGCCTTCTGATTGCGGGCCTGTCGAATCAACTTCCGAGGTGCCCGGTCGAGCGCGTTCCCAAAGTCAACGGGGGCCTTGATAAGGCGCTCTGTCCACGCGAACCCCAGCACCGTGACGATGCGAGCCCGCTCGTTGTTCAGCGCTACCGGTCCACGTGTCTTCGTGATGTCCAGCCGCAGCTTGGCGAAGTCATCGGGCGTCAACTCTTCGACAACGGCACTACGGCCGAACACCCGGACCAGCCGCGCGCACGCCCGATAGTAGTCATCGAACGTCCGTTGGACGATTTCCCCCGCGTTCAATTTATCCTGCCAGCGCGTGCAAAACCGGTCGCACAGTTCCTTGACTGTCAATCGGTCGTCATTTTGCGGACGGGGGGTGCGTCCGGCCATCAGATCGTCGCGGACTTCCAGGTATCGGTTTAGTGCCCCCTGCCAGTCGCTCCACGGTCCAAAGTAGTGGACCCGTTTCCGGATCTTCTTCGACCATTGACCGTTGCCGTTGGGCGTCAGGGGAAAATCGGGATAGGGCTTGTCGGGCTTTGCGCCGCGGCGGGATGAGGTAGAATTGGCCATGTCGGTCCTTTCGCTTAAAGAGGTCAGGATCGGCCGCCCTCCGGTCGCAACGGAGGGCATTTCTAGCTCATAGGGTATCGTTCAGGGTATCGTTAGGCAATATGGAAGAAAAAAGTCAAGTCGCAAGTTGCTGAAGATAAACAACTTAGCCCTCGTAGCTCAGTGGATAGAGCACCGGTTTCCTAAACCGGGGGTCGCGCGTTCGAATCGCGCCGGGGGTGCTTTCCTAGCTGCCTGTGCGAATCTCAGCAACGCCTCGCCCTGTTCTTCGCTGACGACCACCGCTGCACGCGTCTTGCGCATCCAGTTGAGCTGCCGTCGGCGGTCGATTTCTTTCCGCGCACTGGCCACCT
>CAYPGE010000361.1:0-9757 GCA_964409865.1 uncultured Pirellulaceae bacterium
GCAGAATCTCGAAGTCGATCTTGCCGGCCGCGGACAGCTGCTCGTAATCCACGGCTCCAGGCAACTCGTCCAGCGTACGCCGGTAATGCTCCCGCCACCGTTGGCGGGCTGCCGCCGACAGATCGTCGAGCCGGTCGTCAAAGCGGTGATCGCCCAGCTGCGTCGCCTCCAGCGGGCGGAGCTGAAAACACTCCTCCAAATACGCTCGGAAGAACGCCTCCAGCTTCGCGTCGGCCGTCGGCGGTTCGGCGGCGGATAGCGTGACGGCGAAGGGCATCGCGACCAAAACTGCGGGCAGGAGGCGAAGGAACTTCATAGGGAGGACTCTTGATTCTCAGCATGGAAGACGGAGGTTGGGCTGTCTGACTTTCAGAAGCCCGCCTTTTTCGGAACAGCCGGGCTTTTTGATGCGCGAAGCCTGGCGCGGCCGGCTACTCCGTGACCGGCACCATCTGGCGTTTGCCGGTGTTGTACACGATCACAGCACGGCAGCATTCGTCCTTGGTGCGGGCATTGTGCTTGACGCCCTGAGGAATGCGGAGCGTGTCGCCCGCCTTGACGGTGACCCACCGGTCGCCGATCCGGTGTTCGCACGAGCCCTCCAGCACGTGCAAGTACTCCGCGCTGTTGGGGTGTACGTGCAGCGGATTCGTCTGCTGCGGCTTGATGTACACGACGCCGAACGTCATCTCCGCGTCGGGATCGACTTGGGCGTTGACCAGCCAGCGGATCCAGCCCCAGGGGAACTCCTGAACCTGGGACTCGCCAAACTTCTGCAACGTGATTGGCATCGCACTGGCTCCTGGCTTGGCAGGACTGCTCTCAGTCTTGGCCTGTTCAGCGCTTGACGCCGTCGAGAACGCCATCAAGAACAAGACCAGCAACGCGAGGCACCGGGACGACCATCGCATGACCATAGAGGATCTCCTTGTTAAGTCTAAGAACCGCTAACAAAACCGTTCGGCGCGGGTCTCTGACCCCGTCGAAACCGCCGACCGAAGGTCTCCGATTTCGGTTTTGTTAGCGGTTCTAAGCTGCAGAAAGTCGCGCACAGGGCGCACGGGTTCAGTTCGTGGGCCCCATCGTAAAGCGCCCCCGTCCGCGAGACAAGCGCGGGCCGGCAGAGCCGGCAAGACAGGGTGTTCCCAGGCGGAGCCTGGGAACGAGGACCGGAACAACAAAAAAACGGCTCGTCACTCGAATGAGGGCGAGCCGTTTGAAGGTCAATCGACGGTGTCGGTGCCGCGATCCGCTAGGTTTCGACCGTGATCGCGCCCGACGGGCAGCCGTCCGCAGCTTCCTGGGTCGCCTGCTCCAGATCGGCCGGAATCGGATTGATTTTGACCGTCACGACGCCGGCGTCGTTCATGGCGAACACATCCGGGGCCACTTCTTCACAAACGCCGCATCCGGAGCACAGCGTTTCATCAACGGTAACCTTCACAAGCTCCTCCTTTCGAGAATCTGGACATCACGGGTTAAACCAAAAACAAGAAGATACACCAAAAGCTGGAGTTGTCCAGGGAGGTCCGCAGCCAAGTTCGCCGCCAGCCTGCTCGTGTGCAAGCCCGGCTTTTCCGATAAATCCGGGCCTCTTGCGCCGGGTGCGATCTGCGTCCAAGCAACTCAAGGCCAAGTTTCTGGTGTAGAATGATTCCAGGCCACGGTTACCCCCCCCTGAACCCGATGATTGTGGAAAGGAATGGCTCTGTGATGAATCTGCGACGAGTTTCGTGCCACGATGCCTTTTGGTCGGCTTCCGATCACACGGTCCGGCCGCGTCTTGCCCGCCGACTCTTCCCCGGCGTTATCTTCCTGCTGGCTTTGCAGGCCGGAGGACTGCGGGGTGCCGAACCCGGCGACGGTGCAGTGGCCGGCGGCGAGTTGTACGCCCGCGTCAAGCAGGCTTCGCTGGAAATCCTGGTCGACGATCATCTGAACGGCAGCGGCAGTCTGGTCGATGCCAGCGGCCTAGCGATTACCGCGGCGCACGTGATCGGACGGCCGGGAAACCGCCTCGAGGTGTTATCGCCGGTCGCCGGCCGGCGGCGGGCGGAGGTCGCGGCGGTCGACATGGGGAATGACCTGGCGCTGCTCCGCCTGGAACCGCGCGACGGCGGCTATCCTTTCCTGCCGCTGGCAGATGTGTCGCCGCCGGCCGGCGCGGACGTCTTTCTGCTTGGCACGCCTGTGTTTCGTCACGCGGTCATGTTCCGGGGCATGGTGGCCCGGGATGAACCCACTTTCGAATACTTGAACGCCGGCTATGTGGTGGTTCTGGCCGTGGCGGCGAACGTCCCGTCCGGCACTTCCGGCGGTCCGTGGGTCGATCGCCAGGGGGCGCTGGTCGGGGTACAAAGCGGCATCATGTCGAACAACGGAACACCCGTCGGCGTCGCCTTTGCCGGCACGGCCGGTGCAGTTCGCCGACTGTTGGAAACGCGGCAGAGTGCCTCCACGCCAAACTTGGGAGCGGCCATCGAGGAACCTTGGCAGCAAGGACGCGATTTCCTGGACCGCTTTCCGCCACGGACCGAAGGCTTGGTGGTCAAAGTCCTGCAGGCCGATGGCCCCGCGGCCCGCGCCGGGCTGAAACAGTGGGACTTGATTGTGGAAGCCGACGGCCAAGCCGTGCGTTTGCCCGACGAGTTGCTGCGGATCGTCCGGCAGAAAAAGCCCGGCGAAACGTTCGCCCTGACCATGCTCGGCCCCGATGGCACCGGCAAACGGCAAGTCGCCGTAACGTTGGGCCGACTCGAAGCCGCCTGGCCGGAGACCAGTCCAGCGGGCAAGAAACCGTAGCACCTGTCCAGGAACAACTTCGTAGCAACGCGGTCCCATTTTTCTGTCACTCCAGCTTTCTGTCAGCTATCCTCATTTCTTTTGTTCGCGAAAAGGGGACAGGACCCTTTTGTGCGAAGCAGGCTAAATGTTGGGGGTGTCAAAAATGGGGGAATGGCCTACAATCTGCCAAGCTTGCTCACTTCCGACCACCCGGCGATAGTTTACCCTTCCGCTTCCAATTTAAGGAACTCGCGTTCATGGCAATGGTTTCTCGCGCAGGATGCTCAAAACGTCTGTTAACGGGCCTCGGTTTTGCACTCACGGCTTGCTTCATGGCAGGCTGCGGCGGAGGAAAGGAGGAAGGTCCGCTGACGGCTGCTAGCAGCAAGTACCAGGTCGCCGACGAGGCCTCCGCAACATCGCCCGCTGCCTCAACGGCATCGCCCTCGGGCGCCGACTCTTCGGGTCAGGTTCCCGCCGGCGATGCGGACACCGCGACCCCAACCACGCCTTCGACGCCCGGCGACTCGGCCGTTCCCGCCACCGAAGTCCCCACGCCTCCCACGATGCCTCCGGTCGCTGCGCCGGGCGGAGGTGCCAACGGCTACGCAGTGCCTGAGGGCAAAGAAGCGTTACTGGCGTTCCTGGAGCAGTTGCAGCAGCAGCAACCCAAGGGCCAGGATCAGCAGCAACTGCTCGAGGACTACCGCAGCCTGCACGCGGCCCGCATTCAAGCAGCTGACAAACTGCTAAACATGTCCCAGGAAAAGCAGGTGCGCTTCACGGCTACGCAAGCCAAGCTGGATGCGATGCGAGCTTTGGGAAGACTCGGTGATCGCCAAGCTGTAAAGGACCTGAACGGCTACTGCCGGACGGTCATGAAAGATGCCGACCCGGAGATCGTCAACTTGGGTCGGCTGATGCTGTTTGGACTCTCGCTCGATGCGATGGCCGAGGCGGCAGCCGTTGGTCAGGTCACCGACGTCAAGCCCCTGCTGGCGGACCTGAAGAAGCTGGTTGCCGAGCAGCCCAACGCGCCCGGTGTGTTCATGGTCACCAGGCAAGCCGCCATGATGATGCAGCAGTTCGGACACAAGGAGGTTGCTTTACAGGCTTGCCAGGCGATCGGCAACGCGTACAAGGACAGTCAGGACGAGCAACTCGCGGCCGAGGCGCGAAGCATGCTCGACATGGCCAAGGCTCAGGCGGTGGAGATGAAACTGGATCTGGACGGCAAACTGCGCGCTCTGCTCACCGGCCAACCGAACAGCGCGCCCGCCGTACTCGACGTCCTGAAGTCGCTGTTGGAAATCCAACCGCCTGGCGAGTACGTCTTGAACGTCGTCGGGCAAATCGCCCAGTTGCTGGAGATCTCCGGAAGTTACAAGGAAGCGGGCGAAGCCTTTGTCATGTTGGAGAACGCGTACAAGAACTCCCCCGATGAGGAACTGGCCAAGCAGGCAATGGCACGCGCCGAAAACGGTCGCCGCCGCGCCGGGTTGCTGGGCCAGACCTTCGTGGTGGACGGTACGCAAGTGGACGGATCGCCGTTCGATTGGAGCAAGTACCAGGGCAAAGTGGTGCTGGTCGACTTCTGGGCCACGTGGTGTGGACCATGCCTGGAGGAGCTACCGAACCTGAAGAAGAACTACGAGGCCTACCGCGACAAGGGCTTCGAGGTGGTCGGCGTCAACTTGGACGAGGATCCCCAGACGGTCGTGACTTGGCTGGCGCGCCAACCGTTGCCTTGGACAACGGTCATCAGCGCTGACGCCAACGCCCGCGGTTTCGATCACCCGCTGGTCGTCAAGTGCGGCATCGACGCCATCCCCTTCATCGTGCTGCTGGACCGCGACGGCAAAGTCAACGCGCTGCACGTGCGCGGCGAAAAGCTCGAACAGAAGCTGGCCCAGTTGCTGGGGCCGCCCGGCGCAGCGGAGGCCCCCACGCCGCCGGCGGAAAAGCCTGCCGCCACGCCGCCTGGCGCCGGCGGATGACTCAATCCCACCACCAGGTTTTCGACCTGGGCGGCGCGGACGCGGCCCGCAGCGCGGCCAGCGGCCGGCGAACGGCCGCTGGCTTCAGTACCGACCATGAATCCAGGTCGACACCGCCGGAGATGCTCACGACGTACTCCGACTGGCGCTCGACGTAACTGGCTCGCGCAGGCGTCGTGCGCGGCACCGGATAACGGCCGACGTCCAGCTGGTCGGCGCTGAGCAGCAGCGACGAACTGCCCCAGCTAGTGCGCTGGAACAGTTGTTCGCGGTTGGCGATCGCGGCGATGACCGCCAAGTCGATGCAGTTCCGCAGACTGGCAAACACCGGCAGCTTGGCGGCCAGCAGGCTGTATTGGCGGGTAAACGAGTCGGTCCATTGCTTGGCCAGCGGATCCGGGCGGCCTGCATCCGCCACGCGGCCCTGCCCCGCCAGCAGACCCGCTTCGGTCAACGCTTGGACGCCGTCTCCCACCAGTTCCCAAGCCAAACCTTCGGGGTCGCGGAGCACCGCGTCGTATTGGGGCGCCAACCAGAACCGCAGGATCGCGTTGCGGGGCGGAACCCGGTCGCCGGCCTGCAGCAGTTGCAGGTAGCTCGGCAACTCGTCGGTCGGGGCCGGATCGAAGCCCATGGCCAGCCGCTTCATCGTCCAGTCGGCCACCACCAGCACTTGCGCGAAATGCGTGTCGGCGTCGACCCCCGTGACCGTGATCACGCTGTCGCCCAGCGCTCTTTCCAAACGCCGGACCGCCGCCTCGCTCATCGTCAGGTCTTGCCGGCGCATCAGCCGATCGAAACGAGCCAGGCCCTGCTCGGTCGGGTCGATCGAGCAGGTGATTCCCGGCCCGACGGAGGCGGCCTGGGCCGAGCGAAGCGCGACGATTAAGTCGTCCAGTTGCAGGATCGGCTGGCCGCTCGCCTGGCCGACCACCTCCCCCGTGTCGATGAGCGTCCAGGGTCCCGCTTCGCCGGCCAGCACGATGTCCTGCGTTTCGGGGTACGCCAGGATGTACCGGACTCGCTGCAAGCCGGCCAGGAACTGCACCTCCAGCGGCAACGGTTTGCCTTGCTCGCGACAGTCCGCGATGGCGGCTTCGAGCCGCCGCAGAGACACCTTGCGCAACGCACTGGCACGGGCCATCTCGCCCTGGGCCGGAACCATGGCCGCCAGCCACGCGCGCCGCAACTGGCCCGTCGTCTCACGAGTCCCGCGATCCAGGACGCCGCGAGCATCGATCGCCACCCCCCCGACGGCCCCACTCCGCCCCACGACGGGGATCACGGCAATCACAAACGGCTTCAAGCCGCCGGAACTGATTCCGTCTGCGCCCTGGATGCCCGGCGTCGAACCCCAAACGAAAAGCGAAACCAGAATCGCTGCCCAGGCACCGGCCCGCTTCCCTGGGCGTCCTGGGATAGGGTGTTGCCGCGTACACATGGGAATCGCCCCGGAGAATGGCTCCCTCAATCGCATGGCCGCGTACTCTATTATTCCGAACTGCCGGGCTCGTGATACGCTCGGATCTCGAACACGCGGGCCGATCGGTCGCCGCCGGTCGCTTCGACCCACAGGCGCAGCTTGCCGGCCGTGACCGCCGGAAAACGGTGGACGCGGCGACGCTGGTAGTTGTCGGTGACGCGGGCCAGCTCGTGCCACCTGCCCTCATGCTGGTACTCCAGGCGATAGTCCTTGACACACTGGCGCACCAGCGGCTCGTCGTGGAAGCGAGTGTTCATGTCCGTGTCGAACGTCAGGTACACGGTGTTCAGTTTCGCCGGCTGCGGCAGGGCGAGTTCGAGCCATTGGGGCAGCTCCTGCGCCGGATCGGAGGCCCATTGGTTCGTGGTCGTGCCCACGATCCGCGACACGCCGTTGATGACGTTCTCCGGCCGATAATCGCAGGCGATGGCGGTCAACGGGTCGGTCAGGCAAGTGTAGTACTGGCCGGAAACCACCGTCCAGCCGCGCGGCGCATCCCCGCCATAGGCCCGGCAGGCGCTCGGCGGGCCGTTTTGCATCAGCCGCCACGAGACGCCCTCGGTCTTCGGCAGCCAGAACCAGACAAACGGCTGCGACACCGCACAGTCCAGGGGGAACTTGACCCAGGTCAGGTGGTTGGGCTTGACCGTGGCGACGGCCGTAGCCAGATCGCGCGTGGACGAGAAGTCGCCGGAGGCGGACGACTCGCGCACGTGCAGCGTGACCGCCACCGGCTCGGTCCGCTCGGAAGACAACACCAGCGACACGCCCTGCAGCCGCTCGCGTACGCCTCGCGGCATCATCACCGCCCGCGGCATGTTCAGCGGATGGCTGTCCCGGTGACGCACCTTGTCCTGCGAAAATTCCTCGTGTGCGGCGGTGCTCGAGGCGTTGACCTGGGCCGTGCGGGCCAGATCGTCCGGGTCTTCGTTCTTCAGTTCTGGAATGTACTGGTCATGCTTCAGCAGGGTCTGCTGCAATCGGACGATGTGCTTCTGCCCCAGTTCGCGCGGCGTTGCGCCCAGACTTAGGCACAGGGCCGAAGCCGTGCCCGCCGCTTGTCCAAGCGTGGACAGGGTGCCTTGGACCCGCAGCGACCCCAGACCGATATGCGTGGTGCTGACGTGGCGTCCGGCAAACAGCAGGTTCTCGACGTTTGCCGAATACAGGATGCGGTACGGAATGGTATAGATCGGCACGCGGGGATTGCAGTCAAAGGGGCCTTCCTTGCCCGAAAAGATCCCGCGCGGGTGATGCACGTCCAGCGGCCAGCCGCCGTAGGAAATGCGGTCGGGGAACACGACGCCGTCCTGGGCGTCCTGTTGCTTGAACAGATAATCGCCCTCCAGCCGCCGCGTCTCTCGCTTGGCGTTCATATAGGGCACGAAGGCCAGCGCGTGGTCGCTCGCCTGATCCCGTTCCTGCCAGCGGTTCTTGATGAAGTCCCAGTAGCCGAACGAGATCTTGATCAGTTCGTCGCGGGCCCGTTCCGGATCCCACAAATCGTCGATGTCGCCGGGATGCTCCAGCCACCAGTTGCCCCACTCGACGTGGTCGATGCGGCGGCCGAACTCCTCGGCGGGCGGCAGTTTTGCGGCCCACGGCGGCGGCACGTACTCGACCGGCCGCCCCATGCGTTGGGCGCGGAAGGAGACCGTGTAGTTGCCCATGATGCAGCCGCTCATGGTGATCTTGTCGGCTTCGGGCGGCGCCAAGTCCTCGCCGAACTCCTCGCGCGATTCGCGGCCCAGGCGGTACTTCGCGCCGGCGTAGTACCCCACCCAGCCGTCGCCCGTACCGTCGATGAACATCTTGCCGCGAAAGACGCTCTGCTGACCCGTCAGCGTATCCACGGCGGTCACGGCGTCGATGTGTTGCGGGTCGCGCATGGCCGCGGCGACCACGTGGCGATTGTAGAAGACTCGCAGGTTCTTCTCGCCCTCGGCGACGATCCGAAAGCCTTCGCTCATGCGCTGCCAGTCGAAGTGCGCTTTGTTGCGTCCGGCTTCTTCCATGATCCCGCTTTCGCGGGCGTTGGGATGACTGACGCTGGCCCCGGAGATGCCCACGCCCAGCTCGTCGCTGGCGTTGCCGCCCAGCACCGGCCGATTCTGGATCAGCGCCGTATTGGCGCCGAGCCGCGCGGCGGCGACGGCCGCGCAACACCCCGCCGCGCCGGCCCCGACCACCACGACGTCGAAATCGCCTTCCGCCATCGGCTCCAGCGACACGCCGCTCAACCGGCTCCGCTCCCGCTGCAATGGTTCGAGGTCATTCGGCGGCGTGTAGGCGAGATCGCGTGCCAGCAGCAATGCGTCACAGCGGCCGAAGTAGCCCGTCAGATCGTGCAGCGCGAGCTTGGTCTCCCCGACCGGCAGATCGAACTCGCCCGCTGGCTCCCAAACCCAGGCCTCGCTGTCCGCCGCGCCAAACACGCGCTCTGCACGGACGCCGTTGACGGAAACCGCAAACTTGCCGGGGGCGTGCTCCCGGATCCAGTTCTTGGCTCGGACCCACAACCGATACCGTCCCGCACGCGGGACCTGCACTTCCGTGGCGGCGTCGGCGATCGGCCGCCCGACGCCGGCGGCGATCAGGTAGGCCGACCCCATTTGCTGGACGAACTGGGTATCCAGCCGCCAGTCGCCGTAGTCCTTGAAATCCTCCGCCTCGATCCACAGAAACCCGTCCACGACCATCGTCGCCGCCCGCGGCGGCTTGCGAAACAGCGTGTACGGCGACCAAGGTTCGGCGGCCGTTTCGTCTCGGCGCTCCGCCGCCGGCGACGCCGTCGAGACAAACAGGACCAGGAACAAGCAAGCAAGATGCCGAATGGTCATGGGGTGTCATCCTTCGTAGCATGGCTCTCCGAGCCGTGCCGTTGGTCATGTTGTTCTGGGAACATCTGCACGGCTCGGAAGAGCCGTGCCACGGGGTTCCTGCACCGTGCAGGCCCGTGCCCCAGTAAAACACGTCGCACGGGCTTTTCCGAGTCAGACGACTTCGACGGTCTGACTTTGGTTGGAGCACTGGCGGTTATTGGGGTGACCGACGCACAACCATCCCAGACGCAGCTACTGGCCCATGGCTTCCTCATCGGCAACTGCAAGTTCGGCGAACCAGGCGTCCAGATCGTGTTCGAAACGCTCCAGGCGATGGCGGCGCGGGACGCGGATTTGCGCCGCTTCGTCGCTCGACTTGACGGTCCCGGCCACGAGCGTTTCGTCCCCCTCCTCAGGCTCCAACAACGGCAACGTGTCGTCCTCGCTGCCGTCCCGCCCCAGATCGGCGAACACGTCGTCCCGACGGGATGCGAGATCGGGGAGGCGGGAGGCGAGATCCGGGAGGCGGGATACGAGATCCGGGAGGCGGGAGGCGGGATGACGCGGCGACGCGGACAGCACCGGCGCCATCAGGCCGGAATCCGTGTGCTCGTATCCCAGCAAGTGCCCGATCTCGTGCAGCAACGTGTGCATCAGGTCCAGGCCGGTCG
>CAYPGE010000362.1:0-9692 GCA_964409865.1 uncultured Pirellulaceae bacterium
CGGACAGTCACGCTGCCGGGCGTCACCGCTCGATAGGCCCCGGTACGCTTGTCGACGGCCAGAACGCTGGAGTCGGAACATTCAAACTGGACGTTCTCCAGGGACACCTCGGTTGCGTCGCGTTCTGCGCATGACAGAAGCAGTTGTCCGGTGTCGCCCGCCAGGACGAGGGAACGGTCGGGGCGCAGCTGGAGATCGCTCCGAGGCGCGACCGACAGGATCTCGACCGCATTCGAATCGGACCCCTGGTACGAGGCCCTGACGGTCAGCGGCCCCAGGCCCGGCTTCGTCGCTCGCACTGCTGCCAGGCTGCGATCCAGACTCAAGCCGTCGAGGTTGGGAGGATCGACCTTCCACGCGAGCTGCCCAGGCTGCAACTCCACTCGACGGTCACCGCCGTACCTGGCCCAGGCTTGCAGACGCACCTGATGGCCGGCCGGCAAACGGACCGGCCCGGCCGGTCCCAATTCCACTTGCAGCGGCCGCGACACCACCTCGACGTCCGCCTCAGCCCGCAACTCGCCCCATCGGGCCAGGACCTTCTGGGGCGATGCGCCCGTCGGCTGGCGGCCGCGGACCTCCAGGGTGGTCAGATCCAGGTGGGCGAATTCCGAGCGGGGCAACTGCTCCCAAACGATTCCGTCGGGCGTCAGTTCGACTTCCTGGCCTTGGCCGCCGAGTCCCACCAGCCGCAAGGTCGCGGAGCCGTCGACCGGCACCGAGACCCGTTCCGGAACGAAGCGAATCGACTGGACCACGTCCGGCAACACTTCCACCTGGACCTTTTCCTGAAACGCACCCTGGCTCACCGCGACTTCCGCCTTGCCCGCTTTGCGTCCTGCGATCCGCAGGCCGGAAAGTACTTCCACGACGCCGGGATCGGAACTTACCACGCGGATGGGCGCAGCGCTGGAGGTGACCACCTGCAGTTCGGCGGTCCCTTGTTCGATCAGTTGCAGCGGGTTGGGCTTCACGTAGAAGACGACCGTCTCCGGTTCCTTGACCTGGAAATCTTGGGAGGCCTGCAAATCGCCAAAGGACGCGGTCAGCTTTCCGGAGCCACTGTGCTGCGCCAGTAAGTAACCGTTTTCCGCCTTGGCCAGCTGAGGCGGCTTGACTTCCAGGTTCAACAGCGAGGAGTGCGAGACCGAGTGCTTTTGGCCGGAGCGAGCCGTGACCGAGGCTTCGATCTTGGCGGCCTTGCCTTCGTCGAAGGCGTTAGGCTGGATCTTCAGCTCCAGCGACTGGTACTCCTCTTCCGTCACGGTGACTTTGGCCGTGCCGCTCAAGTAGGGATCGGCGGGGGTAGCGCGATATTGCGCCGTGATCGCAGAATCGCCCGAGGAGATTCCTTCCAGCCGTCCCTGGTAGCAGCACACGTTGCCGGGAGACGCAACGGTCCATTCGGCCTTGTTGGTCAGGTCGACTTGCAGGCCTCCTTCGAATTCGCCCAGCACGCGCAGTTGCGCCGTGGTGCCTTCACCAAGGCTCAGGGTGCCTGGTTCGATCGTGATCCGGGAGGGGTTCCGCGGCGGCTGAACCTCCACCGTGGCGTGGGCCACTTTGGCGCCGAGATGGAAGTGGATCGGCGTCTTGCCGCTGGCGATGGCCTGCGCCGTGGAACCGAACTTGTCCAACCGCAGCACGCGCGGATCATCGACGACGGCGGTCGCGCGATCGGTCACGTCCAGTTCGCTGCCGTCCGCCGTGCGATCGAGCACTGCGTACTGCAACTGCCCGCCGACTGGGCCGGTCCATTCTTCAGGCCGGGCGACAAGCCCGCGCGGGGCTGGTGGAGGTAGTGGGGGTGCCCCCCCTGAACCCAGGAAATAGCCCGCGACTCCGGCGGCCAAAGCCAGCAGCAGCAGGGCCGCCACCAGCCAACGCTTCTTGCCGGCGGGCGGGGGAGCCGCCAGCGGGCCTTTCTCGCACGCCGGGCAAGTTCGGCTGCCCTCGCTCAACCGCACGAACAGCAGCGAGCAATTGGGATTGGTACAAATCGTGGGCGACGCCGGGGCGAGATCCTTGCGTTGGTATCCCCAGGCCCAGACCAACCGCCAGACGTTGCCTTCCCGGTACTTGAACAGATAGCACGCCCTGGGCGCCGCTCCCGACTCGCTGGACAACTTCTGGAAATGCCGCACGATCGCCTGGTGGACTTTTGCCTCCCGCGGTTCCGGTTTCACCTGCTGCAGGCGCCGGGCCAACTCTTCAAAGTCCTGCCGCAACTCGCGATACCGCGTAAAATCCTCCATCGTGGCCGGCTCGCAACGCACGTCGTTCAGACGGGCCTTCTGGTCGTCGCACACGAACAGATCGACGGAGTCAGCGTGCCATTCGGGTTCGGCAATCAACCTCCCCAACCATCTCTGCAGGACCCGGTAATTGGCGTTCGACTTGTCCAACAACGGCAGACCGGGTTCGACGGCGACGGATTGGAAGTCCCGCGCGTCGGCCGACAGATCCAACCTCAGAAATCGCTTCGCCATAAGAACGCTTCCTCGCCAAACATAGGATCCGCGGCACCTGTATCGGCGGCTGGGCGCCGCCACGCATCATCGGGCCGGCACGCGAACGCTCGAGCCGGGGGCCCGTTAGTTCATCGAAAACAAATTCGCCCTGCCGACAAAGAGGCGGCCAAATCTTCGGTCTGGACCCCCAAACTACGCTACTTCTCGTCGTTTGGCAACTCGTCGCAAGCAAGAATTCGTCGCTTGGCGGTGCTTGCGTTGGAAGGCGACAGATCGGAGAATCTAATAAGCATCGTTCGAGAAATAACTGTCGCCTTGTCAAAGTAGCCATCACACTCCGTGTGATGATCGGCCAAAAACACTGGACAGTTATTCCTCGAACGATGCTAAGCATGGGTCTTGCCTGGGAAGACAGCGGGGATTCCCATTCGGGGGCAGAGGTCTTTGGGGACAATCAGACTTGTCGCTCGCGACGCATCGAGATTGCGGGAGGGGAGGCATGGGGAAGTCATGGGATCTGTGAGCCTCTGGATACGAAGGCTGCGCGGGGGTGATCAGGATGCCGCGGCTCGTCTCTGGGACCGTTATTTCCGGCGTTTGGCGGCGAGCGCTCGCGCTCGGCTGGATAACTCTCCGCTGGGGGCCGGCGATCAGGAGGACGTGGCTCTGAGCGCGTTTCACAGTTTTTGCTGTCAAGTCGAGCAGGGGCGTCTGCCCAACGTGCAAAGCCGCGAGGATCTGTGGCGCGTCCTGGTGGTCATCGCCAAACGCAAGGCCATCGACTGGATGCGGCATGAACAAGCAGCCAAGCGCGGCGGTGGTCAATCGCGCAGCGAATCGCTGCTGAACGAGGTGGTGGCACAAGATCCCTCGCCGGAATTCGCCGCCCAGCTGGTGGATGAACTAAGGCACCTGTTGGAGATGCTGCGGCGCGAAGATGGGACCCTGTGCCTGATTGCGCTGCGAAGGTTGGAGGGGCACACGAACGCGGACATTGCCGCGGAGCTCTCGCTCTCGCCGCGCACCGTCGAGCGCAAGCTGCAGCGGATCGCCGTGCATTGGTCGGCGGACGCCGAGCAGCGGGATGCCGCCGGGGCGTAAGGGCCTGGCGCCACGACGGGTTTGCATGACAGGTGGTTCGAGAACTCGAAACATCTCTCCGGGAGGCTGCTGCGGATGAAAACGGACGGTTCGCCCCGGCTTGACCAGCCGCTGCAACTGCTCGACCTGGCACCCGATGTCGTCCGCAGGGTCGACGCCATCTGCGACTATTTCGAACATCAACTGTACATCGAGGGCCAGCCGAGAATCGAGGAACTCCTGGGCGGGTTCGACGAGCCGGAGCGATCCGTGCTGCTCCGCGAGCTGCTGTTGCTGGAATTGGAGACGTGCTTGTCGCGCGACACGTCGCCCAACCGCGAGAGCTACATCAAGCGGTTTCCGGGCCACGAGCGGCTGGTCCGGGAGGTTTTCGAGTGCCTCTTTCCCTCCCCGCCCGCGGCGCGGCCAGACACGCCCGCCAGGGAGTGCGAGGCGATCTGGCCGAACATTCCCAACTACCAGATTCTCCGCCGGCTGGGGGCCGGAGGCATGGGGGAGGTTTTTGAGGCGATTCACACCAAGCTGGGCACGCGGGTGGCCATGAAGGTGTTGAAAGCGAATCTGGTCAGCGACCTGGAAGCCGAGGCGCGCTTCGAGCGGGAGATGAGAGTCATCGGCACGCTCTCCCATCCCAACATCATCTCGGCCCGCGACGCCGGCCAGGCCGGAGACCACCACTACCTGGTCATGGAATACGTCGAGGGACTCGATTTGGAGGCCCTCGTCAAGCGACTGGGGACCCTCCCGGTCCCGGAAGCTTGCGAAATCGCCCGTTCGGTGGCACTCGCGCTGGAGCACGCGGATCAACACAGGCTGGTTCATCGAGACATTAAACCCAAGAATGTCTTGCTCGGACGCTGTGTGCCCAACGCCAGTGAGGTAGAGGTGAAAGTGGTCGATTTCGGGTTGGCTTCCTTGCGCGGTTACGCGGCTTTGCGCGACCCGAAGTTCCAGTACGCGCGCGTGGCAGGCACCTTCGCTTACATGGCGCCCGAACAGTACTGGGAACAAACCTCGGACGTCCGCTCGGACATCTACAGCCTGGGCTGTACGCTGTACTGCCTGCTCCTGGGACGGCCTCCCTTCACCCGGCCACAGTATCAAGATTACCACCAGGTCATGGAGGCCCATCGCAGCGTCTCCGTCGCGCCGTTCCGGAAATTGCGTCCCGATGTCTCAGAGACGCTGGAGCAGCTCGTCCTGACCATGATCGCCAAGGCGCCCGAGAACCGCGTTCAGACTCCGAGCCAACTGGCCGAGGCTTTGTTGCCCTTCACCGCCGGCCGCGACCTGCAGGGGCTTCTGGCGCGGGCAGAAGCCTTTCAGCCCGTGGGCCAGGGAGCACGTTTCGTTCTCCCAGAACTCGCGCCGTCAACGACGGACGAAAGCAAGCACACCGCCCGCCAGCGCGAAGGCGAGTTGGAAGAAACGCTGGCCTGGGAGCTTCCCGGACCGACACCGGATTTCTCTGCAGGCGTCCCCGACACGTCCCTGACAAGTCCCATCGAACCCCCGCACGAATCGACGGCGCCGACGCCCGGACCCGAGCCGGCGAGAAGGAGCCGATGGCGCCCGCGGCGACTTGATCTTGCCGGGATCGCTGTCGTCGCCGCCGTGGTGTTGATGTTGGGAGTGGCATGGTGGAGTCTGCGTGCCTCCTCACCATCGCACGTCGATCTGCTGGCTTTGGTGGATCTTTCCAGCCACGGTATCCAAGGCGACTGGACCTTCGATGGTCGGACCTTGGTTTCCCCCCAGGAACCCGACGCGCTGCTGCAGTTGCCCTGGCCCGCCGCGGCAGCGGCGACCGATCCGCCGCCCGAGCAGTACCAGCTGCAAATCGAGGTGGAACACGCATCCGGTGCGAGGTTCTTGGCGGTCGGCCTGGTTTGGCGAGGTCAAGCGGATTTGATCGTCCTCGATGCCCTGGTCATCGCCGGCCCTGGAGCACGCGAACGCCCGTCTTACGACGCGGCGTCGATTCCCCCGTCCTTCGACTTTCACAGCGGACCGCCGCGGACGTACACTTGCATCGTGCGCCGTGAGGGCGTGCTCGCCGCTTACGAAAACCAAGTGCTGTGTCTGAGACTCGCGGGCGAAGAACCGGCCGGCGTAGGCGACAAGCGACTGGCGGGCAACCTCCCGCGCACGGCCTTGTTCCTGAGGACACGCGGCGGTGTGTACCGTTTCACCAAGATCGAACTGACTCCTTTGGACCGCTGACACGAGAAGGCAGGGGAGAACGTTGACGAGCTTCTTTGTGGCAGCCGACTTGACCCGCCAGCGGTGCCGATTTAGATTCGCGGGGTTGCGACAGCAGGAATGAACCGAGTTTTCTGACGGGGAAGAAGATCATGCGCTATTCCGCCGAGATCAGCCGATCGAATCCTACGTGCTTCATGTTTCTGGTGGATCAATCCGGGTCGATGAAGAAGCCCTTCGGCCGGGAACCGGGGACGAGAAAGGCGCAGGGCGTTGCCGATGCCATCAATCGGCTGCTCTACGATCTGGTCTTGCGCTGCACCACCGGTGAAAATATTCTCCCCCGCTATTTCATCGGTGTGCTGGGCTACGGAAAGGAGGTCGGTTCGGCGTTGGGCGGCGAGTTGGCCGGACAGGGCCTGGTGCTGGTCAGCGACGTCGGCACGAAACCTTTGCGCATCGAGAAACGCACGAAGAAGGTCTCCGATGGCGCCGGTGGCGTCGTGGAAACCAGCGTCATTTTTCCCGTCTGGTTGGACCCCCTGGCGGAAGGTCCGAGAACCCCGATGTGCCAAGCCCTGGCCGAAGCCCGCCGCACCATCGGGGACTTTGTCAGGGCCTGCCCCGGCGCTTTTCCGCCGATCGTCATCAACATCACGGACGGCGAAGCCAACGATGGCGATCCGGAACCGGAGGCGATGGCCTTGCGAGAACTCGCCACGGATGACGGCCACGTGCTGTTGTTCAATGCTCACGTCTCGTCGGCCAACGAGCGGCCGATCGAGTTTCCGGCCATGGAGGCCGCGCTTCCGGACAAGTACGCCCAGCGATTGTTTCGCATGTCCAGTCCGCTCCCGCCCAGAATGATCGCGGAAGCCCGCTCGATGGAGCACGAGGTCGTGGACGGTGCGCGGGGCTTCGTGTTCAACGCGGACCTGGTCTCCGTGGTCCAATTCCTGGATATCGGAACCAGGACCGGGCCCAACTAGTGTAGGCGGGAATCGTCGAGATGCAATTCCGTTCGTTCTGTCTTGCCCGACGCGGCAGCCGGCCTGAGGAATGTGATGACGCCTGTGCGGCCAATCACCCGCTGGGCCGTTTTGCCGTGGCTGACGGCGCCGCTGGAAGCGTGTTCGCCAGGTCATGGGCCCAATGGCTGGTCCAGCAATACGTGGCGTCTTCGGACACCGAGATCGACGCCTGGATCGGCAGGCTTCCCAAGGTGCAAGAGGAATGGGCGGCTCAATTTCGGGGGCGAGAACTGCCGTGGTACGCCGAAGTCAAGCTGCAACAGGGTGCCTTCGCGACGCTGCTGGGCTTGAACGTCAAGGATTTCCCCGGATTGGCTTGCCAATGGCATGCCTGGGCCATCGGTGATTCCTGTCTGTTTCACACGCGTGGCGGCAAGCTGTTGAAGTCCTTTCCCGTCGAACAGTCAGGTCGTTTCAACAACAGTCCCGCCCTGCTGGGATCGAAAACGGCCAGCGAAGAAATCCAGCGGCGGAGCGTCACGATCCACGGTAGCGGCGTGCCAAACGATCGCCTGTGGCTGATGACCGACTCGCTGGCGCAGTGGTGCCTGGCGGAACACGAGTCCGCAAGGTGCCCTTGGACGGAGATGGAAGAGTGCTTGTCGGCCAGCGCCAGCGAAGAACCCTTCTCGTCCTGGATCGAGGGACTGCGAGACCGCAGGGGACTTCGCAACGACGATGTGACTCTGATGGCCATTCGCTTCTGACCGCGGTGAATGCTAATCCACTCGCCCCAGCTCGCACGAGAATCCGCGGACTACCGCAAAGTCAGGATCTGTTGTGCGACCAGCCAGCGGTAGACGTCGAATTCGGCCGGGGACCACAGGCCGTCGCACTTGTATTTGGTTTGCACGCGGATCGCGTTCCAGACGGATTGCAGCTCGCGCTCGGCCTGAGCAGCTGCTTGCTGGCAGGCGGGTTCAGGGCGTTTCTTCGCCTCGGCGATGTGTTGTTCCAGCGTGTAGAGGTAGCGGTAGTCGTCGTAGCCCTCGCGATAGGCCTCCCACATGGCCACGGGAATCGGCGTGCCGTCCGGCTCGTGGCGGTTGAAGAAGTCCATCGAGGCGCCGTCCAGATAGTTGAACGGGTCGCCGCTGCTGGACGAGTAGATCCACGGGATCAGCGTCAGGAAGCCGGACCGCCAGAAGCCGAAGCCGTAGGTCATCCGCGCCCCGGTCACCGGCGTGTGGTCATTCTCGCCGTTGACGTGGTTGGGATAGCACCAGTATTCCACGCCGCGGGCCCGCATGTCGGCCTGGATCGTCTCGCGGTCCGGGGCGAAGGGCTGCGTACACCACACGTCGATGAAAGGCCGCAGGGGCTCAAATTGGTCGTGCGTCGGGTCGGCGGTCACATAGGTGCGCACGCCAGCGGCTTTGCAGGCCTTGAGCACCTTGAGCATGAAGTTCACCGCGGCCGGATCGGTGCTCGGTTCGTCCACCGGATAGTAGAGGAATTCCGGCCAGCCGCGTTTTTGCCGCTCGGCTTCGATGGCCTTGACCAGGGCCGTGATTTCTCGGCTGAATTCCTCCGGCGGATCCTGCACGCCGCGCAGGTGGCTGCCGAAACTCTCTTTCATGTACTTGGCATACACGGCCCCCGTGCTGATGTGCATCACGAGCGGGCCGCGAAAGCCGTACTTCTGGCCCAGGGCAATCTGGTCGGCCAACAGTTCAAAACGGAACTGAAAGCTGCCTTGGGCGTCGGCCGCCGAACTGCCGCAGGACAGGACCACGTTGCGCGTGCCGTGCGCGACCATGTCGGCGTGCTCCAACTCGGCCCGCCGGCGAAAATACTCGCGCGACACGTCATCGCCGGCGCGGGCCATCAGGTCGTACGGGTGCCGATAGTAGATGCCGAACAGCTTGTTCGGATCGTCCTGCAAGCGGAAGGGCAAAATCCGCAGCGTGACCGGCAGCACGGCTTTGCCGCCGGAGCACTCGAAGGTGACCTGGCCGTGGTACGTGCCGGCGGGCGCGTCGTCCGGCACGTGGGCCGTAATCCAGAACCGTGCGTTCTCCTCGGCGGGAAGGTCAAGCGTCTGGAAGTGCTCCAACACGTCAGGCACGACGCGGTATCGGAAGCGGACCCGATAGTTGGGCCGTGCTCGCAGGAAACGCACGTGCCGCACGTCGATGTTGCCGGCGGGCACCGGGCCGATGTCGCTGACGGTCACCCGTGCCTCGCGCAGATCGGCCAGCGGATACACGACGAAGTTCATCGGTTCGTATTCGCCCGGCGTGGCGAACAGGCGGAGCGCCGGATTGACGTCCTCGGCGCGGGGCCTGGTGTGCGGATACACGCACTCCAGGTAGTGCCGCGAGTAGACGACGAAGCCCCGTTGCCGGTCGGCTTCACTGGGCTCCGGCAGGGGGCCGGAATCCGGCTCCAGGTCTTCCTGCCACTGGGCCCATTCGGCGGGCGGCATGCGATAGGTCCACTCCTCCAGCGGCGCGATGATCTGCCGCTGCACGCGTGCGGCATCCGCAGCCGGCCAAGCGAGGATGGCACAGGCCACCCACTTGCTGCGCGGCGTGAACTGGACCGCCAGCGGTTCCTGGCCGGCGCGGGCGCGGAACCGCAACGCGCGGAACCGGTATCCGCCCTCGAACTGCACGCGCTGCTGGTCGCCGCCGACTTGCACCGTAAAGTCGAAGTACTGGCTGGACATCGCCTCGCTGGTCCCGCACAGCACGTACACTTCATAATCGCCGGGCGGCGTCTGGAACAGGAACGCGTTTTCGCGCTCGCCCAGGATGGCGTCTTCCGTGATGGGGTTCGTCCAGATGGGCGGCGGCTCGTCCTGGCCGCGACTGCGGTTCTCGATCATTCAACGTCTTCTCCCGGCAAACGGGCTTCGGCTGGCAATCGAAGGAAGGCTTGCGAG